>DATLPO010000001.1:0-7984 GCA_035535675.1 Candidatus Limnocylindria bacterium
CGAGGTTGTCGGTCTCGAGGTGGGCGCCGACGACTACATCACCAAGCCTTTCGACTCGAGGATCCTGGCCGCGCGCATCAACGCGCACCTCAGGCGTTCGACTATGACCGAAGCGGGCCCCGGGCGTGAGGGAATCCTCACTGTCGGCGCCCTACAGATCGACAACGCGGCAAGGCGGGTCAAAGTCGGGAACGAGGAGATCCCGCTGACCATGACCGAGTTCAACCTGCTCGCAGTGCTGGCCGCGAATCCCGAGCGCGTGCTCACACGGGCTCAGCTCCGCGACAAGGTGTGGGGCTACCCGCACGACCTCGACGATCACTCGGTGGACCCCCATGTGCAGCGCCTCCGGCGCAAGCTGTCCGATCTGGCAAATCCGGGATTGACCCTCGAGGCCGTCCCGGGCCTTGGTTACCGTCTTTCGATCAAGAACGTTTAGCCCTGGTGGACAGATGAGCGACGAACGTCCCATCGGGATATTCGACTCGGGCGTGGGCGGGCTCACCGTGCTCAAGGCAATCAGGGAGCGCCTACCGCACGAGTCCACGATCTACGTCGCGGACCTCCTCCACTTTCCTTACGGTCCCCGCTACCAGGACGAGGTGCGAGGCTTCGCGCTCGACATCATCCGCTACCTGGAAACACGCGACGTCAAGCTGGTGGTCATCGCCTGCAACACTGCGACCGCTGCGGCGCTCAACCAGGCACGTGAGCTGTTCGAGGTGCCGATCGTGGGCGTCATCAGCCCTGGCGCACAGGCTGCGGTGGAGGCGACCAAGAACAATCGCATCGGCGTGATATCGACTGAGGGCACCATGCGCAGTCAGGAATATCTGCACGCGATCAAGGAGCTCGACCCGATGGTCGGCGTGTACCAGAAGGCATGCCCGGAGCTGGTCGACATCGTCGAGTCAGGCCAGGCCGAATCCAAGCACGCCGAGCAGGTTCTTCAACGCGATCTCGCTGACATCGTCCAGCTCGGCGCGGACACCCTGGTCCTAGGCTGCACTCACTACCCGCTGTTGAAGCCGGCCATCGCGCGGGTCTACCCCGGCGCCTTCCAGATGATCGACTCGGCGGTGACGACTGCCGACAAGGTCGAGCGGCACCTTGACCATTCGCGGCTGCGGGCCGGCAGTGGCGAACCGTCCCACGAGGTGCTTGTGACAGACGTGCCTGAGCACTTCCACGAGATCGCCGCCAATCTCTTCGGCGACACGATCGAGGCGCAGGAGGTGCGGATCTGGGAGGAGTCGAAGGCTTAGAGGCGCGGCCTCAAGGCACCTTCGGTCCGGTGGCGGGTGACCTCGAAATCATTGAGGCTGCTCTGCGCCGCCTCATCGAAAGCGATCCCGATGTGGTCGCGGCGCCGATGGCTGACCTGTTCGCGGCCGGTGGAAAGCGCATCCGGCCGGCGCTCGTGCTCCTGACAGCCAAATGCGGCAGCTACCACCTGGAGAGGCTGACCCCGGCCGCGATGGCGGTCGAGCTCACTCACGCGGCGACCCTCGTCCACGATGACGTCATCGATCGCGCCCAGGTGAGGCGGGGGCGACCTACCGTGGCGGCCCAGCTTGGCGACGAGCCCGCAATCGTCGTCGGTGATTTCTACTTCGCCAAGGCCTACGAGCAGGCGGCGTTGACCGACTCGCCAGAGGCAGTCGCGATCCTCGCCCGAGCGGTGATGGACATCTGCGCGGGCGAAGTGCGCCAGCAGGCGATCCGGCATCGATACGACACGACGGTTGAGGAGTACATGCGGCGAATCGAGGCGAAGACCGCAATGCTGCTCGCCGCATGCTGCGATATTGGCGCCCTTCTGGCAGGCATCGAGGGACCTGAGCGTGTCGCTCTTCGCGCCTACGGACGGCTGCTGGGCCTAGCGTTTCAGATTGCTGACGATGTCCTCGACTACGAAGGGAGCGAGGACGAGATCGGCAAGCCGATCGGCCATGACATCGCTGAGGGATTCGCGACCATTCCTCTGATGCTGGCGATGGAAGACGCACCGATCGCCGCGAAGCTGGGGCGCATTCTCCAGTCAGGAAATGAATTGAGCGCTACTGATGCTCAGGCGGTCGTCGAACTGGTGCGCGCGAGCCGGGGACCGCAGCGCGCGATCGAGCGTGCGCGCGAGCTCGCGGCCTCTGCGCGCAAGCAACTTGATTCGCTCGGCACTGATGAGGCCGTCGAGGCCCTGGCGTCGCTCACCTACTACGTGGTATCTCGAAAGCTCTAACCTTTCTTGGTGGTCCCGGCGATGGTGGAGGCATGACCAGAGTTCGGCTCGTCGGTGTTGGCCCGGGGCACCCCGGGCTTGCCACAGTGCAGGCGGTCGAGGCGATCAAAGAAGCCGACATCATCCGATGCAGCGACGGGTGCGGCGCGGCGCTTCTCCACCTGGCATCCACGCGCGCGGACATCGCACCTCTGGAATCAGCCGACGAGATCATCCGGCTCGCGCGCACCGGCCGCAGCGTCACAGTTCTCTTCCCCGGCAATCCCTACGCCTTCTCCAATGGAAGCGAGATCGCGGGGAAGCTCGAGCGCGCCGGCGTGGATTTTGAATCTGTGCCTGGCCTCATCGTCGAGCTGGCGGCTCCAGTGATGAGCGGCATCCCACTCACCATCGAGGGCCGCTCCGCCTCGATTGGCTTCGGGCTTGTCAAAGGCGCCGAAACCGTCGTGCTGAGGCTCGCGTCTGGGTGGTGGGAATCAGGGATCACCGCGCTGATGGCCGACGGCAGGACTGCCGAAACCCCTGCTGCGTTGATCCTCAATCCCGGCCAGCCTGGCCAGCACCGCGTGACCGCTCCGCTTGGTGAGCTCGCGCGCAAAGCGGCGACCTACGGCCTGCGAGGTGACGCGCTCTTGGTGCTGGGCCCGGGCGTCGAGATGGCAGATCGGCTGGACACGCTGTCGAAGCGGCCGCTGCACGGGCGTCGCGTGCTGATCACCCGCGCGCGGCACCAGGTCGACCCCTTCCGTCGCGCGCTCGTCGACCTCGGCGCCTCGGTCATCGAGATCCCGACCATCGAGATCAGTCCGATGCCCACAGACGAACGCGTTCGCAATGCGATCGGCAATCTGAGTCGCACGGCCCTCGTGATCTTCGCGTCGGCGAACGCTGTCGACATCTTTTTCAGGATGCTTCTCGAGACTGGCCGTGACGCGAGGGCATTGCACGCCTCCAAACTCTGTGCGATCGGCCAGGAGACATCCGACTCGATGGAGGCCCGAGGCTTGCGGCCGGAGCTCGTCACATCCGAGTACACGGCCGAAGGCCTGGCCAAGGCGCTCGAAGGATGGGAGATGGAAGGCATGCGGGTCCTTGTTCCCCGAGCAGAGGTCGCGCGCGACGCACTACCATCCCTTCTCGCCAAGCGAGGTGCAGAGGTTGAGATCCTTCCCGTCTACCGTGCGATGTGCCCACCGGCCGCAAGCGACGCGCTGCTTCGTCTGTTCAAGTCCGAGGGCGTGGACGTGATCACGTTCACCAGCTCATCCACTGTGGCTAACTTCGTGCGCGCCTTTGCCGACGATCTCCTTCCTGCTGTACTCGGCGATGCGGAGGTCGCGTGCATGGGACCCGTCACCGCTGACACGGCCAGGAAGCTAGGCCTGCCTGTGAGCATCATTGCGCGCGAGTACACGACGCACGGCCTGGTTCAGGCAATCGCGGAGGCCGCTGTCAAGAAGTGAGCAAGGCCAAGCCCGCAGTCCGCCGACCGGTTGTGACTGCCGAAGACAGTGGGATCGACGTGCCCGAGGCGTGGCGCCGCCGGCCGTGGATTCCCGTCCTGATCAGCGTCATCGTAATCGCCGCTCTCGTTGGTTCCGGACTGCTGATCGACGAGGCGCTGAAGACTCCTCGACCCACTGCATTGTCGGCCTGCGTGACGTCGACGCAGCTCGCGCCGCACCAGTTCATCGCTCCACAGCCGATTTGCATCACTGCCGCTCACACGTACCAGGCGACGATTAACACGACCCAGGGGACGGTGGTCATCCAGCTGTATCCGGAGATTGCCCCGGTGACTGTCAACAACTTCATAGTGCTGGCTCTGAACGGCTACTACAACGGCATGCTCTGGCGGACTGACGATCTTGTCGCCCAGAGTGGGGACCCGATCGGCGACGGCACCGGCGGGCCCGGCTACAACCTGCCAGAGGAGCCCAACACGACCCCCGCCTGGGAAGTCGGAGCGGTGGGCATGGCGCGACCGGTGGGGGCGCCGATCAACGGGAGCCAGTTCTTCATCGAGCGGGCGGCCTGGGACCCCGCGCCGAAGCAGATCTACAACCGATTCGGGACTGTGATCAAGGGAATGGACAAGGCTCAGCTGCTGACGGCGCCCACTGACAAGATCATCTCGATCACTATCCAGGTTGGATGACCCCGTTTCGCCTGTCGCGAGCCCTCTGGGGCCTATAATCGGGCCAAATGCCATTCCATCCCATCTGGCTCGCAGTCATCCTCGTCGTCGTCCTGATCATCTTCGGCCCCGGCCGGCTGCCCGAGCTTGGCGGTGCCGTGGGCAAGGCGATGCGCGAGTTCCGCAAGGCGACTTCGGAGCTCACCCACGAGGTGACATCAGCCGTTCAGTCGACCCCGGCTGCGCCACCGGCCCCTCCGGTGTCCCCAGCCGACAGCGCCCCGGCCAAGGGCCAGGAGTCCACCTCCTCGTCTCACAGCTGAGGCTCGTCTCGTGGCCCTTCTAGACAGGGTCCTTCGGCGCGCCCCGCGCTCGGCCGGCGTGCCGGTCGAGGAACAGCGCATGTCGGTGATCGAGCACCTCGAGGCCCTTCGCCGGGCGCTCATCGTGTCCCTCGCCGCCTGGGCGATCACCACCGTTGCCGCTTTCTTTGTCTCGCCCCAGATCATCACCTACCTCGTCGTCAGGGCGGGTATCGGCAAAGCGATCTTTCTCCATCCTGCCGGAGGCGTGCTGACCGACCTGCAGGTCGCCCTCTATATCGGGCTGGTCCTTGCCGCTCCCGTTGTGATCCAGCAGGTCTGGTGGTTCGTCAGCCCCGGCCTGCACAGCAATGAGCGCCGGCTGATCCTGCCCCTGATCGTCGCCACCATCTTCTTCTTTGCGCTGGGCGTCGCCGCCGCGGTGTATGCGCTGCCTCTCTATATCCACGTTCTGACCGGTTTTGCGCCGCACGACGTCACCTATCTCCCTGACATCACGGAGCTGATCGGGTTCATCCTGGCCATGGTCATCGGCTTCGGCCTGGTGTTCGAGCTGCCGGTGGTGATCGTGGTGTTGGGCCTGCTTCGCATCATCAATTCGAAGTGGCTTTACAAGAACCGGCCCTGGTGGTTCATCGCGCTGGCCCTCGTCGCCAACTTCCTGACGCCAGGCGTGGATCCGCTGACCCCGCTGATCATGTTTGTGCCGCTCTACATCTTTTACGAAGCATCGGCTCTGATCCTCAAAATTAGCGGACGATGAGCGAAGCCTCGCGGCCCGACGGCCGGCAGCCCGACCAGCTGCGCCCGCTGAAGATCGAGCTCGGCGTCAACGTGCATGCGGAGGGCTCGTGCTTGATCGAGATGGGGCGCACGCGTGTGTGGATCACCGCGAGCGTGGAGGATCGTGTGCCTGCGCATCGCCGTGGCAGCGGCCAGGGATGGATCACAGCTGAATATTCGATGCTGCCGCGCTCGACGCACGATCGCGGCATGCGTGAAGCGATCCAGGGACGGATCGGTGGTCGCACCCATGAGATCCAGCGCCTGATCGGGCGCTCGCTTCGCGCCGCGGTGGACATGGGGAAGATAGGCGAGAGGACGATCACTCTCGACTGCGACGTGCTGCAGGCCGACGGCGGTACGCGCACGGCATCGATCACCGGCGCGTTCGCCGCGCTGTACATGGCTGTGAAACGGATGAAAGACGCGCGCATGATCGACCAGGTCCCGGTGCGGCAGTACCTGGCCGCGGTCAGCTGCGGCATCGTCGAAGGCACGCCGATGCTCGACCTTGACTACACAGAGGACTTTCAGGCTTCGACCGATCTGAACTGCGTGATGACCGAGGACGGCAAGCTGGTCGAGCTCCAGGCCACGGCCGAGGGTGCGCCGTACACCCGCGCCGAGCTTGATTCGATGCTCGCGCTCGCCCACAAGGGCATCAAAGAGTTGATTGTTGGGCAGAAGCGTGCGATAGCGGCGCTTGGCTGAGCGCCGGCGGCTGGTCATTGCGACCGGCAACACAGGAAAGCTCCGCGAGTACCGAGAGCTGCTGGCCGGAACCGGAATCGAGCTGATCGCCTTCGACAGCGAGGTCGATGAGGTGGGGGAGACGTACGCGGACAACGCCCGGCTCAAGGCGGAGGCGGCGGTTGCGAGGTCGGGGCTGCCGGCCCTGGGCGATGACTCCGGTGTGGAGGTCGAGGCGCTGGGGGGCTTTCCAGGCATCAGGTCTGCACGTCTCGGACCCACGCAGGAGGACCGGACCGCTGAGCTGTTGAGGCGCCTCGAGGGCAAACCGCGGCCATGGAACGCGCGCTTTGTATGCGTGCTGGCTTTGGCCGATCCAGGACATCCCACGCAGTTCTTCGAGGGCGAGTGCCGCGGCGAGATCGTGCCCGAATGGCGTGGGGAGGCGGGCTTCGGGTACGACCCGGTGTTCCTCGTGCCGGGAACGGGGAAGACGTTCGGCGAAATGCCGCCCGAGGAGAAGCGGCTGTACAGTCATCGGGCTCGAGCGGTGCGCGCGCTGCTGGAGTCGGGCGCGCTGGAGCGCGTGTCTGTTTGAATCTCTAGGCGCGGGCGGTAGCTTAGCTCGGCAAAGCGCCTGGGTTTGGGACCACACGAGGCGACGGGTTCGATTCCCTCTTCCCGGCTCCGCGCGGTACTACACCTTGACCTTCCAGGTCCCAGCGAAGAACGACGTCCGTCCGTCGCAGTTGTCAACTCCGACCGCCGAGATCACGAGATCTGTTCCCCTGAGTTGCCAGTGCATCTTCGCGATATTCTCTGGTTCGTCGCAGAACCCTCCCCTGTCCGACTCCGGGACGATCCAGTTTGCCGGACCGTAAAGTGTCAGCCCGCCGTCCGAGGTAGCGACGAACGCCTCGGTCGCTCTGCCCCCGCCGGGGTCGTTGATGCGAACGACTCCGTCGACGTCGAACTCGATGCGCCATTCGCCGGCCGGCGTCGGACCGCCCGCAGGCCTGAATCGGATGAAATTCTTGTCATGCAGCTCGTCGGGTACAAGCGCCCGGGTCGTGGTCACCGCAGCGTCGGTCGTCGCATGGGCTCCGGAAACGGTGACGGCGTCGAGTGCGAGTACATGGCTTCCGGGTGTGAGAACGGCGTTGATAAGCAGGTAGCCGTCATCGTTAAACGTGTACGGCGAACTGTGCTCGGTCCAAGCGATCGATCCATCGATATTGAAATCGACGCGGTCGATCGCGTCCGAGGCGGTCACGCCCGTGACTGTCGCGATCCACGACACCGGATTCGTCAGCACAGCACCGTCGGCGATTGACGAGGTCACCCGCAATTTCGCGGCAGCACCATTCCCCGAGGTCCCGGCGCATCCGGCGATCAGAAGTATCGCGACGAGAGCCGCGATGGCCCGAAATATTGGTCGGCCCCGAAAACGACCAAGAGGCGATGAACGCGTGTTGGGCGACGTCGGGTCCTCCTTCAAAGACCGAGTCGATCGCATCGGCAAGCGCCGAGCAGGGTAGCCCTGGTCTCGTAACAAGCTCAGTAATATCCGACCGAAATCAGTTATGCCTTCCTCGGAGTTCCAGTCATTCACTGTCGCCAGTCTATGGGTGCCTCGACGAGCTGTGCGGGTGTATCGCGTGGAGTGGCCTACCCTAGAATTGGCGGGCTCGTGACGCGCAGCGGATAGGCGATTCGCCACCTCGCTAAATGCCAAACAGGCGATGTAAGCAAGATCCAAAAAGGGCGGGCGGTAGCTTAGCTCGGCAAAGCGCCTGGTTTGGGACCAGGAGA
>DATLPO010000002.1:0-3298 GCA_035535675.1 Candidatus Limnocylindria bacterium
CATTCCCGTTGCACCAGGTCCAGCGCCGAAGGGTCTCCGGACGCAACCGCAAGCCATCGAAGAGCCATCCGGAGCTCGTTGGGCAGGCGATTGATTTTCATTATCCAAACGTGAAGCAGAAGGCTTCGGCACCGGCGTCGAGGAACTCGATCTCAAACAGGCGGTCGCGGATCGGTCCCTGCTGACGGATCAGCTGATACATCCGCTGCTGCACAACCGTGCCGTGTCCGTCCGCGTCGACATCGGCTCCGTGGGCTGGCCCAGCGCTCTCACCATCGAGCAGTACCCGAAACCTCACGGTCACACCCTTTTTCGCGGGTCCCATCACGAGGTTCACGTCACGCGCGTGAAATTGATACGCGATCCGTCCGCTAGGACCGTTTAGCGCGCTCGCGTCGGAGCGGACGGTCCAATTCCCAATGAGTCCCCAATGGTTGAGCCGAAGACGCGCCGGCGCCGCGTAAGTGTGAGGTTTGTCCCACGCCGAACCGTCGCTGCCCGCGTCGAACCCAGTTGCCTGGTCATAGCCGGTATACGTCTCAGGCGACCCGAGGTCCCCCCAGTCGGCCTGAACCTCGTCGCTGTTCGGTTCGACTGAAGCCAGCCCGGGCCTTAGGTCTTCGACGCCCGCGTCGGAGAGGAGCTGCCGGATGACCATCTCCGATCGCTCGTAGTCGCCCTCGCCGTAGCGGTGATGCCTGATCCGACCCTGCGAGTCAACGAAGTAGACAGCAGGCCAGTAGTTGTTAGCGAACGCACGCCACACTGCGAAGTCGTTGTCGATGGCGACCGGGTAATCGATCCTTCTCGCCTGCACCGCCCATCGCACGTTGTCGAGGTCGTGCTCGAACTTGAACTCGGGTGTGTGCACCCCTATCGTCACGAGCCCCTGATCCTTATACCTCTGCGACCAGGCCCGGAAGTACGCCTGCGTGCGCAACCAGTTGATGCATGTGTAGGTCCAGAACTGCACAACAACGACGTGGCCGCGCAGCCCGCTTGGCGTCAGCGGCTGCGAGTTGAGCCACCCGCTCGCGCCGTCGAAGGAAGGCAGCATGCCCTCGACTGGCAGGTCCGCCACCGCAACGCCGAGGACTCGTGCGATGCGATTCAGGCCGGTTTGCGTAGACATTCCAGCGTCCTCCTTATCAGTCACTGTCGACTTCGATAATCGCGTCCGCAAACGCTTGCGGCGCTTCCTGCGGCAGGTTGTGCCCGACGCCGCCCTCGATCACCCAATGCTTGTACTTGCCGGTGAATTTCTTGGCGTAGACGGCGGCCTCTGGGTGTGGTGCGCCATTGGCGTCGCCCTCGAGCGTGACTGTCGGCACACCGATGTCCGGCGCTTGGGCGAGCTTGCTCTCGAGCTCGCGAAATTGCGGCTCGCCTTCAGTCAACCCGAGCCGCCAGCGGTAGTTGTGGATGACGACGTCGACGTGGTCGGGATTGTCGAAGGCTGCGGCGCTGCGATCGTAGATTGCGTCGTCGAAGTTCCAACGCGGCGAGGCGAGGTGCCAGATGAGCTTGTTGAACTCGTGAGTGTTCTCCTGGTACCCAAGGCTTCCGCGTTCGGTGGCGAAGTAGTACTGGTACCACCACTGATACTCCGCCCGCGGGAGCAGCGGATTCCTGCCGGCCGCCTGGCTGCCGATGAGGTATCCGCTCACCGACACCAGGCCCGTGCAGCGCTCCGGCCAGAGCGCCGCGATGATGTTTCCGGTCCGCGCTCCCCAGTCGAAGCCTCCGATGATCGCTTTCGGAATCTTCAGGGCGTCCATGAAAGCGATGGCATCTAGCGCGATAGCGCCCTGCTGGCCACTTCGCGTCGTGCCGGCGGAAAGAAACCGGGTCGTGCCGTAGCCGCGTACGTAAGGCACGATCACGCGGTAGCCCTTCGCTGCGAGCAGCGGCGCGACGTCGACGTAGCTGTATATGTCGTAAGGCCAGCCGTGAAAGAGCAGCACCGGCTTGCCGCCGGTGGGTCCGACCTCGGCATAGCCGACATTGAGGACGCCAGCGTCGATCTGCTTGAGCGGCGGAAACTCCGTGGTCTTCGGAGTGGCGATCATCGGGCCGCTCCGGCGCGCGCCGCCTCCTGGATCACGTCGGTCGCTGCGGGTGGCTGCGAAACCACGATCAGGTGCGACCCCTCGACCTCCACTATCTTCGCGCCCGCGCGCTGCGCCATCGAACGGCCGGCGATGTATGCGGTGTCATCGGCGAGCACACGGAGCGAGTTGGCCGGCGCGACGACGGTGTGGCCCTGCAGCCGCTCGATGATTCCGTTCCAGCTCGACGCATCGGCGAAGGCACCATGCACGAGGACGTTAGTCGGCATTGTTACCCTCCAGGTCGTTTTGATCCGCGTGACAGTGCGGGCGCTCGTTTGGCCCGCACTCTATCGGTCTCGGGCTAACGGAGCGACCCGAACGCCGCGCGGATTTCCTGGGTGAAGAGCTCCGGCTCCTCCCAGGCAGCGAAGTGGCCGCCCTTGTCGACCTGGTGGAAGTAGATGACGTTCGGGTAGCTCGCCTCGACCCAGCTGCGCGGACTCCGCCAAATCTCCCCGGGGAAGGTTGTGAAGGCGAACGGGATCGTCGGCGGCGGCAAAGGCTGCTGGCGAGCGGCCGGCGCGTCGGGTCCGTAGGCCTCCCAGTACGACCGGGCCGCGGTGGCGCCGGTGCTGGTCAGCCAGTAGAGCGTGATGTTGTCGAGGATGTGGTCGCGCGTGAGGTTGCCCGAGGGCTGCCCCTCGACGAAGGCGCGAGCGATCTTGTAGTAGGCATCGGTGTCGTGGTCGGCCATCCAGGCGGCCAGACCGACAGGGGAGTCGAGCAGGGCGTAACCGATCGTCTCCGGACGGGTGGCCATCTCGATGAAGTAGCCCTCCCCGGACTTCTGGAAGGTGGCGATCTGCGCGGCCGCAGCGCGTTCCTCGTCGGTATTCGTCGGCATGGTGCCGCTCAGCGCGGGCACGAGCAGATTCGTGTGGATGCCGATTAGCCCCTCGGGTGCCTGGCGGCCCATCGCGTCGGTGACGCCGGCGCCCACATCCCCGCCCTGGGCGACGTAGCTGGTGTATCCGAGGCGGTTCATGAGCTCTGCCCAGGCGCGTGCGGTCCGACCCAGGTCCCAGCCTACCTCGATCGGCTCGCCCGAGAACCCGTACCCGGGCAGGGAGGGCAGCACGAGGTGGAAGGCATCTTCAGCGCGGCCTCCGTGAGCGGTCGGGTCGGTTAGCGGCCCGATGGTCTCGAGGAGCTCGATGACCGAGCCGGGCCAGCCGTGCGTCATGATC
>DATLPO010000003.1:0-4278 GCA_035535675.1 Candidatus Limnocylindria bacterium
CGCCTCGCCTGCGGCGGCCGCCAGGTCCTTCTGGTCCTTGATGCGCGAAAGCGCTTCTTTCGCTTTCTCCGGCGTCGTCCTTCCTTTCTCGACTGCGCGGTCCAGGAGCCGTGTGTTCTGGGCGCGGGCGCGTTCCAGCTGGCCATCGACGGAATCAACAAGGGTCACGTCGTAACGGCCGCTCATCGCGGTCTGAAGTGCGATCTGGGAGCCCATCGTTCCTGCGCCGACGACCAGCACACGCTTCAATTCATGCATGCGCGTGAGCATGAAGCAATTCGAGGCAGCCGCGCAGGCTGCGGTCGATTCGATCCCCGAAGAGTTCAAGGCCTACCTGGAGAACACCGTGTTCATCATCGAGGCGAGCTCGCCCGAGGATCTGCTGGGGCTGTACGAGGGAGCTACCGCGCTTGGCGCCGGCGAGGGGATGCCTGAGCGGATCACGCTTTACAAGCGCGCGCACGAGGCGGCGGCCGAGTCGATGGACGAGCTGGTCGATGAGGTCCGCAAGACGATCCTCCACGAGGTGGGCCACCACTTCGGCATGGAGGAGGAGGACCTGCCCTACTGAGCAGCCGGCCTCATCGCAGGGTCCAGAAGGCGCGGTCCCATAGGATCAGGGGCTCGCCGGAGCCCTGGATCGCTGCATCGACCTTGCCGACGCAGATGTCGTGATCGCCTGCCGGGTGTACGTCCACGAGGCTGCACTCGAGCCAGGCCGTGCAGCCCTCGATCAGCGGGATGCCGTTGGTGCCGATCCGATGGGGTATCTCGCGCCACTCTGAGTCGACGGCCGGGGCGCGACCGGCGAACCGCTCCGCGATGAACTCCTGGGCGCGGGCCAGGACGCTCACGTTGAACGCCTTGCTCTCGACCACCGCCGCCCTCGTCGTCGCCTCACGCTCGAGGCCGACCATCACCAGCGGCGGCTCCGCCGATACGGAGACGAGGCTGCTCGCGGTGAGCCCACGGAAGCCGGTCCCAAGGCGAGCGCTCACCACGACGACGCCAGAGGGGAGCCGCGCCATGACGTCCCGGAAATCGTGTGCTGGCAAGTGATTGCGTAGCCTAACCGGCAGCACGGACTGGACGACCTCCGCAGGTAGAATCGACTTTCGTCCGGGGCGACGTAGCCAAGTGGCAAGGCAGAGGTCTGCAAAACCTCCATCCCCAGTTCGATTCTGGGCGTCGCCTCCATTTCAAAACCAAGAGACGGCCCTGGCTTGCGCGGGGGCCGTCTCAGCTCGAGCGATGTGGCTGCGCTCGACCTTGAAATCGATGAAAAATGCCTATTTCGAGCTCGCGAGGACGCTCGGCTTGGGTCCCATCCCATGCACGACGAGAAGTCCGGCGATCGCCGAAAGGACGATCACGACACGGATGACGTTGCGCACGCTGTTCACCTCCCTTGAATCAATTTAGTAGCACCGCGATTCGCTGCACCCGGGAATTAGAACGAGGCGGCAAACAGACGCGTTACGGGCGCGCCGGTGATCCCGAGTAGCACTTGATAGACTCGAATCAACCAGCAGATTCTTTGAGGAGGAGCCGGCATGGGCTTGGCCCAGATCAAGATGCCTCAGCTCGGCGAATCGGTCACCGAGGGCACAGTCGAGAAGTGGCTTAAGAGCGAAGGTGACATGGTCAAGCGCGACGAGCCTCTCGTCGAGGTGGTGACTGACAAGGTCAACGCCGAGATCCCCTCGCCCTTCGAAGGCAAGCTCGTCAAGATCTCTGCCGGCGAAGGCGAAACGGTAAGAGTGGGCGCGGTCATCGGCCAGATCGAGACCGCGGGAGCCACCGTTGGCGCTGCCCCTGCTAAGGAAGCTGCCGCTGCTCCGGCCATGGAAGCTGCCTCGGCCAAGGAAGCTGCCTCGGTCAAGGAAGACGCCGCACCCCACCCGGAGGTGCCTGCTGCCCCAGCTCCCCGCGCCGAGGCAAAGGCTGCTGCAGCGTCGCCGGAGCCTGCCGCCACCCCGCCCGCCGGCGACGGCGAGAGGGCCCGGCTGTCCCCAGCGGTGCGAAAGCTGGCAGCGGAGCACGACATCGACGCCACAGCTGTTCGCGGCACCGGCATGGGCGGCCGCGTGACGCGCGACGACATCCTCGCCGCGGTGGAGAGCGGCGCTACTGTCGCACCTGCCAAGGCACCAGCCGCGTCGGCTCCGGCGGCCCGCCCAGCGCGGGTTGACGGCGCGCGCGAAGAGGTGGTGAAGCTCAGCTCGATGCGAAAGGCGATCGCCGAGCACATGGTGCGCAGCCTGGCCACCTCGCCCCACGCATGGAGCCTCCAGGAGGTTGACGTCACCAACCTTGTCCGTTACCGAGAGGCGGAGAAGGAGGGTTTCAAGGCCCGCCACGGTGTGCCACTGACCTACATGCCGTTCGTCGTCCAGATCGTTTGCGACGCGCTCATCAAGTACCCATGGCTCAACTCCACCTGGACCGACGAAGGGGTGGTTCTCAAGCACTACATCAACATGGGCATCGCGGTGGCCATCCCAGACGGCCTCATCGTCCCGGTCCTCAAGGACGCCGACCAGCGCGGTTTCACCGACCTCGTGCGATCGCTCAACGATATCGTCGATCGAGCGCGCACCAAGCAGCTGAAACCCGACGACGTGCAGGGCGGCACTTTCACGCTTAACAACACGGGCTCCACCGGCTCTGTGGCAAGCCAGCCGATCATCAATCAGCCCCAGGCCGCGATCCTGACCACCGAGTCCATCATCAAGCGCCCTGTGGTGATCGGCGATGGAATCGCCGTGCGGGACATGATGAACATATGCCTGAGCTTCGACCACCGGATCATCGACGGGATGATGGCGGGCCAGTTCCTCAACACGATCAAGAAGGGTCTCGAGGAGTGGACGGCAGCGAGCATCCAGCTTTGAGTACCGGCGCACCCCTCACACCCTCGCCGATTCCACCCTGGATCCGCATCCGCGTGACCGAGGGCGAGAACTTCAAAGAGCTCAAGCAAATCGTCAAGGGCAGCCGGCTGCATACGGTTTGTGAGGAGGCGCGGTGCCCAAACATCTTCGACTGCTGGAACCGCCGGACCGCAACCTTCATGATCCTCGGCGACGTGTGCACACGCGCATGCAGGTTCTGCGCCGTCACTTCGGGCAGGCCCACCGAGCTCGACCTCGGTGAACCGCTGCGCGTTGCCGAATCGGTGGCCGAGCTGGGCCTGCGTCATGCAGTGATCACGTCGGTTGACAGGGACGACCTGAGGGACGGAGGCGCGGGAATCTTCGCGCGCACCATCCGCGCGATTCGACATCGCAGCCCTGGCACCACGATCGAGGTGTTGACTCCTGACTTCCAGGGCGACCTCGAGTCGGTGCGCACGGTGGTTGAGGCGGGACCCGACATCTTCAACCACAACACGGAGACGGTGCCTCGCCTTTACGCAAGGATCCGGCCGAAGGCGGTTTACGCAAACAGCCTCGCGCTGCTTCGCCATGTCAAATCGCTCGCGCCTCACATGGTCAGCAAGTCAGGCCTGATGGTCGGTCTCGGAGAGACTGAGGACGAGCTGCTTGAAGTGTTCCGCAACATGCGCGCGCACAACATCGATGTCCTCACCGTCGGGCAGTACCTGCGGCCGACCAAGAGCCATGCCGAGGTTGTTCGCTACTACCGGCCTGAGGAGTTCACCCATCTGAAGGAGAAAGCGCTTGAGATGGGGTTTGGCCATGTCGAGGCCGGCCCACTGGTTCGATCCTCATATCACGCTGATGAGCAAGTCCCCGCACATAAGAGCCTGCTGGCTGGGTAGCACCCCTTACCGGGACGCCTGGGACCTCCAGGCGGAGATCGTGTCAGCGATCCGTGATGAGCGCGCGCCCGACACCCTGCTGCTGCTCGAGCATCCGCACGTCTTCACGATGGGCAAAGCGGCCAGCGCGGACCATCTGTTGTGGGATGGGCAAGAGCGGTCACGCCGGCAGGTGGATGTCATCTGGTCCGACCGAGGCGGGGAGGCGACCTATCACGGACCGGGCCAGCTGGTGGGCTATCCGATCCTCGATCTCGCCCACTTCGAGCTGACAATCCCCGCCTACCTGCAGAAGCTCGAGCAGTCGCTAATCGAATTTCTAGGCGAGGTCGGAATCGAGTCGGAACCGGGCAAGCCCGGTCTCACAGGCGTGTGGTCGCGCGGAGAGAAAGTGGCAGCGATCGGCATCAAGCTGAATCGATCCGTGGTCAGCCACGGTTTTGCGCTGAATCTCACCACCGACCTTGGTTACTTCGATGGCATCGTTCCCTGCG
>DATLPO010000004.1:0-3264 GCA_035535675.1 Candidatus Limnocylindria bacterium
CTTCGAGCTCGAAGTCTTCGCGCGGTTCAGTCACCTCCAGCTCATAAAGCTCGAGTGCCACCAGCTCGATGTCGAGCTCATTGCGAACCTTTAGCACAGGGACTCCAGCTGGTCGAAGAAACCCGGGTAGGAGATCTCGACGCATTCCGCATCTTCGATAGTGGTGATGCCCTCCGCGAGCAGCCCGGCGACCGCCAGCGCCATAGCGACCCGATGGTCGCCGTGCGAATGCACTGCGGCGCCTTCCAGCTTCGATGGGCCCTTGATAGTCCATCCATCGTCGAGGGCAGTGATGTTCGCGCCCATCGCGGCAAGTCCCTCGGCCATTGCTGTGATGCGATCCGACTCCTTGACGTGCAGCTCGGCAGCATCCGAAATGCGGCTCTCACCAGGGAGCTGGGTGGCCGCCACCGCAAGGACAGGGAGCTCGTCGATCATCTCAGCGGCTGCCCCGCCGCCGATCTTGATGGCGCGCAGCTCCGAGGCAGGGTGAACGTCGAGGTCCGCCACCGGCTCCCCCCCACTCACTCGTTCGCTCGAGGCTTCGACGGTGAAACCGCTGGCTCTGAGAAGCTTGAGGAACGCGGTCCGGGTCGGATTGACCCCCACGTCTTCCAGCCGAAGCGATGAGCCTGGCACGAGCCCGCCCGCGACCAGCCAGAAGCTCGCCGCGCTCAGGTCCCCGGGGACATCGATGTTGATGGCCTCGAGCTTGTCAGCCTTCTCTATCTCGACTCGTTCGCCATCCGTTCTGACGCGGACTCCCATCGACTTGAGCATCAGCTCGGTGTGGTTGCGTGTGCGCACCGGTTCAATCACCACGGTGATGCCGTCGGCAAAGAGGCCGGCGAGCAACAGCGCCGACTTAACCTGCGCGCTCGCCACCGGCATTCGGTATTCGATGCCGTGGAGGGGCAGCGTTCCCCCAACGCTAAGGGGCGGCCATGAAGCGTGCGCGCCCATCTCCATCAACGGCTTGACCACGCGGTCCATGGGCCTCCGTGCCAGGGACTCGTCGCCGGTGAGCTCGCTGACGAAGCTCTGCGCGGCAAGCACCCCCGCCAGCAGCCTCATGGTGGTCCCTGAGTTGCCACAGTCGAGAGGGCCGTCTGGCTTTCGCACGCCGTCCAGCCCAAACCCCCGCACCGCCGAATCTTCGATGTCGGCGCCAAGCGCGCGGAGGCAGTTGGCAGTCGATTGGACGTCAGCGCCTGTCGACAGGCCGTGAATGCGGCTCCATCCGTCGGCGAGCGCGCCGAGGATCAGCGCGCGATGAGAGATCGACTTGTCGCCCGGGAGGCTGATGCCACCCTCGAGCCGCTGCGCCTTGCGAACTGTCGCAATCAAGAGGGCGAGTCTTTGACCCAGCGCTCGCGGACCGCTTTCGCTTCTTCGAAGAGCTCGACCAGGCGCGGATCGTCGTCCTCGAGGTGGCGCCGGAGCCGGCCCAACGCAGCGCTGATCCCGTCAAGCTGCGCGATCAGGTTCTCGCGGTTGGTGCGCGCGATCCCGGCGTAGAGCGTGGGATCGCCGGCGGCCAGGCGACTCATGTCGCGAAAGCCAGATGCGGCAAGCTTCGAAGCCTGGGCCCAGTCGGACCTGCCCGAAAGAGAAAGGACGTAGCCCACCGATAGAAGGAATGCTGCGTGGCTCACTCCCGCAACGAGCCTGTCGTGAGTCTCGGGATCCATGACGAGCGGATACGCGCCCACCGCCTCCACAAGTCCGGTGACCGCGGGATCGGCGCTCGTCAGAACCCAGGGCGCGCCTTTGAAGATCGACGCATCGGCCGCGTCGATGCCGGCCTTCTCCTTTCCGCACATCGGATGCCCACCCACCAGGTCGATCCCGGCCGCCGACGCCCACTTCATGACGCCGGCCTTGGTGCTGGCCATATCGGTGACCACCTTCCCGGCCACCACCCCGCTCAAGCTCCCGAAAACCTGCTGAAGAGCGAGGATCGGCACCGCCAGCACCACGATGTCGGCCATCTCGACGACTGCCATGTCACCGCTCGCCGACTCCACGATGCCGCGATCCACCGCTTTGCGCAAGGTCATCGGGTCCCGATCGCTCCCGACGATCACCAGGTCCGGCCTCGCCTCCTTGAGCGCGAGCGCGAGCGAAGAGCCCATCAGGCCCAGGCCCACTATCGCGACACCAGGCATTCGGGTGTCGGGCTAGGCGAGCTGCTTGGCCATCGCGCCCAGCAGCCGGCGGAGGTCTTCCATCAACTTGTCGAAGTTCTCGAAGTCGAGCGACTGCGCGCCGTCCGAAAGGGCCTGGTTGGGGGTCGGATGCACCTCGACGATCAGCCCGTGCGCTCCTGCTGCGACCGCCGCGAGCGCTAGAGGTCTCACCAGGGACCAGCGCCCTGTCGCCTGCGAAGGGTCGACGATGACCGGAAGGTGCGACAGCTCGCGCGCCAGGGGCACAGCGTTCAGGTCGAGCGTGAAGCGCGTCGCAGTCTCGAACGTCCGGATCCCCCGCTCGCAAAGGATCACGTCCCGATTGCCCTGCGACAGGACGTACTCGGCCGCGAGCAGCCATTCCTCGATCGTCGACGACATCCCTCGTTTGAGCAGGACCGGCTTGCCGGAACGCCCCGCCTCCTGCAGAAGAGCGTAGTTCTGCATGTTTCGTGTCCCGAGCTGGAGGATGTCCGCGTAGCGCGCGACGAGCTCCACATCACCAGGCGATACCACCTCAGTGACCACCTTGAGACCAGTCTCTTCGCGCGCCGTCGCCATCATCTTCAGCGCCGATTCACCGAGACCCTGGAACGAGTACGGCGACGTGCGCGGCTTGAAAGCCCCGCCGCGAAGGACTGTGGCGCCCTGGGCCGCCACGTGCCTGGCGGTTTCCAGCAGCATCTCTTCGCCCTCAACCGAGCATGGACCGGCCATCATCACCACATCGTCGCCGCCGATCTTGACGCCGCCGACGTCGACCACCGTATTGAGATGCCGGAATTCGCGACTCGCCAGCTTGAAGGGCTTTGTGATCGGAATGATCTCGTGGATCGCGTTCAGGTGCGAGAACGCCTCTTTGTAGGCGTACGCGTTGCCGCCGATCACGCCGACCAGCGTTCGCTCCTCTCCGCGCGAGAGCTCGGTCTTGAGGCCGATCTCGTGGACGCGGTCGACCACCGCCTTGATGTCGGCTTCGGTCGCGGTGTGGGTCATGACGATGATCACGGGATAAGAGTTCCTTTGAGCGACTCGAGGTCTTTCTTGATTGCCTGCGCTCCGCGGAGATACGCAA
>DATLPO010000005.1:0-46649 GCA_035535675.1 Candidatus Limnocylindria bacterium
CGTGGTGGTCCAGATCGTCGTCCCCAAGGATCTCAACCCCGAGCAGAAAGCCCTGCTGAGGAAGGTGGGAGGGCTCACCGGCAAGCCGGAAAAGGTCTCCAAGGGCTTCTTCGAGAAGCTGCGCGACGCAATCTCGCTGGACTAAAACGAATGCGGGAAAACCCGGATGGTTTTCCCTGCGCGCAAAGCGGCGTTAAGGATGGCCTTACTGAATGCATCGCCGGGCGCTTCGCGCTTGGCTGCTCCCATTCCGGTACATCGATGGGCTTTACTGAGACGATTTCTCCTAGCCACGATTAGGAGTGATTAAGACAAAGTCATGGCCGGGAGGACCCCGGCCAACCCTGCCAAGCTGGTCAAGAAGGACGAATAACCCGCCTCAGCGGCTGCGTTCTCAGGCACTTCTAAGGTACAAGGCATAACCTAGGCGCCAGCGGGGTAGTTATTAAGCGGAGCAGTAGCTCTCAAACGTATTAAGAGGAAGAAGTGGCAAAAACGATCGATCTCGAGCTGACACGGGCCGAAGTTGAGGTTTTGGAGCTGGAAGCACGCCTCCGGGTGGTCCCGATGAACGACAACCAGCTGTCGGACGCACTGAAAACTGCCTTGCTGGCCAAAAAGGAGCGGCTCGCCAAGCTGCGCACCCTTCACGCCGCCTCGAGCCGTCCCAAGAACGGCGAAGATGCAGCAGCCCAGGCGGCACAGGCCAATCCTGCCCACGCCGGCCGTCGAGCGCCGTTGAAGCGCTCGGTCCCGCAGCGCTCAAAGGCCAAGTCCAGCAAGTAGCCGGCAAGGAAGCGGAGGCGCCGGCCAAGCGCCGCACCACCCCCGGGGGACCCGTCCTGGGGGCTCGAAGGTTATCGTGATCGTGATTTGGGAAGCGATTTGACGCCGTCCGAGGCCGCGGGCGACGATTCGCTGTTCGGCGTCGCATCGGACGGCTGGGCCGCCACGGGGCAACCGCCTCCCCCGAGCTCGTGGCGCCTCCCGCTGACGACCAGCCTCGCCGCCGCGGTCATCATCGGTGCTGTGGCGGTTCGCCTCTGGGAGGCTCATCTGCCCAAGGAGGTGCTCCAGGAGGAGGGGATCCTGATCGGCGTCGGGATCGTATATGGCGCCATCGCGGTGGCGATCCGTGCCTCTCGTTTCATGTCGCGAGTCGCCGTCCAGCTGGGCCTGATGGCTGTCAACGCGCTGCTTGCAGTCGCGGCCCTGGGCATCGCAGGGCCTTGGCTGGGCAACGACCTGATGCCCCTGTCAGCGGCTCTTTTCGCGACCATGCTGCTGTTCTTCGACCTGGGCTTCCTCACCCGGCATTTTCCCTACGTCGTAGCCGTCGCACTGGTCGGACTGGGGGCGCTGTGGATTTACGCGGCGGTCGTGCTCAACATCTCCGCAGGGGAGGTTGTGACATGGGCGCTGCTGCTCCTCGGGCTCGCGCTTCTCGCGTACCTGACCCACCACGTCGTCGAGCGCAATCTCACGGTGCAGGCTGAGCGCCAATCATCGCTTCTGCATGCGATCAGTGACATCGGTGAGGGATTGGTCATCACCGAGGACGGCAAATTCGTCGCCGGCAACGCCGCCTACCAGCAACTCACCGGCTACACAGCATCGGAGCTGGCTGCGCTCCCTTCACTCATCGAGCTCGCGCCCTCCGAGGAACGTCAGAAACTTGCCGAAGAGCTCTCGATGAGACTCGCCGCCGGCGAGGCGCCGTTTCGATACGACTCGGCCCTGATCACGAAGGACGGCAGGCGCATCCAGGTCGAGGCTGCGGTGCGGATCCTTGGTGCGGAAGGCCATCGCAGGTTGCTGGCCCTTGTCCACGACATCACCGAGCGGCATCGCGCGGAAGTGTCCGAGCGCGAGAGCGAAAGGCGCTTTCGCACCCTCTTTGAGCAAGCACAGGCAGCGATGTCGTTCGCCGGCCTTGATGGCAGGATCTTCGCTGTCAATCCGGCTTTCTGTGACTGGCTCGGCTATTCGGAAAGTGAGCTGCGCACCTTGTCGATCGTCGACATCACGCACCCTGAGGACGTCGCCGCGACGCAGGACGCCTGGCGCCGAATCATGGCGGGCGAAGCGCCGGGTCTCCGCTTTGATAAGCGCTTCACCCGCAGAGATGGCCAGGCCCTGTGGGCGGACGTGAATGTTCGCCTGGTCAGGGACGACTCCGGCAAGCCACTCCACTTCCAGACCGTGGCGGTGGACATCGGCGATCGGAAACGGAACGAGGTCCTGCAGGCCGCCAGGTTCGCGGTCACCAATGCACTGGTGACGTCGCCGGGCTGGGACAAGGCGGTCCCGCATCTGCTCGAGGGGCTGTGCCTGGCGCTCGATTGGGAGCTTGCCGAGTACTGGGAGGTGGATTCTCCGCGCGAAGCGATGCATTTCGTCACCTCATGGAAGCGCCCGGGCCGTGACACCTCCGCCTATGAGGCGACTGAGCCAGGCACTTCATACCGGCGTGGCGAGGGCCTTGCCGGCCGGGTCTGGGAAGCCGGCGCTCCGGTATCGGTAACCGACATCGCGGCCGATGGTTCCGCGCGGCCCGAGGCGGCGGTGGCCGCAGGGCTGCATGGCCTCGCGGGATTCCCAGTACGCAGCGGGAGGCGCGTGGTGGGGATGATCTCGCTTCTCACCTGGGCGCCCCGCGAGCTTGACGAGGGTCTGCTGGCGGTGATGAATGACATCGGCTCGCAGATCGGTGAGTTCGTCGAGCGCAAGCGCGCAGAGGTGGCGCTGCAGGACAGCGAAAAGCGCATGCGATCGGTGCTCGACAACGTTTCCGATGGGCTTGCCACAATCGACCAGACCGGGGTGATCGAGTCGGCCAACCCCGCGGTGGTCAAGCTCTTCGGCTACGAGGAGGCGGAGCTGGTCGGGCAGCCGGCTCACATCCTCATCGCCACCACACACCGCAGTGGTTTCACAAACTACCTTCAACACCGGCTCACGCTGGACATCCCGATCAGCGCGGCGCACGAGTCGATGGGAAAGCGCAAGACAGGAAGCCTGTTCCCGCTGGAGTTCGTCGTCAGCTCGATGCAGGTCGGATCGCGCCACCTTTTCATCGCCACGATGCGAGATATCTCGGAGCGCAAGGCGCAGACCGACGCCCTCGAGTACCAGGCACTTCACGACGCCCTCACCGGGCTCCCCAACCGGAGTCTGTTTGGCGACCGTCTGCGCCAGGCTCTCCTGTCCGCCAGGCGCAACCAGAACATGTTCGGCGTCCTGCTCCTCGACCTCGATCGCTTCAAAGACATCAATGACGCGCTCGGCCACGACCGTGGCGACACCCTGCTGCAAGAGGTCACCGCCCGCCTGCGCGGGGTCCTTCGCGCCACCGACACCATCGCGCGTCTGGGCGGCGATGAGTTTGCCGTCCTCACGACTGACGCCAAGCACCCTGACGACGTGGTCGCCACGGCGCGCAAGATCCTCGCCGCGTTGGAAGGGCCGTTCGCAATCGCCGATCAAATGGTGGAAACCGGGGCATCGATAGGCATTGCTCTCTATCCAGTCCACGGCGATGACCCCACCACGCTGCTGCGTCGAGCCGATGTTGCGATGTATGTCGCAAAACGCTCGGGCGGCGGGCACGCGGTCTACGCGCCCGAGCACGAGGCACAGTCTCTCCGGCGCTCGGGCTTGGCGGGAGAGCTTCGGCGTTCGATACCACAGGGTGAGCTCGTCCTTCAGTACCAACCGCAGGTCACCCTCGCGACCGGCGCCATCCATTCGGTAGAGGCCCTGGTGCGGTGGAATCACCCCCGCGAGGGGATGATGCCGCCCGATCGTTTCATTCCCATGGCCGAGGAGATGGGCATCATCCACCCGCTCACCGCCTGGGTCCTTGACAACTCGCTGGGGCAGCTGCGCAAGTGGCTCGCCGTAGGGCTTGATGTCTCGATCTCGGTCAACGTTTCACCGCGGTGCATCGAGGACCACTCACTCGAGGAGATGGTCGCCCGCGCGCTCGAGACGTCGGCTGTCGAACCGCATCGGCTGACGCTTGAGATAACGGAGGGGGTCGCCATGGCGGCCGCCGCCGCCAAGTCCCTGGCGCGGCTCAGCGAAATGGGAGTCAGACTCGCCCTTGACGACTTCGGCACCGGATATTCGTCTCTCCTCTACCTGATGCGATTGCCAGTCAACGAGATCAAGATCGACAGGTCTTTCGTCTCGGGGCTTGCTACGGACCCGGACTCAGGAGCGATAGTTCGCTCGGCCGTGGGTCTCGGCCACAACCTCGGGCTGCGCGTGGTTGCCGAAGGGCTTCAGGACCGGGGCGCCGAGGCCATCCTTCTCGAGGCAGGCTGCGATGGAGCACAGGGATTCCTGATCGGGCGGCCGATGGACGAATCGGAGGTCACATCGCTCCTGCTCGACCACTTCCACATTGGCAACCGGCTCGATGGCGCCGATGGAGCGCCGGGGCGACCCGCCGCCGATGCGTCAGGCGATCTCGCCTCGACCGCCGAGCAGGGCCATCCTGTAGATCTCGAGACTGCCTGAGCGGCCGCGAACCGCCGACTGGTTGGTCAGCTCGCTCTGCAGCATCGCCGCCACGGCGCGATACACGGTTCCCGTCATCAACACTTCGCCGGGGCCCGCGCCGGTGACCAGCCGTGCCGCGACGTTGACGACGTCGCCAAGGACGCCAAGCTCGGAGCGCTCGGCCGATCCAACGGCGCCGATCACGACCGGCCCCGAAGCGACGCCGACCCCGACCTCGAGACGAAATCCCCAGTCGGCGGCCAACTTGCGGTTCAAGGCTTCGTTGGCTCCGATCAAGCCGATCGCGGCCGCCATGGCTCGATTGACATGGTCGGCCTGGTTGCCATCGGCACCAAAAGTCGCCATGACTCCGTCGCCGACGAACTTCTCGACCACACCTCCGCAGATCGCGATCGACCGTAGGACCTTCTTGAGATGCGTGTTGAGCACGCCGAGCAGGCCGGCCGGATCGTGCTCGAACCGCTCGGTCAATCGTGTGAAGCCGCGAAGGTCGGTGAACATGATGGACGCGGTGCAGACGACAGGCAGAGGGACGTCGGGCCAGGCCAGCTCACTGGGGCCGCCAACCGAATACATCTGTCGTAGTCGAAGGAGCCGCTCGAGGTCATCAGCGAGAGCCGGCGCGATGGGCTCTTGAACCGAGATCAAGTCGCCACCAGCTCTGGCACCAGCGATTTGGCGACAAGGTTGGCGGCCGCCTCGGCCATGCCGGGCCCCTTGCGCAGGACGGCAGTGACTCCCGCCTTCTGCAAAACCAGGCTTGCGGCGGCATCGAGGTCCTTGAGCGTCACGACCACGACGGGGACGTGAGGGCCATGCTTCTTTCGAAGCCGCTGGAGAAAAGCCTCGCCTGAGATCCCTGGCAGAAGCAGGTCGAGCACGACAGCGCGCGCGCGATTGGTAGTCATCAGATGCTCGGCAGTCTCTGCGTCGGCCGCCCAGACCGAGCTCAGGCCTCTAGCGGAGAGCTCGGCCTCGAGCAGACGGGCGAAACCAGAGTCATCCTCGACGACAAGGACATCTCCGATGAGCGCCTGATCTCGAACCGACGGGATGGTGAAGAAGAAGGTGGAGCCCTTGCCCAATCCCTCGGAGGTAGCACTGATCTTGCCGCCGTGAGCTTCAACGATGTTCTTGCTGATGGCGAGGCCGAGCCCAGTACCCTTGATAGCACGGCGGTCGGCAGTGTCGATTCGATAGAACTTGTGAAACAGGTGACTCAAAGCCTCTGGTGGGATGCCAAGGCCTTCATCTCGAATCGACACTTCGACCATGCCGTCGATTGCCTTGGCCCCGACGACGATCGGGCCGCCGCCTGGAGAGTATTTGCGTGCGTTCGAGAGCAGGTTCGCCATCACGCGGAAGATGGAATCGCCATCGGCGCGCACCAGTGGCAGATCGTCGTCAAGCCGAATCCCAATCGGGGCTTGGGCAGGGTCATTGAAGAGTTCCAGGGCGCGCTTGAGCAGTGCGGCGACATCCGCGGGCGCGAAGCGCATCATCAAGTGGCCGCCCTCGATGCGGCGCAGGTCAAGGAAGTCGTTGATCAGCGCAGTGAGCCGGTGGCCCTCCTGGAGCATGACACCGAGATACTCTTTGCGCTGCTCGGGCGTGATCTCGCGTGACGCCAACAGCTCGGTGAAACCGACGATGCTGGCGAGGGGAGTGCGCATCTCGTGACTCACCGTCGACACCATTTCGTCTTTTGCGCGACTGAGCTCGGCTGCACTCTGCGCGCGAGCCTGCGACTGGTGAAGCTCGAGCTCGAGACGCTGGCTCTCCGTTAGGTCCTCGGCAAGCACGAACCTGGCGGCACGATCGCCGACGGTGACAGCGTGAGAGGTGACCAGCACCTGGACGGAATCGCCGTCCTTCAGACGGTGCCGCCAGGGTCCGGTTTTGTCGAAGGCAGGCAGAGGGTGCCCGATAACCTCGAGCAGCTTTGGGACGTCCTGTGGCGGCCGGATCTCGGTGATCTTCATGGCGAGGAACTCATCGCGCGAGTAGCCGTACCGCTGGACCGCAGCGTCGTTCACGTTGAGGAACGCGAGCGTTTCCACGTCATAAAGCCACATTGGCTGGGGATGGCCTTCGAAAAGCATCCGATAGTGGCGCTCTGAGACCACCGCCGCTTGCTCGCTATTGAGCCGCTCAGCCAGCTCCCTCTTGACTGTCGCCATGAGCTCGTCGAAGTCCTCGGCCAATGCTGTGATCTCGGTGGCGCCTGCTCCCGCGACGGCGTTCACAGCACTGCCGGCTGTCGAGCCGCGCATCACCATGCTCAGCTTTCGAACTGGTCCTGCGACGCCGCGGTAGACGACGAATGAAACCACCAGCATGCAGGCCACCCCCGCCAGGATGATTGCAAAGGCCCGGTTGGCCGACAGATCCGCACCCAGCAGGGCGGCTTCCGCATCGGCCCCGGCGTAGACCTGCCAGCCGGCTGAGGCGATTGACGAGTGCCCGTAGATTCGCGACTTTCCGTTGAGATCCAACCGGTTGACAGGATCTGAGGCGTTCGCGAAAGGCGTTCCAGCCACGTTGGCGCCCACCCACGTGGCCGAGTCGATCGATCGCGCGATGACTCTCTGACTGTCGCTGCTTGTGATTACGAACTCGAGCTGGTGGACTCCACTACCGAACTGAGATTCGAGGTGCGGGCCGATCGGGGCCAGGTCAAGGAACCAGGTGAGCGCCCCCTTTCCGGAAATTGGATAGGAGATGACCACCACCTGGTTGCCGGTACCTGGCTCGAGTACGGGGGCCACCACAACAGGCTGCGTGGCTTGCAACCAGGCCTGGCCCTGATAGCTCGGAAACATTCCATTCGCGGCCGGCTTGTGCGAGGAGCATGCAACCGAGCCGTCGAGCCTGACGATGTCGATGTGGCCGGTGGTGAAGGCGCCCAGCGGTGCATAGCCGAGCGTGCATTTGGCCGGATCGGCGAACACCTGTCGGATACCTGGATCGCCGGCAAGTGGAAGGGATAGAGCCTGGATCTGATCAAAACCTGACTTGAGCTGGCCGGCGGCCCGCTCGGCCGCGAAGTTCGCGTCGCCCACCGCTGACTGCCGCGCATCCTGCTCAGCAATGCTCCTGACAGCGAAAGCGGCTGCGGCGGCCACTGCAAGAAGCACCACCATGAACAGCGCCATGTAATGGCGGAGCGACCAACCGTGGCGACGAGTGGCGTCCGGCATCGCGCGGGCCCTGCCCTGGGGCCCGATCAAAGCTGCAGGGCTTCGTCAACCCGCGTCAGAAGGTCCAGCGGCGAGAACGGCTTGGTGAGGTAGAAGTCGGCACCTGCGATAAGGCCCTTTTCCACGTCGCTCTCTTGAGCCTTGGATGTGAGCAGGATCACGCGGGTGCCGACGAGCTCAGGGTCGGCTTTGACAAGGTGAAGCACATCGAGCCCGGTCTGTCCAGGCATCTGGACGTCGAGCAGCACCAGTGACGGCTTGTGCTGTTTGATCATCGCCCACGCCTCGGCGCCGTCCACCGCCTCGATCACCGTGTAGTCATCGGACTCGATGGTGGCGTGAACCAGAAGTCGCATGCTTGGCTCGTCGTCGGCGATGAGCACCGTCCGCATGGCCATCAGCCCCGTCGGGGTACGCGCCCTCACCCTGTCACCGGGTCCAACAACAATGCCTCCGCGATCAACGCGACGGCGGCCTGCGGAGCGCCGGCCTCCTTCGGAAGGACAGCCATGGCGCCCGCGATCTCCAGCGCTGATATCTCTTTCGGCCCGAGGTTCTTCGCGGTCAGCACGACGACTGGGAGACGCGTGCCAAAGCCAGAGCGCATGTGAGCCAGAAAATCCTCACCTTGCAGACCAGGCAGGCGCAGGTCCAGGACGATGGCGCGCGGCGCCGTCTCAACGAGCATGTGCTCGGCAGTCTCAGCGTCGGCAGCTCTAACTGTATTGAGGCCCATGGTGGCGAACTCGGCCTTTATGAGGCTGGCGAATCCAGCGTCGTCCTCGACGATGAGGATGTAACCAGACCCCGTCACGCGTCGCGAGATCGGCACTGTGAACTGAAACTTTGTGCCCTTCCCAAGGCCCCTGGAGGTAGCCGAGACCTGGCCGCCGTGGGCCTCGATGATCCTGTGGTTGATCGCCAGCCCGAGGCCTGCGCCGGGACGCCGTCTGCGTGCCCCGCTGCCGGCCGTGTAGAACTTGCGGAAGAGTCTGGGCAGCTCATCGGGGTCTACACCTATGCCGTGGTCACGGATGGAGATCTCGACCATGTCATTGGCCTGGAGAGCTTCGATCGTGATGGCGCCTCCGTCAGGCGAGAACAGTCGAGCGTTCGATAAGAAGTTGGCAAATACCTCCAGGATCGCCTCAGCGTCGCCCGACACGAGTGGAAGCATCTTGGGCACGCGCAATTCGATCGGGCTCCTTGGGTCTTCGCCGGCGGCGACAATTGCACGCTGGATCAGCGAGGCGATGTCGACGGGGGCGAAATCCAGGTCCCGATGGCCCGTCTCGAGGCGGTGCAGGGCCAGTGCATGGTCGATGAGGGCGGTCAGGCGGCGACCTTCCCGCAGGAGGCTGCTCATGTACAGCTGACGCTCGTCGTTGGTCAGGTCGACAGATGCCATCAGCTCTGCGAAGCCCAGCATGTTGCCGAGTGGGGCGCGGAGCGCTTGGCTGCGGAGCGACACCAGGTCGTCGTCGGCCTGATCGACGAAGCCAGAATCGACTGTCGCCGGCACTGGGGCTGGACTACGCGCCGGCATTTTCAAATCCAGGACCTTGAGCCGCACGGGGGTGGGTTTGGCCTGGCTCACAGCCGCCTCGCGGCCTCAAATGACGAATCGGGGCGGAGGGCCGTCCACGTGCTCGAGAGTGCTACCGGCACGAGATCGCCGGCGCGACGATGCGCCCCGTCTTCGTACGCCCGTTGCGGCTGTCTGAAGACCAGGCAGGCGGTCCACACACCAAGGATGTATCCAATGGTGAAAAGGGCGAAAACAAGACTCATGACTCCCATTTGTCAAGGTGTACGCCGACCTGGTTGCGATGTCGCCATGTGGTGACACTGCACCGCTACCCTCAATGCGCAGGGTGTGGGTGCCGTGAAAGCGCGTCGCCGCGAGCTATGCGTAGGCAAACCACCGGCTTCGGACGATCGGACTCCCATCGATTTGCATGGGCGGAAGACCTGATTTCGCAGGGAGACTAAACAAACCCGCCGGCGTATCACTAAGACCATGCCCACACGACTGCTGGCGCGAGCACGTCTGCCGAGGTCGGATTGAGCCTCATAACGCGGAGTGGGATCCGCAAGCGGCAGACGGTCCTGATCGTCGATGACGAGCCCAACCTTCGTGCTCTGGTCCATACCACCATCGAATCGCCTTACTACCAGGTGATCGAGGCTTGCGATGGCGACGAGGCCTGGACTCTTATCAAGGAGCGAAAGCCCGCCCTTGTGATGCTTGACATCAAGATGCCGGGACGCTCCGGTTTCGAGGTGCTCACAGCCATCCGAGGCGATGCCGATCTCAGAGGCACCCAGGTGATGATCCTCTCGGCGAGCGACGACCAGGCTCACATCGACGCCGGCATACTCGCGGGCGCCGATTACTACCTGACGAAACCCTTCTCGCCTGCCGATCTCCTCGCTCGTGTTTCCGAGGCGATCGGGCAGCGGGTGCCGTCATGGTAGGGGCACCCATGGGGAACATCTTGGAAATCCGAAGGGGTCCTCCGGCAGGCGCCTTCGCATTGAGCAGGAGAATCAGAACGGCGCCCCGCCCGACCGCAACCTTCTTCGCGGATCCAGATCAGAGAGTGGTATTGGGCCTCGCGCTCGCCAAACGCGTCACCGAGGCCACTCGCTTGATCGCAGAGGCGGCGGTGGCGGCAGGGCTGTCGGAGCTGGCCTCACGCCGATTTGCGAAACCGATCCGCCATGTTCACAACCTGGCGACCCGTGGCGTCGCGAATTTTCTGATCACAGGGCAGGGCAGCACCGAGAAGGAAAGGAACTTCATCGGCCGCCTTGGCGTGATGGCGGCCCTTCATGGTCTGTCCGTGGCCACCGTCACCAGGTCCTATCTCCTGTGGCGCGATACCAACCTTCGCGTGCTCAACGAAGAGATCAGCCGGCTGGGTACCGCCATGGCATTCGCCGACGAAGCACGGAGAATGATCAGGTCCAGCGCGGACACCGGCATCGTCCGCATGGCTCGGGCGTACGACGTTCAAATGCACGTCGTGCGGGGCCGCGAGGACGCCATAACGCTTGCGCTCCACGACAGCGAGGCGCATCTGCAGGCTGCCGTCGTTGACACGTCGAAGAAGAACGACCAGCTGTCCGCGGCGATGGTCGAGATCTCTGACAAGAACATGCAGCTCAGCGTTGCCAACCGGCAGCAGACCGACTTCATCGTCAACGTAAGCCATGAGCTGCGGACCCCGCTGGCGGGCATCCTCGGCTATACGGAGCTCCTGCTGCAGGGAGCGGACGGCGAGCTCGGCCCCGAGCAGCGGCGTGATGTCCAAGAGGTGCAGGCAGGCGGCGAGGTGCTGCTGAGGCTTGTCAACGACATACTCGACGAGTCGCAGATCGAAGCTGGAATGATGGCCTTGAACACGGGCTCCATCAATCTCAAGGCAGTTGTCGAATCGGTCCTGGCCTCAGTTCGAATTCTTGCCGAACAGAAAGCCCTATACCTTCACGCCGACATACCGGATGGGGCCGAGGCGATGGGCGATGAGGGGCGGTTGAAGCAGATCTTGACCAACCTCGTGGGCAACGCGATCAAATTCACCGAGACCGGCGGGGTAACCATCAACTGCCTGCCGTGGGCGGGGTTCTGGCGCGTGAGCGTGGCGGACACGGGCATCGGGTTACCAGACGACAGCCGTGAGATTGTCTTCGAGCGTTTCAAGCAGCTGGACACCAGCACCACGAGGCGATTCGGCGGCACCGGCCTTGGCCTTGCCATCGCCAAAGGATTGGTGGTCATGCAGGGCGGCGAGATGGGCGTCTACTCCACGCTTGGTTTGGGCAGCACCTTCTGGTTCACGGTGCCGGCATCCTCGTAGCCGGCTGACGATCGCCCCTCCCTGAGGACGGGGAACCTACTTGACGGCGAGCGCTTCGGCAAGCTTTCGAAGGTCTGCCACCAGCGGATCGGTCGGGTCTGAGGTGACAAGTGGCCGGCCGCTGTTGGCGGCCCGATCGAGGCTGTCGGATCGCCTGACCACGAAATCGGGTCTCCGGCCGAGGACGCTGGCAGCCGTATCGATGTCCATCGCGTGAGTCGTGCTGTAGTTGAGGATCAATCGAACGCGCCCTGCAGAGACTGAAAGCTTTTCGAACAGATCGAGACATCCTCGCGTCGCTTTGAGTGACGGCAGCGAGGCTGAAGTGACAAGGCAGATCAGATCGCTGGTATCCAGAGCCGTCAGGGTGCGCTCCGTGAAGGACGCCGGCGCGTCAATGAGCACGTAGCCGCAGGTGGCGCTCAGCCTGTCGATGGCCAGCTGGACCGCCGGCAGAGTCACCTGGTTGGCGCGCTCCGGGAGGTCGGAACCCACGACCAGCCGTACGCTGCCGGACTCGGTTATGAAGCCCTTGAACAACGCTTCGTCGACGACTGTCCCGGGCGCGGCTTTGAGGTCGGCAAGGGTTTGGTTCGGATGAACGTTCAGGTATACAGCCGAGTCGCCGAACTCGACATCCAGGTCGAGGAGGCCGACCGGCCTGGAGGCCTGCGCCGCGAGCAGCACGGCGGTGTTGACAGCGAGCGAAGTGGTGCCGACGCCTCCCTTCGCGTGGGCGAACAGGATGATCCTCCCCCGATTGGGGTTTGCCGAGGCGCCCGACGAGCGTCGAAGCAATGACTGGACCTTCGCTTCGAGGATGGCAAGCTCGAACGGCTTGGGCAGGTAGTCGTCAGCGCCGACTGCATAACCCGCGAGGACGTCGTGAGCCTCGCTCAGGTCGGAGAACATCAATATCGGGATTCCGGCGGTCAGGTGATGGCCGCGGAGGCGGGAGGTCAGCTCGATGCCGTTCAGCTCGGGCATACGCACGTCGGTGATGACGAGGTCGGGCAGGCGCTCCTTGATCAGATCGAGCGCTTCGATTCCATCGCTGGCCTTGCGCACCTTGTAGCCGGTTCGCTCGAGGAAGCCCCCAACCATCTTCTGGATCACGCGATCGTCGTCGACGAGGACGATGTCTTGCGCAGCCACTACGGAGAGTCCTCTGTCAGCTTCGAAGCGATGGCCCGTGCAAGGTCACGCCTCGTGAAGCCGCCCAACGCTGAGAGGTCCTCGTTGTCATCGCCTGACATCATCGCCAATCCTGCGGCTCCGAATGCTCGGCGCGCTTCGCGTGGATCGCCGGCGAGCTCGAGGGCCGATCCCAGCTGAAAGTAGGCGATCGCCATGCTGGGGTCGAGGTACGTCGCCTGCCGAAACGCGCGAACCGCCGCTCGCACGTCGCCGCTGGCCGCCGCATGATCCCCTTCGACCAACAGTCCGGAAAGGTTCACAGACGGCCGCACGTCTCCGTGCCGCATACCGACAGCCGGCTGACGTGGAGCCTCGGCGACGAGGCGCCGATAGCAGAAAGCGCCTGCCACGCGAACGGGCTCGAAGTATCCAGCCATGCGACCTGGCGAATCGGTATGGCCCATGAAAAGGTGACCGCCTGGGGCCATCCGGTCCGCGATCCGATGAGTGCAGGCCTCCGACTCCTCGCGTCCGAAGTACATCAGCACATTGCGACAGAACACAACCTCACACTCGGGCACTATCGAGGTCGCGTCCGCCTGTGCGAGGTTGTGATGAGCGAGGCGAACGTTGCGTCGAAGGAAAGCGGCGATCTCATACCCGCCGCCCGCAAGTGGGGTGAGATACCTCTGCCGGCGCTCGTGTGACAGCCCTTGCACCTCGCGATCGGTGTATTGCGCCTTCTCTGCTCGCGCGAGCGCGCGGAACGACACGTCGGTGGCTACAACGTGCCAGTTGTGGCAGCCAGTTTCGTGGAGGAGCATCGCCAGGCTGTACGGCTCCTGGCCGTTGCCGCATCCCGCGCTCCAAACCATATGCGGCGAGCTATTTGCATTTCGGACTACCTCGGCCAAGGCGACGAATTGAGACGGGTCTCGAAAGAACGCGCTGTGCTGAACAGTGACACGGTCCAGCAGATCGTCAAAGGCGGCTGGGTGGGTGTCCACAATATCGACGTACTTGTTCATCGGGATCCCCGCGAGGTCAGCGCTTTCGTGCAGCAATCGCTCAAGCCTGGCACGGCTTGCCGGCTCAGCCTTGAGCCCGGCCCGCGAGCGAAGCAACAGGGCCGCGTGATCGACAGGGGTCTCTATCACTGCGGTGCCTTGGCTTGAACGGGATTGACCTTTTTGGTATGCGCGCGAATGGGGGCCCCGCCCTTACCGCGGGGAGTCGCCGTAGCCGTCCGACCCAGCAATCGTGAAACGGCGCTGAGCAAGCCCGCTTCATCGAACGAAGTCTTGACGATGTAGCCATCCGCCCCAGCGTCAAGGCCGCGCTGGTGATCCTCTTCGCTTGCACGAGAGGACACGATCAGCACAGGAATGTTCGCCAGGCGGGGATTGGTCCTGATCGAGCTCGTGAGCAGAAAGCCGTCGATGTTTGGCATCTCGATGTCTGTCACCACCAGGTCGGCGGGCTGTTCGGCAAGCATCGCCAGCGCTTCGGCTCCGTCGCTGGCAGTGCGCACTGCATAGCCGCCGCGCTCCAGGATCGACCGCTGCAGCTCGCGCACCATCAACGCATCGTCGACCACCATCACTGACAGTTGACGCGCCGGCGCAACAGGGCCTTCAGCGATCCTGGAGGCGGTTTCGGCAAGTATGTTGCTGCGTTCGATGAGGACCGGAACATCCAGCACCAGCAGGATCGAGCCATTCGGCTCAATGCTGGCTCCGCTCACCGCCTTGAGAGCGCGGAGGCGACCGGTCAAGCCTCGGACCACCACGTCGCGCTTCTGCAGCACCCTCTCCACCTGGAAGGCGTGCGAGCTGGCAGCGGTGCCGAGCATCACCCATGGCCCGTCGTCGGTCGAGGGCAGGCCGAGGAGTGCCGCAAGGTTGGAAACGGGGACTGCAACCCCGTCAACGACTGCCAGCTTCCTCCCACCCACGAGCTGGACGTTCTGCGCCTCCAACATCCGGATGATTCGATGCAGAGGTAGCGCGAACGACTGGCCTGCGATGGACACGATGAGACACGCGACGACTGTCAACGTGATTGGGACGACGATCCGGAACTCAGCCCCAAAACCGGGATGATTCACAACCTCGATCTCGCCATGCACCGCCTGGACGGCTGTCGTAACGACATCCAGGCCGACCCCGCGGCCAGACTCCTCGGTGAGCGTTTTGGCAGTCGAGATTCCTGCACGGAAGATGAGGTGCAGCGATTGATCTTCGCTGAGGCCGCTGACGTCGACGCCGGCTTTGGCGGCAGATGCGCGCACCGCGGCCACGTCGATTCCCGCGCCATCGTCGCTGATCGCGATCACCACTTTGGCCCCAACCTGCGTCGCGTGGAGCCGGACAACCGCCTGCTCGGGTTTGCCGGCCGCCAGCCGCTGTGCTGGGAGCTCGATCCCGTGACCGACCGAGTTCCTGACCAGGTGGAGCAGTGGCGAGACGAGCTCCTCGAGCACGCCTCTGTCGACCTCGATGTCCTCGCCGATCATCTCCCACCGTAGGTTCTTGCCTGCAGCGCGCGCGGAATCCCTGACAGTCCTGTGGAGGATCGGCTCCAGGGTTCCGACGGGCACCATCCTGGTGCGCTCAGTGACCTCCTGGAGCTGGTTGATGACTTTCGTAAGCTCGCGGTACTCGGTGATCTGATCAGGATCCAGGCTCAGCTCGGTGCCGAAGACATGGCCAACCCTCAGCTGCGCCGCCGATGCCTCGCCAACCAGCCGGTTGAGCTCATCGATTCGGGCGACCGGAACCTCGAGTGTCGCCGCGTCAAGGTGCTTGCGGTCCACGTGGGCAACCTGTGCGGGAGCGGTCGTCGCCGCTGGGGGCGGGGCAATAGCTGGTGGGTCGGGAATCACCACGGCGACGCCTAACGCAGCGGCGGCCGGTGGTGCTGGAGGCTTGGGAGACGCTGGTCCAAGAACCACCTGCGTTGGCACGATTGCCGCCGCCGGCGCAAGAACCACTTGGATTGGCACGATTGCCGCCGCCGGCGCGGGCTTGGCGTCGGCAGAGGTCAGAGCTGCCTCTGGGTGGGGGCCGCCATTGCTCCCAATCGCGGCGACCGGCGCGAGAGGGGTCGGCAGCAAGCGTTCCAGCGCCGCCTCGTCGCTCGCGTCCTGCTCGCCGCTTGCGGCGCTTGCGATCAACCGGCCCAAGCCGTCGACCACGCGAAGCATCGCATCCGTCAGCTCCGGCGTCGACCGGCGCGTCCCAGCCCTCAGCTCGACGAGAAGATCCTCCAACCGGTGAGCGAGCCGGCTCACTCGCATCATACCGACCATGCCGGCAGCTCCCTTCATCGTGTGAGCCTCGCGAAAGACAGCGTCGATTGCGGCCTGATCGTCAGGCGCGGTCTCGAGGGCAAGCAGCCCGGACGCGATTCGCTCCAGGTGGCCTTTGGCCTCCTCCACGAACATTGGCCGGAACTCGTCTTCTAGCTCGCCCATGTCAAATCCAACCGGTTCTTCACCAGCTCCTCGATATCGACGAGCACCACGAGGCGTCCGCCATTGCTAAACACGCCGATCTCGCCAGGCTGGGTGCCGGGACCGACCGGCTCTTCGAAGTCCGCGGCGATCGGCAATTCCTCTGCGGCTAACGCGACCATGTCTTTTTCGCCGCTCACTAGAACTGCGAAGGGAGGTTCGGTGAGGCTGCCCGTTCCGGTCAACACCCCCGTGTCGAGCAGCGGAATGATTTCGCCTCGGACGTTGACCACCCCGATCAGGCCCGCCGGCGACAGCGGCACGCGCGTCACCAGTGGATGGCGCAAAACCTGATGCACTGTCCCCATCGGCACCCCAAAGAAGGCCCCGTTGGCCGCAATCACCAGCACTCTCATCATCTCTGACCCTCCGGACCGGTTTCATCATTGTCTTCTGCGATGCCTGCTTCGTCATCCGCAGCAGCTGCGATCTCACTCGCGTCGACCGCATTCGATCGCAATCTCTCCGCCATGAGCTGAATCGACTGCTGAAGGGCATCGGTGTCGGTGCGATGGCGCTTAGCTGACGGAAGGACCTGGTCGCTCTTCTCCGCCAGCACACGAGTCATGCTCATCCAGTCATCCAGCTGCCGGCCACGCTTGTCGATGGCCAGCACAGCCTCAGCGCTGGTGACCTGAGCGCCGTCGGCGAGTCGCGCGATCTGGGCTGCGGCGGCCTTTGATCGCTCGGCCATCCGGCGCACCTCATCGGCGACAATCGCAAAACCACGGCCGGCGTCACCCGCTCGGGCCGCCTCGATCGCGGCGTTGAGCGCCAACAGTGAAGTCTGGTCGGCAATGTCATTGATCAGCTCGAGGACACCCTGGATCTCGGTGACCCGTTTTGCATTGGCGAGGGTGCGGTCGGTCGAGGCCTGAAGATCGGTTCTCGCCCGCTGGATGTTTTCGCGCAGCGTCGTTGCGCTGGCGGCGAGCTCATTCACCGACTCCGCGATCGATGCCGAGCTCAGGGCAAGTGCATCCATGGAGGAGGCCGTCTCAGCCGCCGTCATGGTCTGCTGGGTGCTCGCAGCGGCGTGCTGCTTCGCGAAAGCTGACAGCCGAGCCGCGGAGGCGCCTGCGCTGTGAAGTTGTCGGGGCAGCTCATCGTCGAGGCGATCGAGCATCGCGTTGAAGGTGAGCGCCAGCATGCGGCTCTCTCGCGGTCCAGCCGGGACCGCTCGCGATGACAGGTCGCCTTCCAGAACGAGGGCCGCCACTCGGGACAGCACAAGCAGCGGTCGAACGATCAACCAATTCATCCCTGCCACCGCCACCAGCAGCAACGCGATCGTCGCGACCTGCGCCCCGGCTACCCAGCTCGAGAAGTCAAGAAATGTCACGAGGGTGAAGAACAGAAGGACGGCTGCGAGCGTGCTGACTGTCGTCAATGCGAAAAAGCTGTTCCACCAGGCGAGGGTGGAAATAACCTTTGGATCTGGCGGGGCCAATGCGAAAGATCCCATCGATCGTGTTTGCGCACGCGCGACTGCCGGCCTCAAAACGCGGAGGTTGGTCGCGGCATCACGAGCATCGCTGCGCTCAGTCGGCCGGCTCCCGTGCGCTGGCGTCATTCGTTGTCCTCTTGCGTCGGTGCACCAAATGTGAGGCCCGAGGCGAATGCAGCCTGAGCTGCCGCAGTTGAGGCGACTTCCTGCGATGCAGCCGCCACCAGGCGACTCCGATCCGCAATAAGCTCAATGGCAAGCGTGAGGCTGTGGGCGGCGAGGTGCTGCCTTTCCACGACTGGTTGCACCTTTCCGCTCTCATCGGCCATGCCTTTCGCCATGCTCACCCAGCCCGCGAACTGCTGTCCGCGACGTTCGATGGCGAATACCAGATCGTTGCTGGTCGCCTGCGCGCCTTCGGCGAGCTTGGCAATCTGGGCTGCCGCGGCCTTGGAGCGCTCGGCCAGCCGGCGGACCTCGTCGGCGACCACCGCGAAGCCCCGTCCCGTCTCCCCTGCGCGGGCGGCTTCGATCGCCGCGTTGAGCGCGAGCAACGCGGTCTGGTCCGCAATGTCGTTGAGGAGGTCGATCGCCCCCTGGATCTCCTCCAAACGCTTCGCGTTCGCGAGCTGGCGGTCGCTCGATTCCACCAGCTCGCTTTGCACCGCCAGGATGTTTGCCTGAAGCGCCCCGGCTCCTGCGACGACGGCAGCTGCCGATTTCGCGATCGAGGTGGAGGCGCTCGCCAGCGCCTCAAGATCAGTTGCCGTATGAGCGGCGGCGTATGTCTGCTCAGCGCTGGCGGTCGCGAGCTGCTCTGCCGATGTCGAAAGCCGAGTGGCGGAATTGCCCGCCTGGCGGCGGAGCTGGGGCAGCTCCAGCACGATCCGGTCGAGAATCGCGTTGAAAGTGAGGGCCAAACCGCGTGTCTGCCCGCCACCACCTGGGGTCGCGCGCGATGAGAGGTCGCCGGACTCGACATCTGACGCAACGCGCGAGAGCGCAACCACCGGCCGCGCAAGCCACCAGGCGGCGACCGCCAGGATTGCCACCAGAACCAGCATCGTGCCCAGGTCAAACCAGAGTCCGAGCTGGGTCGACTTCACGAACGTTGCGGCGATGAAGAACGGCAGCACGATGACAAGCAGGCTGAGGAGCGTCCACACGAAGAAGCTGTCCCAGGGCCTCTGGCCGGGCCGGCTGGCTCGATGAGCCGGCGCATCCGGATCCGGCGCCCTCAACACGCGAAGGTTGGCAGTCGTCCTTGTCGGTGTCTTAAGCTGCACTGCCAATCTCCCTTTTCGTCGCGTGGCGCTCACCCGTTGACGATGCGATGTCAGCCGCAAGCTCGCCCTGTCGCGCCGCGGCGAGTGAGATCGCTTGAGCAGTGACCGCCAGCGATCGACTGCTCTCGGCGATGTGCTCGGACGCGGATACCGCCCTCTCGACTGCGGAACGCTGCTCCTCGGTGACGATCTGGACCCTGCCGCTCGCTTCGGCCATCGTTCCCACCATCGACAGCCAGAGCTGCATCTGCTGGGCCCGAGCCTCGACCGAAAGCACGCCTGCTTGGCTCTGCGACTGCGCGCCTTTAACCAGTTCGCCGATCTGGGCAGCGGCAGCCTTGCTGCGCTCGGCCAGGCGGCGCACCTCGTCAGCGACGACTGCGAATCCGCGCCCCGATTCACCAGCTCGGGCGGCCTCGATGGCGGCGTTCAGCGCGAGCAGGTTGGTCTGATCGGCGATGTCGTCGATGAGGCTGAGGATGCCTTCGATCTCACCCACCGCCTGTGCCAGGGCCACCATGCGCTCGCCTGCCAGCTTCACCTCGGTTTGGGCCGTTGCGATCCTGGCTCGGACGTCGCGGGCCTGCGTCGCAACCCCGGCTGCCGTGCCCGCCATCGAGGCGGTGCTGCGTGACAGCTCCTCCATGCTCGACGATGTCTGGCCGGCGGCGGCCGTCTGATCCTGGGTTGCTGCGGCGAGCTGCTCGGCGGCGGTGGCGAGGTCTGCGCCGGACACGGCGACCTCGCCCCTGAGTCTGAAGAGCATGTCGGTGAGCCGCTCGAGCATGGCGTTGAACGTCTGGCCCAGAAGCCGCATCTCAACGCTGCCGCCGGGTTTGACGCGCGCCGACAGGTCGCCTGCCTCAACTCGAGCCGCCACCCGCGACAGCGTGATGACTGGGCGAATCATCAACCGGGCGGTCACCGCCGTGAACACGACAAGAAGGATCGTGGCCACCAGCTCAGTGCCGACTCCCCAGCGTGAGAGCACGTTGGGCACCATGCCGGCGATGATCAGGAAAGGCAGCGAGATAGCCAGCAGGCTGACCATCATCCGAGCGAAGAAGCTATTCCAGATCTTCTCGTGCGTCACTCTCGATGGACCGGCCTCCATCAGCGGCCTCATCGCGTCGCGATTGGCTTCAAGGGGGATCACTGGTGCAAGCGCCTGATGTCCAAGCTCCGGCTGGCGCTTTCTCGCTCTAATGTCCATGATCGGGCACCCCTGCTCTTTCCCAGCCCGAACCAGCGAGCTCCGAGGCGAGCTCACCCTGTCTCGCGGCAGCGGCGGCGATCTCCCGGGCCGTGACGGCGACCGAGCGGCTGCCCTCGGCGATGTGCTCGATGGCGAGAACGACCTCATGGGTAGAGGAGCGCTGCTGCTCTGTGGCCAGCCGGACGTCTTCGCCGGCCTTGGTCATCGCCTGCATCATTGCCAGCCCCCGCTCCATCTGTTTGACGCCTTTCTCCAGCGCCATCACCGTCTCGGAGCTCTGCGCCTGGGCGCCTTCGACGAGCTTGGCGATCTGCGCTGCGGCGGCCTTGGAGCGCTCGGCCAGACGGCGGACTTCGTCGGCGACGACAGCGAAGCCGCGCCCGGCGTCACCGGCGCGGGCGGCTTCGATGGCGGCATTGAGGGCGAGCAGGTTGGTCTGGTCGGCGATGTCGTTGATCAGCTCGAGGATGCCCTCGATCTCGTTGACGCGACCGGCGAGAGCGAGGGTGCGATCACCGGATGCCTTGAGGTCCGTCTGTGCGCGCTCCAGGTTTGCCTGCGCCTCGCTTGCCTGGACGGCGACCTTATCGACCGTGTCGGCGACTGCTGCCGAGCTGCGCGCGACCTCATCCATGCTCGCTGAGGTCGCTGTGGCCGCGGTGGTCTGCTCGAACGTCGCGGAGACGAGTTGATCAGCGGCACCAGACAGATGGCCGGCCGACTCCGTGACCTCGCCTCGAAGGCGTGATACGAGAGTCTGGAGCTGGCCGAGAGCGTTTTCCGCGCGCGACCTATGCTTCTCGTTCTCGTTCGCGATGCCCGCCACAATCGCGGAAACGGCGATGATTTGAACCGACTCCTGCAGGAAGTGCAGCCACCCGTTGCTCACCGCGAGCAGCCCACCTGCGAGGCTTGCAACCCCGAGCGTCACGACCATGAGTGGGCCATACCACAACACGCCGCGCCACCCGTACATAGCCCCCGCTGCTGCACCTATAAGCATCAAAGGTGCCCAGATGATCGCTGTCGGGTCGGCCGCAAACTCCCACACGGCGATCCCGATCCCCAGCACGTCACCCGCCAGCGCAAGCGCGATCATCGGCTGCACGAGGTCTTCCGGCAGGCGGCGGTGCAGGGTGATCGCGAGGTTGTAGAGCACAGAGACCAGGACGCCCGCCAGGAAAATCGACAGGATCGCTGGTCGCGGTGAGTTGGTGAATGCAGCAAGCAGCGCGAGCGGTAGGAAGAGCCACCGGATCCACGAGCTGATCACGGCGATCGCAAGCCTCCTGCTCGCCGGGGTCCCTGTCGCGGATGCAAGCGCCGGCGTCGCGACCACGCCGATCGCCGCCACGCGGGGCTCGAGTTTCACCAGCGTGAGCGCTGGAAGGCGTGCGGTTTGAACGCGATCGGGTGCCACTGTGCCTCTCATTTGCCAGAGTCCTCCCAGCCCGAGCCGGCGAGCTCGGCGGCGAGCTCGCCCTGGCGTGCGGCGGCGGCTGCTATCTCCTGGGCAGTGGCGGCCACCGAGCGGCTGCTTTCCGCAATGTTCTCGATCGCGAGCACCACCTGCTCGGTGGAGGAGCGCTGCTGCTGAGACGCCAGCAACACCTGGTCCCCGGCCTTGGTCATCGTCTGCATCATCGACAGCCCGCGGTCCAGCTGCTGGACGCTCTTCTCAAGGGCCATGACCGTCTCGCTGCTCTGAGCCTGCGCCCCCTCGACGAGCCTGGCGATCTGGGCGGCGGCGGCCTTGGAGCGCTCGGCCAGCCGGCGGACCTCGTCGGCGACGACTGCGAAACCGCGACCGGAGTCGCCGGCGCGCGCGGCCTCGATGGCGGCGTTGAGGGCGAGCAGGTTGGTCTGGTCGGCGATGTCGTCGATGAGCTCGAGGATGCCCTCGATCTCGTTGACCCGACCGGCGAGGGCGAGAGTGCGATCACCTGACGCTTTCAGGTCGGTTTGCGCGAGCTCCAGGTTGTTCCGCGCCTCGCTCGCCTGAGCAGCCACATCGCCGATCGTTTCTGCGACGGCGGCGGAGCTGCGCGAGAGCTCCTCCATGCTGGCCGAGGTGGCGGTGGCGGCGGTGGTCTGCTCGAACGTGGCGGAGGCGAGCTGCTCGGCGACAGTTGAAAGCCTGGTGGCGGACTCCGTGACCTCGCCCCGGAGTCGGAACAGGACGTCGCCCAGTCGCTCGACCATTGCGTTGAACGCCACGTTGAGGTGACGCACTTCGCGACCTCCGCCCCTGAGCCCGACTCGAACCGTGAGGTCCCCGGCTTCAACCTTTGACGCCGCGCGAGACAGGGCAACGATGGGCCGGATTGTGAAACGGCTGAGGACGATTGCGAAGGCGATCATCAACAAGGCGCCGATGGTCTCCGCCAGCAGCGTCCAACGAGCCTGCGCATAAACCGGCGCGAGCGCTTCGGCCGTGTCGGTTGAGGCGATCACCGCCCAACCGAGGCTTGCGATTGGACTGAAGCCGGCGAGCACGTCGCGGCCGCGGAAGTCGGTCATGCGCGCCCAGCCCGGTCCCCCGTCCAGCGCACGGTCGACCACCGAGGTGTCGGCCTGGATCGTCAGGGCGCCCTTGGTCACCATCGCGGCGTCGCTTGTGACGGTTCCCCAATCTGTGCTGTAGATGACAACGTGGGCGCCGTTGGCCACGTGGACCTCTTGGTCCGGTGAGCCCGCGGTTCGCCCGTAAGGATCGAGCAGCGTCTTCAGCGCGGCGACGTTCAGGTCACCGGCGACGACCCCTTGCGTCTTTCCATCACGCCCGACGATGGGCTCGGTCATGATCCAGACCAGCCCGTCGGCGCCCCTGCGGATCGGCTGCATGGACTCGAGGGTGAGGCTGTTTGTGAGGGTCACCACCGCGGCGTCTCGGAGCTCCGGGTCCGCGGCTGTCGCGCCGAGCACTTTCCCGCTCGTGCTGACGATTTCGATCGCTTCGAACGCCGGGTCGGCGCCGGCCGGCCTTTCCACCAGCGCCCTGATCAACGGTTGTCCGTTGGGACCCTGTGCCTCCTGGGCGAAATGACGCAGCTCAGACTTGCGCTCCCCGAGCCAAGCGCCGATCCGGATCGCCGTCGCCTCCGCTGTCGCCTGGCTGCGCGCAGTCGCCGCATCTGTGCTCGTCTGCAGGCCCTCCTGGAAAGTCAGCAGCCCAAGGAGCGCGACGACCGGTAGCGAGACCAGCAGCGACCCGCCCAAGACCCTTGCGAAAAAGCTGTCCCAAGGCTTGCGACCACGCCTACGAACCGCAGCTCCGATCGGCCTGTCGCCGGTTCGAACCACCCGAATATCTGGACGCGGCGCTTCTCTCGATGGCCCGTGCGGGGCCTTCCTAAGCGCCACGCTCGGCCTCCGAAATGTCTTTCCACCCCGAACCCGCAAGCTCGGCGGCAAGCTCGCCCTGTCGCGCCGCCGCGCCGGCGATCTCCTGGGCTGTGGCGGCGACCGAGCGGCTGCCCTCGGCGATGTGCTCGATCGCGAGCACCACCTGCTCGGTGGAGGAACGCTGCACCTGGCTGGCGGCCTGCACCTGCCCGCCCGCCTCGACCACCGCCTGCATCATCGCGAGCCCGCGCTCCATCTGCTTCACGCCCTTTTCAAGGGCCATGACCGTCTCGCTGCTCTGAGCCTGGGCGCCTTCGACGAGCCTGGCGATCTGGGCGGCGGCGGCCTTGGAGCGTTCGGCAAGCCGGCGGACCTCATCGGCGACGACCGCGAAGCCGCGACCGGAATCGCCGGCGCGCGCGGCCTCGATAGCGGCGTTGAGGGCCAGCAGGTTGGTCTGGTCGGCGATGTCATTGATGAGCTCGAGGATGCCCTCGATTTCGTTGACGCGGCCGGCCAGTGCGAGAGTCCGGTCACCCGACGCCTTGAGGTCGGCCTGCGCGAGCTCGAGGCTGGCCTGCGTCTCGGCGGCCTGGGCCGCCACGCGGTCGACAGTCTCCGCGACGACGGCGGAGCTGCGCGACAGCTCCTCCATGCTGGCCGAGGTCGCGGTGGCGGCAGCCGTCTGCTCGAAAGTGGCCGAGGCGAGCTGTTCGGCGGCCGCCGAGAGCTTGGTGGCTGACTCGGCCACCTCGCCTCGAAGGCGCAGCAGGACCCCGCTGAGGCGTTCGACCATTCCGTTGAACGCGGCGCTCAGCCGGCGGACCTCGCCGCCGCCGCCCTTCAAATTAACCCGGGCGGAGAGGTCTCCAGCCTCAACTCTTGCCGCGGCGCGAGACAGAATGACGATCGGCCGCGTCGTGAGGATCGCAAGGACGATCGCAAAACCGATAAGCAGGAGGGTGCTCAAGGCCTGGACCAGGGAGGTTCGAAGCTCTTGCTCACGGACCGGAGCCAGAGCGGTGGCGGTGTCGATCGACGCGATCACTGCCCAACGCAGGCTCGTGATTGGCTCGTATCCGGCAAGGACACTACGGCCCCTGTAATCGATGATCTGTGCCGCGCCGGGGCCAGTCCTCATCGCCAGCTCGTAAGTGGCACCTTCGCCCTCAGTCTGGAGCGCGCCTTTAGCCACTTCCGCTTCGGCGGTCTTGAGCACTCCCCAGGCGGAGCTGTACAGGATCAGGTGCTGCGCGTTTATAAGGTGCACCTCTCGGTCGAGAGTCGGGCTGTCCAGACCGGAGGGGTTGAGCAGCCTGCCCAACACTGCCACGTTCAGGTTTCCCACGATCACGCCTTGGGCTTTGCTGTCGGTGCCGACAATCGGGGCGGTCATCCGCCAGTCAAGGCCCAGGCCGCTGAGCCTGATCGGCCCCAGCGTCTCGATGGCGAGACTGTCGGCGAAAGTCGAACCAGGGGAGGGCGTGGAGAGGTCCACTCTTGGGTCGGTCGAGGCGACCGAGACGCCTTTTTGATTGAAGATCTGCATTCCGTCGAACGATCCCTGAGACCTGTAGGCGTCCAGTAGGCGGGCGTTAAGGCCGGGCTTCGAGAGCTCACCCACGTTGCTCTGGGCGATTGCCCGAAGCTGCGCCTTGCGCTCCGTAACCCAGTCGAGGACGCGGACGGCTGTTGTCTGGGCAGTCGATTCCGCACGTGCCTTGGCCTGTTCGATGCTGTTCTGGGTGCCAAAGTTGGACATCACAAGGCCCAGAAGGATGGAAACTGGAACCGACACCAGCAAGAGGCCGGCAACGGCGCGAACGGTATAGCCATCAAACGACCGCCAGGTGAGCCGCCTCCGGGACGTGCGGATAGGCCCTTTCGGGGCCTTGATCAGGCGAAGCGCCGGCGCCTTGGTGTCGAGTTCACGCTCAATTGGCGGCCCTCGGCGGAGCTGCATACTCCTGTACTACGCGGAACCGCCTGCTTTGTCGCCATTGGGTAGCACTGCGAGACGCCCCTATAAGCGGATGGCATCGGGGCAGCAGCCCTCTAGAGGTCTATCAATCCTTGGCGCGCGGCCGAGATCACCGCCTGCAGCTTGGAGTGGACCTGCAGCTTCTCGATCACGTGGCGAACGTGCCACTCAATGGTATGGGGGGCGATGCCGAGGCGCTGGGACATCGCTGTCGTATCGAGGCCCTCTGCCAGCAGGTGCAGGATGTCGAGCTCTCGGGGCGTGAAAACCGCAAGGAGCTGCTCACGCTCGCGCTTTTGCGTCGCCACGCCCCGCTGGCGGCGGATCGCGCGCGCGAAAAGCTCCACCGGAATGAGGACTTCCCCCCTGGACGCCCGGCGAACCGCCTCGACGATCTGGTCGGCGGTCGCATCCTTGGTCAGGTAGGCCGTGGCGCCGGCGTCGACAGCATCCAGCAGGGCCGTCTCAGATTCATCGGCGCTGTGGAACACGATCGCCGCCTTTGCATGCTCGCTCTGGATCATCCTCGCCGCCTCTGGCCCTGTGACGTCAGGGAGCCTGAAGTCCATCAGGACTACGTCGGGCCGGTCCAGCGCTGCCGATGCCAGGGCGGAAGCGCCCGAGGACGAGACACCGGAGACAGCGAAATCGGGCTGGCCTTCAAGGACGTGCGCCAAGGCGGACGCGAGGAGAGGATGGTCCTGCACTATCAGGACGCGCACCCGACGGGGAGCCGGCTGGCCCTCGATGGCGGGTTCCGAATCGCGCACCGTCGTCACCCTCTACGCCTCGAGGCAACAGGGCGCGTCAACATACCTGAGCTGGGGATGGTCGCGCTTGCAATCATGTATGTGCAACTGTAAAGCGAATACTTAATTACTGCCGCGGCATGCTTGGCTTTCGATAGTTGGTACCGTCGTTCGGGATGAGGGCGCTCGTGCTCGGAGCGGGGGGCCAGCTTGGGTCGGAGCTCGTGCGGCTGATCCCCGGCGCGGTGGGCTTTACTAGAGAAGAGCTTTCGATCAATGATCCGGACGGCATCGATCGCGCTTGCCGGCAGCACGCGCCCGAGATCATCTTCAACTGCGCCGCCTACAACGCCGTCGATCGGGCAGAAACCGAGCCTGGCCTCGCCGAAGCGGTGAATTCTGCCGGCGCTGCGGCCGCGGCCGCGGCGTGCCGGCGGCATGGGGCGCGCTTTGTCCATTTTTCGACGAATTTTGTTTTCGACGGCGGGCTCGACCGCCCGTACGTCGAGTCGGACGAGCCGCGGCCACTCAGTGTGTATGGAAAGTCGAAGCTTGACGGCGAGCACGCGGTGCTCACCCTGCTGCCTGAATCGCTCGTGATCAGAACCTCGGCCGTTTTCGGGGAGCGCGGGTCGGCGATCAAAGGGGGGAGCTTTCCGGAGCGGATGGTCGAACGGGCCAAGCGTGGGGAGCGGCTCACGGTCGTCTCCGACCAGCAAGTCAACCCGACCTACGCGCGCGACCTTGCGAAAGCGGCGATCGAGCTTGCTGCGAGCGAGATGAACGGCCTGGTTCACGTCGTCGCAGCCGGTTGCTGTGCATGGGACGAGTTCGCGCGGGCTGCGCTCGCCGAATGCGGCGTCAGCGCCGAGGTGGAAGGCCTCACCAGTGAGGAGCTCGGAGCCAAAGCAATCCGGCCCCGCAATGGGTGCCTTGGATCGACGCGGACCGCTGCGCTCCGCCCATGGCGAAATGGGCTCGCCGAGTGGGCCGCCAACCGCGGCACGCTCGGGCACCACAGCCCCTAAAAAGGCTCGGGCCGGGCGATCTCTCGACACCGGCACCGAGCTTGGCTGCGGGGGGTGAGTTCTTATTTTGTTTGTGAGCGCCGTCCATCCTTTCTGAGGACCCTTCACTGAACGGTTGGCCCCACTATTGAGTTTATGCGCGGAATCCGTGAGCACTATAGCGGACTAATGGGCGTTTTCAACAGTATTAAGGAAACTTCGCTCGGGAAATACCAAGGGGCAAGTAAAGGGGGGATCCAATCGTCATAATGCTGCGTTAGTCCTGCACACGTCTTGCACAAATTGATCAGTTCGAGGGAGGTGGCCGATCGCCTTGGCGTCAGCCAGGCGACCGTTCTCCGCGCCGTTGCGCGGGGGACACTGAAGCCTGCTTCAACCACGCCTGGTGGTCATCACCGCTTTCGTGTCGAGGCTGTCGACGTTCTGGCCGGCGCGCCTTCACCGGCGCTTGCTCGTGGTGAGAGGTTGATCAGCACCGGAGCCGCAGCGCGGCTCCTTGCCGTCAGCCAGCACACGGTCATCAGGGCATGCCGAGAGGGACGTCTAATACCCGATGAGACGACGCCGGGCGGGCATCGCCGGTTTTCGGAGGAGCACATCCGGCGGCTGGCCCCGCTCACAAATGACCTGGTTGGCACCGGCGGAGCGGCTCACGCCCTGGGCGTGACAGCCGATAAGCTCCGGCGCGCGGCCGACCACGGAATGGTCACCCCCGCGTCGGTGACTCCAGGCGGCCACCGCCGGTTTGCCGCAGCGGACATTGCCTCCAGGGCGGCCGGGTCCAGTGGGGACACGGGCCATGCCAACGGCGACGGGGTGGGTCATGCGTCCACGTAGTCCGTACGGCGACGGCGGGCCCGTGCACAGGACAGCGCTTGGCTTAGGTCTTGGCAGCGTGCTCGTCGTCGCGGGCGTAGCGGTGATGGTGTTCAGCCTCTTCGACGTGACCATCAGGAACGGGCTCGTAGTCGTCTTGGTCATCGCTGGTCTGGGCCTCATCGGCATCGAGATCGTTCGCCTGAAGAGGCGCGAGGACCGCAGCCAGCTGCTCTGGACCGCACTGCTCGACGCGATCCTTGCCGCAGCGATCGTCCTGGCGATCACGCCGATCGCTGCGATTGTCCGCGGTTTTGCCGATTTGATCGCCCAATCGAAGATCCAGAGTGGCGGCGACTGGCTTGCTTACGGGTGTGCGTTCACCGGTTTGTTCCTTGGCGCGATTTTCTTCGCGTATGCGGTCAAGTACTACCTGAGCACGGTGATCGTTTTGATTACGACACTCGCGACCGGCGGTCGCAATGGGGCCAACGGACACAGCGGCAATGGCATGCAGCACGCGGGGCTGAAGAACGGCTACCACATCGACCTTGGGTACCACCCGTTCGTATCAGTCCACGTCGCGGCCTACAACGAAAGGCGCGTCATCGAGCGGCTCCTCACCGCGCTCTCGCAGCTCGAATACCCGGCATACGAGGTCATCCTGGTCGACGACTCGAATGACGACTCGAAGCTGATCCTCGAGCGCTGGATGAACACACCAGGGTTCAAGATCCTGCATCGGAACAGCCGCGCCGGTTACAAGGGCGGGGCGCTGCGGGAGGCCCTGAAGGTCATGGATCCGAGGACCGAGTACGTCGTGATATTCGACGCCGACTCGGTTCCTTTCCCGGACTCGATCGACAGGTTCCTGCCGCACTTCTATCACGTGAAAGGCAAGAACGGCCACGGCAACGGCCACTTCACGCCTGAATCCGAAAATGAGGAGCAAGGAAAGCCACAGATCCACCGGCGCGAAGAGGTCGCAGCAGTGCAGAGCTATCAGTGGCACGTCCTCAATAAATCCGAGAGCTGGCTCACCGAGGCCGTGCGCGCGGAGTACGCGGGCAGCTACATGGTCGAGCGTCCGTTCCAGGACGCCGTGGGTTCGTTGAAGATGGTGGCCGGGACCGCGTACATGATCCGAGCGGATCTACTGCGCGAGATCGGTTGGGGGACCAGCATCACAGAGGACTGGGAGCTGACCCTCAAGCTCTACGCACGCGGCTACAAGGTCGTGTACACCCCGTGGGCCGAGACGCCCGCCGAATGCGTAAGCACCTTCTCCCGCCTCGCACGACAGCGGATGCGCTGGGCGGAAGGGCACACGTACAACGTCCGCAAGTGGTTCTTTCCGATCATGGGCTCGCCCTACGTCACGCCGCTGGAGAAGCTTGAGTTTCTTTTCGACACAACGTACTACCTGCAGGCCGGGCTCTTCGTAATCGGGACGCTGAGCTGGTTGGTGTCGGAGGTGATCTTCCACACCCACGTGCCGGGATGGACGGCGCAGCTCGGCTGGGCGCTCCTGTTCTCCAACATCTTTGCGCTGCCGCTGATGAACCTTGGCGGGCTCATCCTCGAGGAGGCGCCGCCGCGCGACCTCCAGGGTGTGCTGGGCGCGCTGGTGCTGTCCTTCGCCCTCGTCCCGTTCCAGGGTTGGGCCGCGTTGAAGGGCCTGCTCAGCAAAGAGGAGGGACCGTGGTTCCGAACGCCGAAGACAGGTCGCATCACCGACGAGGTCCATCACCTCCGCCGGCTGAACATGCTTCGGCGCTGGCTTCTCGGCCACCGCGCGGCAGTTGGCGAAGGGCGAGCCGCCGGTGTCCCGCCCGCCCGTTCTGGCACGGCGGTGAGCCATATCCGCGCCATACCCCCAAGCCGCATCCATGCACCCAGGCGCCTTGGCTGGCTTGTGCTCGGTGCGTTCGTGCTTGCAGTCGGGGCGATGGCTTGGGCCTCGGCAGGGGTTCAGGTAGTGCAGTCGGCCGGAAACCCCCTGTACCTGCACGGTACCGGCGTTTCGCCAGGCTGCACGCCGGCGACGATGGACCAGGCCGTCGGCGCGCGCGCGACGCCGTGCTCCGTCTCAGCCAGCGGCACAACTTCGGTGTTTGCGTTTTCGAGCTTGCCGCTGCAGACGATCAGCGCCGGGGTCTGGTCTTTCACGATGTACTGGACGGGCGGCACCGGCACCACCAAAGACACGGTGACAGTTACCGCCGGGGTGTCTGCGACCGCCAGCTGCGCCGGCTTTGTGGCTACAGTCCCGAACGGTGGCAGCACGTGGACCACCACCTTCGGAACCAACGGCGCCAATACCACAAGTCCGTTCACCGTTAGCACGAGTGCAAGCCAGCTTCCGCTCGTGATCCCCGCCGGTGGGTCACTTTGTCTCAGGGTGGCCCTCACTCACGGCACTGGAGGCGCCACGTCCATGACCTACGACGGCACGGCGGGGGTTGCCGACACCCAGGTCATTCCGCCGTCGACAGTGGTTCCCGAATCACTCCTCGGGTTCCTCGGCCTGGCGCTGCTGATCCCCGTGATCACGAATCGACGGCGCCTGCTCTCCTACTTCAAGGTGCGCGCTTGAGAACGCAGGACCGCGACGCGCTGAACATGACCCTGGTCGCGATCACGTGCGCCTTGCTGATGGTTCTGCCCTTCGTGACCACGTTCGACGATCTCCTGACCACGTGGGCGTTGCAGCTGGGCGCCAACAATCCCCTGCAAGGGATCGTGCCCATCGAGGCGCGCATGGTCGTCGGACTCCTTGGAGCGGTCGGCATTCACGCCGCTGCATCCGGCAGCCACATCGTTATCTGGGATAGCGCGGGCTCGATGCACACGCTCTTCATCTCTTGGAACTGCATCGGCTGGCAGAGTCTCATCTTGCTGGGCATCAGCTTTTTCTCCGGCCTCCGGGGGCAGCAGTCGATGGAGGCGCGAGTTCAAGTTGTGCTGATCGGCATCGCGGGCACCATGCTTTTGAACCTCATGCGTGTGGCGGCGGTCGCGGCGATTGCGGCGACCATCGGACAGAGCCCCGCGATCCTCTTCCATGACTACGGAGGCACGATCCTCGTGGTCGCGTGGCTGTTCGCGTTCTGGATCTTCGTTCAGCGCTGGATCCTTGGGACGCCGGTGGAGGCGGCAGCGTGAAACGCTGGGTAAGGCTCGCAGTGCAGACGGCCTTCGGCCTCGTCCTGCTCTGGCTGTGGCTTCGCACGGTATCGCTGCCCGAGGTGGCCAGTCACGCTCGAGTGCACAGCTGGCTCGCCGTCACCGTGATGATTCTTCTTTTTCTTATCACCAGCCTGATCAGGGCGAGGCGCTGGCTGTTGCTGCTGCGCCCCCTTGCACCGGTCGGGATGGTGAGGGCATTCGCGATGAACGCGGCCGGCGGAATTCTCAACTACGTGATCCCAATCCGCACCGGTGATGCCGCCCGTGCGTGGTGGCTTTGGCGTCGCCACCGCGTGCCGGCCGGCTCTGCGCTGGCCACCATCGTCATCGACAAGGTCTGCGACCTGGCGGGCGTGGCGCTGGTGCTCGCCATCCTCGGCATCGTCGCTGCAACCGGCGTCGTCGATGCGCCAAGAGGGTTGTTCGGGGCGGCCGCGCTGGCGATCGCCCTCCTTGGGGCGGTGCTCGGCACCGCACTGCTCGGGCCCAGGATCGCGCGCTCGTCGATGGCTCGCCGCGTGCTGCCGGCCAGGTTCGCGGCGGCCCTCGCCGGCCAGGCTTTCGCGTTTCGCGCCGGCGCCAAAGGTCTGTGGACGCCGGCTCTGGCGGGCCGCCTTGCGGCCCTGACAGGCCTGGCCCTACTCATCGACGCCTTCAACTTCACGCTCCTGTTCACTGCGGTGGGCGTGGACGTGCCGATGCTCAAGGCGATGGCAGCCTATCCGGCCCTTCTGTTGAGCTTTGCAGTCCCCGCCGGGCCCGGGTACCTTGGCAACCTCGAGGTCGCCGGATCGCTGGTGCTCGGAGGGGGTCTGGGTCTGGCGCCGGCTGTAGCGGCGGGCGCGATAGTGCTGTATCACGCGATCACTGCGGGGTTTGCGCTCGTGCTTGGCCTGCTGGGCTTCCTGCTCGTCGGCGGACGTAGGCGGTTGCGTGCAGGCGGTCCCCGCCGGATCGCGGTCTTCCATTGCGGCTTCACCTACTCGGGTGGTGGCGAGCGGATCGTCATCGAAGAGGTGCTTGGACTGCGGCGCCGCGGCTTCAGGGTCGAGTGCTACGCGCCGACGGTTGACGCGTCGCGTTGCTACCCGGATTTGATAGGAGAGGTGCGCGTGCGCACGTTCCTGCCCCAGCTCCCGCGCTGGATTCCATATCGCGAAGCGATCCAGATGGCGGCGGCGTCGCTGCTCATGCCGCTATACGCGTGGCGCCTGCGAGGTGTCGACGCGATTCTGGCCTGCAATCAGCCGAGCGCATGGATCGCATGGTGGGCGGCGCGCCTCATCGACGTGCCATACGTCGTCTATCTCAACCAGCCCAACCGGCTTGTGTATCCGCGCAGCATCGACCGCGAGACGGGCTGGGTCGCCAACGCCGATTACAGACTGCTCGCCGCGATCGTGCTGCGAGCCACAAAGTTCGTCGCGTGGGCCGACCGCCGATCCGTGCAGGAGGCTGACCAGCTTCTCGTTAACGGCGATTACATCGGCGACATCATCCGCGGGATCTACAAACGCGAGGCGATCGACTGCCCGGCCGGCTGTCATGTCGCCGCATTAGGTTTTCCGCTGCCGCGCGAAGCACGTTTCTCGGGGGGCCTGACGATCAACGGCTACCCCATCCGGCGGCCTTACGTTCTTCTAACTAACCGGCACTACCCGCAGAAGAGGTTCGATCTCGTCATCCGTGCCATGCAGGAGGTGCGACGGCGCCACCCCAAGGCGCAACTGGTGATTCCGGGACCTCCCACGTCGCATACCGCCACCCTGCAGGGCTTGACCACCGAGCTCAAGATCAATGAAGGCGTGCTGTTTCTCGGCGCAATCTCCGAGCACGAGCTCGACCGGCTATATGAGGGCGCCGCTGTCTATGTATATCCAGCACCCGAGGAAGACTTCGGAATGGGCGTGATCGAGGCGATGGCAAAGGGCGTTCCCGTGGTGGCCTGGAACCAGGCAGGTCCGACGGTGACAGTGGGGCCGCAAACGGGTTACCTGGCCGAGCCCCTCGAGGTGAGCGACTACGCGTCAGGGATCATCTCGCTACTCGACGACCCTGCAGCCAACCAGGCGACCGGCGAGCGCGCTTTCGAATGGGCGCGACGCTTCGATTGGGAGAGGCATCTCGACACGCTGGAGCACGCGATGATCGAAGTCGCGCGATCGCACGAGCAGGTGGCGGCGGAAGCAGCGACTGCATGAAGCTCCTGCCCAGGATCCTCCCCGACGAAGAAGAGGAGGATCGGCGGATCGATTCAGCGGAATTTCAGGACGAGCCCGAACCGCGATCGCAGGCCGAGCAGCGGGTTGCCGGCTGGGGGTGGACGCTGGCCATTGCCGTCGCTGCCGCCCTCCCGCGTCTTCTATATCTGTTCGGTTTGACCGATCCGGAAAATCCGGGGATTCGCAGGTACGGCGACGTCTGGCATCACTGGCAGATTGCTTATTTGACCAAGGAGATCGGGCTGACTGCGCCGGATGGCCCGCGTTTGTGGGATCTCAAAGGCCTCGACTACTTCTGGGGCGTGTTGCATCCGCTGTTGATGGTCGCCGTGTTCACAGTGACCGGATCGATCGACATCGTGCTCGACCGTCTGGTGAGTCTCGTCTTCGGAGTGGCTGTGGTGGTGCTGCTATTCCACATCTGCTATCGGTACTGGGGGATTCATGTGGCGCTGGGCGCGGCGCTAATCGCGATTCTGCTCCCGACGAGCGTCATGAACGATGCGTCCGGAATGCTCGAGCCGCTCGGCGTTGCGTTCTGTCTTATCGGACTGTGGGCGTGGCCGCGTAAAGGCGGCTTCTGGGCGGGCCTTGCCTTCGGACTCGCAACCATGGCGCGCGCGGAGGCCTGGATTTTCAGCCTTGGATTGGTGGTGGCAGCCTTCCTGCGCAAAGAGGGTTGGCGCCAGCGCCTGCCACTGGTCGCCGCTTTCGTTGGGGTGATGCTGGTCTACCTGAAAGTCCTCCAAGACAAGACCGGCAATCCCATTTATCCACTCTGGTGGAACTTCCTGGCCAACGCCGTCGGCAAGTGGGAGTTCGCACCGGTCAGCGCATCGCAGGCAAGCGTGCGGCCGGTTCTTGGGGCACTGCTGATCGCAGGTGTGATCGGCCTCGCGTGGAGCCTCATCAAGCGCCCCTCCTCCTACATGCTGCTCACCTTCGGCTTCGGATACTGGGTGTTCGTTGCCGGAATGCTGGGCTTCACCTCCTACCTGGCGAGCTGGGTCTGGTGGATGCCGATCACCCGGGTCTTTGCGTTTCCTTATGTTTTCGCGGGCGTACTTTTGTCGGTGACGCTGCTGTGGTGGGTGCCGAGGAGGCTCGGCAAACGGGCTCTACCCCTCGCGTGGACCGGGGTGGGCGCGACGCTTATCGCGTGTCAGCTCGCCTGGGTCCCGATTGCGCAGGTGTTCGGGCCCTCCGAGGCCGAATGGCTCGCTGTCAAGGCGGAGAGCATCCAGCTTGGCGCCTGGTATAACCAATCGCCCTATGCCGGCCACGGTCTGGCGGTTCCACCGGAGCGGCCCGACATCACCTATGGTCTTGCCCGTTTCGGTGGCGTCGAGGGCAAGCATCTGGTCAGCGAGATGTATGACCCGTTTGCCTATCTGCCGTCGGGCTACAGGTACGAAGACCATCAATCCACTGTCACCACCCTGGTGGCATGCTGGCTTGCCGACACTGACACCAGGCTGATGGCGATACCTCTAAACGACAGCAACTTCGCGCTTCTACAACAGCTGAACCCGAGTTGGTTCGTGCGCTTGGGACCTATGGCCGAGGCGAGCTGGGATGTGTTTGGTATTGCGGCGCCAGAACCGACCGCGGCCGAGTGCAAGGCGGCTCGATCGGCCACCCAGTAGCGCCGTCTCCGTCTTTTGACTATGAGTCGAAGCGCTGGGGCGCGGCACCGCTGCGCCCGCGGCCCTGGTACATGAACGGGCTGAAGCTGCGCTACCTGCTCTCGGATTTGCAGAATATCCAAGGCAAGGTTCTCGACGTGGGCTGCGGAGCAGGATCAGTCGCCAAGGCCGTCAAGCGGGAGCGCGTGGATCTCGAGGTGTTTGGCTGCGACATGAGCAAGTCCGCATTAGCCGTTGCAAACCACTCGCCCGATAACGTCGACTTTCGACTCGCGACTGCCGAGCGGCTCCCCTTCGCAGATGGCGAGTTCGACTTCGTCTGGATATTTGATGTCCTCGAGCACGTCGAGAGCCCGGAGAAGGTGATGCGCGAGGTGGTTCGAGTCCTGCGGCCGGGTGGCGGCTTCCATATCGTCCTGCCTCTCGAGGGTCAGCCCTGGACGCTGTATCGACTGGTCGGATGCGGAACCAGGTGGACTGCCAAAGTGCGTCATGGCGGCCACATCCAGATTTTCTCGGCTGATCGCTATGGCGCTCTGGCGTCGGATTGCGGTCTGCGTGTGGTGCGCTCGCGGTGGAGCTACCACGCGCTCCTGCAGGTGCTCGACCTCTTGTACTTCTCATGGCTCGACCGGCGCGGGCCTGTCAGTGGCTCGGTCGAGGACATGTCCGCATCACGTGGCGGCCTGGTCGGCAGCTTGGTGCGGTCGGCAGCCAGGGTGGTCTCGTGTCTCGCCTGGGGTGAAGCACGGCTCCTTCGCGCCCTACCCGGTGGGTGCGGGCATTTCACGTGCGTGCGCGTTTAGAGCAGCCTTTGACCTGCGCGCCTCAAACGCCGAATGCCCAGCGGACGAGGTCCTGGAGTCCTCTGTCAAATGGGATCTGCGGCTCCCAGCCCAGGTCCTTCTTCGCCTTGGTGATGTCGCTGACGTAATACGTCTGGTCGCCTTCGCGCCAATCCGAGAACGTGTAAGTCGGCTTGGAGTTGGTCAGCTCGCCGATTCGCTCGATCACCTCGAGCAGATTCCTCTGGTTAGGAGGGCCGCCCCCAACGTTGTAGATCTCGCCCTTCGTCTTGTCGATCCTCTCGATTGCCGTCGCGTAAAGAGCACTCAAGTCCCTCGCGTCGAGCAGGTCTCTCACCTGCATCCCGTCTCCGTAGATGGTCAGCGGCCGCTTGTTGAGGATCGAATGGACGAAGTGCGCGACCCAGCCCTGGTCCTCTGTGCCGTACTGGTGCGCGCCGTAGATGCAGCTCTGGCGAAGCACAACGGTGTTCATGTGGAAGCAGCGGGCGTAGTCCCTGACGTACTGGTCGGCAGCACCTTTGCTGCACCCGTAGGGGCTGTGGAAATCAATCGGCTGGCTCTCTTTACATGCAACGTTGTTCTTCTCGAGCTTTCCATAGACCTTGTTCGTCGATGCGAACACAAACGGCACTTCGGGATTGTGCTTTCGGGTGGCCTCGAGGAGGTTTAGCGTGCCTCCGGCGTTGACATCGAAGTCAGTGGCCGGGTCCAGCAGCGAAGTCGTCACTGCAACCTGGCCCGCCAGATGGAGGATGGCGTCCTGGCCCTTGACATGGTCGATCAAGGCGCTCGCGTTCCTCACGTCTTCTTTAATGAAGGTGATTTCGGCGGCGTGCTCTGTGATCAGCCATTTCAGGTTGCGCTCAGTCCCCGGTCGACTCAGGTTGTCGAGAACTGTCACGTGCCAGCCGTCCTCGATCATGCGGATCGCGGCGTTGACACCCAGGAACCCGGCCCCGCCTGTGATGAGGACCCGCCGGGCCGGTCCGTCCTCGGGATTGCGCACCGCTCGTGGCTTGGGTCGTGTCGAAAGTCCGGAGTCGGCGCGCAGCGAAGTCGGGGTCATGGAGGGTCCCTACGTTAAGTCAATCGCCCGAGTGCAGCCGCAGCCACGCAGCGTACCCGGCCGCATGACGAGATGCCAGATCCGCCCTGCGGTCCCCATCGGCACCCATCCCTACCATAGACGCGTGACGCCACCCGACCGGGCCTTGTCTGAGCCCGACACCCGGTCCCTTCGCTCGAACTGGGAGAGCGAGGCGCGAATGGCAGGGGTCTATGAAGCCCTCGCCGAGGTCGCTTCCGATGCCGGTCTGAAACGACGGCTGAAGACGCTGGCGGAAACCGAAAAACGTCATGCCGAGGCGTGGGCCGAGCTCCTCGCTTCGGGAGGGGTGAAGCTTCCGAAGCGCGAACCTCGGTTCACTGCGCAAGTCCTCGCCGGGCTCGCGCGTGTGGCCGGAATCGGCCCGGCCCTTGCCCTGGCAGGAGCCGCGGAGGGGCAGGTCCTGCGCTCATACCTCGGACAGGTCACGACGGTGTCGGACCAACGCGCGCAGGGCGTGCTGCGCAAGGTGCTGCCCGAGGAGCTCGATCATCAGTCTCCTGACGAAATCGCCGGCGCGGGCGCCCCCGGATCTCCGGCGACCGGCGCGACCGGCTCTGATGGCGCCGAGGTCGATGCCCTCGAGGAATGGCACGGCGGCGGCATCGAAAGCATCCGAAATGTCATCTATGGGGTCAACGACGGATTGACGGCGACCCTCGGTGTGCTGGCCGGCGTAGGGGGCGCGAGCGTCGACCCCCACGTGGTGCTCATCGGAGGGCTGTCGGCAATGGTCGCCTCCGGGGTCTCGATGGCTGGAGGCGCCTACCTGTCAAGCAAGTCTCAGCGCGAGGTCTACGAAGGCCAACTTGCCAGGGAAGCCGCGGAGATCGAAGCGATGCCTGAGCTGGAGCGGGCGGAGCTGGTCAAGATCTACCGCTCCAAAGGCCTGACTCCGGCCGAAGCGAAAACCATCGTCGGTCGCATCACCTCCGACAAGAAGGTGTGGCTCGAGACGCAGGCCCGCGAAGAGCTAGGCCTCGACGTCGCTCTGTTCGAGAACCCCGTGCGGGAGGGGGTGGTGGCCGGGATCTCAACTCTGGTCGGGGGAGCGATTCCGGTGATCGGCTATCTCGCCGGCCGCTGGATTCTCGGCACCACTTTTTCCGGCTTGGGGCCGCTGGTCATCACGTTCGTGCTCTCGGCGGCCTTCCTGTTCCTGATCGGCTCCGCGCGGTCGTTTTTCACTGGGAAGGGAGGGGTTCGTTCCGGCCTGGAGATGCTGGCGGTTGGGACTGTTGTCGCCGCGATTACTTATGGAGTAGGTGTTCTCTTCCGGACTTGATCCGAAGACTCAGCCGGTGGCGATGCCGCGCAGGTACGCGATGCTCACGATCCACGACGCCCCGGCGAGTATCACCGCCTCGCGACGTCGTGGACCGCCTTGGGCATAGAGGTAGGTTCCGGGCAGGAAGATCACCGCAAATATTCCGTAGACGACATGCAGCAGCTCGGTAGGCCTGGCGCCAAGACCGAACGCGGCGAGACCGAGCAAGCCTTGCAATGCGGTGAGGCCAGCCATGATCAAGAAGCTCGCTCGGAAGCCGCCGCCCAGCTCCTGATCGCGAAAGTATCTGTATGCGCCCCAGATCCCAAGCACCACCGCATAGACGAGAAGGACTCGAGCGGAGTAGCCGTGCAGTGAGCCGAGCGTTGCCGTCAAACGGTCATCAAGCCGGGGTTTTGGAGACCTGCTCGCGGAAGTAGTCGACGGTGAGGCTCAGGCCTTCCTCGAGACTGACTCGCGGCTCCCAGTCCAGATCGCGCTTCGCTCGCGCATTGTCGAGCGCGATTCGATAGACGTCGCCCTTGCGTCGAGGTCCATGGTTTGGGGCTTGCTTGTAACCGGTCAGGAGTGCGAGCTTCCGATACAGGTCGTTGATCGTCACGGATATGCCGGTGCTCACGTGAAAAATCCCTCCGGCGCCACGCTCCAGTGCGGCGAGGTTGGCGGTGGCGGCATCTCCGACGTGAAGCATGTCGCGCGACTGCTCGCCGTCACCGTCGATCGTGACCTGCTTGCCCTCCAACATGCGGCTGGCGAATATCGCCACAACGCGGCCCTCTTCGGCGTAGAAGTCCTGCCGAGCGCCGTAGATGTTCGCGTAGCGCAACACGGTGAATTCGAGGCCGAAGGTGCGCTTGAACGTACCGAGGTACTGCTCGAAGCAGAACTTGCTGGTGCCGTAAGGCGAGAGGGGCCTGATCGGGTGGTCTTCATCCGCGGGCACAACATCTGGCTCGCCGTACAGCGCGCCGCCAGTGGAGATGAAGATCAGCTTCTTCACCGCATGGTCAATGCATGCCTTGAGGACGTTGAGCCCTCCGATTATGTTGACCTGCGCGTCGAAGGTCGGGTCGGCGACGGACTTCGGCACCTCCGACTGCGCCGCATGGTGGTTGACGATGTCCGGTCGGAATGACGCTAAGGCTTTCTCGACGCTGGGTTGGTCGCGGACGTCGACTCGATACGCTTCGGCTGCAGGATTCAGATTGGCTTCGTTGCCGGTGCTGAAGTTGTCGAGAACCGCGACCTGATGGCCGGCCGCGACGTACGCGTCGACGACATGCGAACCGATGAATCCCGCCCCGCCAGTGACCAGAATCCGCACCGGAAGTGACTCTAGCGGGTTTACTTGGTGCTGGTGGCTGAAGACTCCCGCCTGTCAGTCGAGGTGATCAAAGCGGTTCGCGCGCCTGTGGCGCCCGCGGTTGTGCGGGCTGTGCTCGTTCGCGCGGCATCACTTCCGGAGGTGATGGCTCGCCTGCCGGAAAGGAGGTCGACGATCGCAGTCCGGATCACCGGCGATCGCGAGCTGCGCCGGTTGAACACCGAATACGCGGGCAAGGATGCGGTCACCGACGTGCTTTCGTTCGTGGGATCCGGCGAGCATCTGGGCGACCTCGCGATCTCCTGGGCGATGGTCGTCCGGCAGGCCGCCGAATTCGGGCACGCGCCAGTCACCGAATTCGGCCTCCTCTGTGTGCACGGAATGCTGCATCTGCTGGGGTGGGATCACGCAACCCCTGCTGAACGAAGTGAGATGGCGCGCCTGACTCGTGCCGCGCTCAAGTCCTCCGCCATGAAGTTGGCTCCGGGGCGCCTCTGAGCTGCGCGTAAACTCATCAACCGGTCTGCGGCGCTCGCCGCGGGCCTTGCTGCGTCTACCTCCGTTTTGACAGGTCAGGAGTTGGTTAGAGAAGAGCTGTTGATAGTTGGGCTCGGCAACCCCGAGTCGGAGTACGCCGACACGCGGCACAACCTTGGTTTCGCATGCCTGAATGAGCTGGCTCGACGGTTCGATGTTCGCGTGGACCGCAAGAGGTGGCAGTCGCTGGTCGGGCACTCCGAGGCACAAGGGGTGTGGTTGGTGTTGCCGCAGACCTATATGAACCTTTCTGGCGAGGCGGTGGCCAGGGCGCTGCGCGACCTCAATCTCACTCCTCAGCGCCTGTGGGTGGTCCACGACGAGCTCGACCTGCCGCTGTGCCGGTTGCGTATCCGTCGCGGAGGTTCGGGGGCCGGGCACAACGGCGTGCTTTCGATCATCAGCTCGCTGGGCACCCCCGATTTCGTGCGCTACAGGGTAGGAATCGGGAAGCCGGCTCGAAAGGGCTCGCCTGCGGGCCGCCACTACGTGCTTGGACGGTTCACCAAGGCGGAGGCGGCTCGCATCCCAAACATCGTCGACGGCGTGGCCGACGCTCTGGAGCTGGCGCTCGAGGGAGGCGTCGAACGCTCGATGGAAAAGTTCAACCGCCCCGGCGCGCTGGGGTGCGACGAGCTCCCGTGAGCAGGCTCTGGGAATCGGCGATCGCGACGGCGCCGGCGCTTGAGCGATGGCTGGCCGCGGCTCCGGGACAGCTCAGCGTTGGCAGGCTGCCACGACCGGCGTGGGCGATCGTCGCCGGATCGGTGGCGCGAGCCTGCCATGCGCAGGGTCGAGGGCTGCTCGTCTTGGTGCCTGGGCCGGATCGATTTGCCGATGAGCTGCGGCCGTGGCTCGCCGGGCGCCCCCCGACGTACGTGTTTGCGGAGATTGCCGTCTCCTTCTTGGACAGGCCGCCGGCAAGCGACGAGGCGGTGAACAGAAGACTCGAAGCGCTTGCTGCTCTCCGGGACACAAGTCGGGAACCCAACGTGGTGGTTTCGTCCCGCCGAGCATACGTGCGGATGACCATCTCGCCCACCGACCTTGCCGAAGGCACGCTGGTGCTCGCACCGGGAAAAGGACCTGATCCCGTTGCGGTTGCAAGTCGCCTCGTCGAGCTCGGCTACTCGAGGGAGGCGCTGGTTGAAGACCGTGGCCAGTTCTCGGTCCGAGGCGGAATCCTTGATGTGTTTCCCGCGGCGGCAGATGCGCCAGTCAGGGCGGAGTGGTCGGGCGACGTGGTGGACACGCTGCGCCTGTTTGACCCGGAGAACCAGCGCTCGGTCATGGCGATCCCGAAAGCATCGATCCGTTCAGGACGCGAGCTTCTGCTCGGTCCACGGCGTGGATCTGAGGCCGTGGCAAGGCTGCGTGCAGAAGCCTCGCTTGACGGCCTTCGCGCCGACGTTCGTGGTGAATGGGAGGACGAGTTGGTTCGGCTCGAAGCTGGATCCGCCTTCCCGGGAATCGAGTTCTACTCTTCATACCTGGACCCGAACCGCCCCTCTCTGCTTGACCACCTGCCGCCGGACATGTTCATCCTCGACTTTGAAGCCGAGCGCCAGAGGGCGGATGCGCGGTCGCTGATCGAGGAGACCGAAATGCTGGCGGCAGCGGAGGCCGGTGGCGGAGAGCTCCCTCGTGGCTTCACCCTCCCAGTCGTCACGCTCGATCGTCTCGATGCCTTCGGAGAGCACCACCACCTTCGGGTATCGGCAGGTGAGGTTGACGGTGATGCTCTTGACCTGGGCTGGGTCGAAATGGAGCCGTTCGTTGGACGGCCTCGCGCACTTGCCGATACCGCCCGACTCGCCGAGACCGCCATTGTCGTGATCGCTACCGAGCAGTCGGAACGCCTTGACGCGTTGCTCGAAGAAAGCAAGGTGAAGCTTCGGCCCACCTCGGCTGATCTCGACCTCGACTTGGATCTCAAGGCGGGCTTCCTCCATTCCGAAGTCGACCTGGCCGCCGGGTGCTCGCAGCCGGTGATGGGGTTTCATCTCGTCACGGATGCCGAGCTCTTCGGCCGGATGCGGCGCCCGGCCGGTCGTGGCGGGCGCGTGGCGGCGACGCGAGCTCAAGACCTCACACGCGAGTTCACCCTCGAGTTCGCACCCGAAGAGCTGGTGGTCCACGTTGACCATGGGATCGCGCGCTTCAAAGGCATGCGGCTCATCGAGAGCGATGGCGCTCACCGTGAGTACCTGGAGCTCGAGTACGCAGAGGGTGACCGTCTATTCGTGCCTGTCGAGAACCTTGACCGTGTCCAGAAGTACTTGGGCGGCGAGGGTCAGCCTACCCTCCACCGGCTTGGCACGGGAGACTGGACGCGCGCGCGAGGGCGCGCGCGCAAGGTGGTCCAGGACGTAGCCGAGGACCTGCTCAGGATTTACTCGCTGCGGGAAGCGAGGCCCGGGATCGCATTCGCACCGGACACCGCATGGCAGCAGGAGCTGGAGGCCTCCTTTCCTTATGAAGAGACGCCCGACCAGGTCGCGGCGTTGTCGGAGATCAAGGCTGACATGGAATCCGACCGGCCAATGGACAGGCTGCTGTGCGGAGATGTCGGTTTCGGCAAGACCGAGCTTGCCCTGCGTGCCGCCTTCAAAGCCGCAATGAGCGGCAAGCAGGTGGCCCTCCTGGCGCCCACCACCGTCCTCGCGCAGCAGCACTTCCACGTATTTCGAGAGCGCCTCGGCAAGTTCCCGGTGACGGTCGAGATGCTGTCGCGGTTTGTCGATGACGAGACGCAAGCACGAACCATCGAAGGCTTGAAGGCTGGCCAGGTCGACATCGTGGTCGGGACGCATCGACTGCTTCAGCGTGACGTCCGCTTCAAGCGACTCGGGTTGCTGATCGTCGACGAGGAGCACCGGTTTGGCGTGATGCAGAAGGAAAGGCTGAAGAAGCTGCGCACGCAACTCGATGTGCTGTCACTGTCGGCGACGCCGATTCCGCGAACCCTGCACATGGCCGTCGGTGGCATCCGCGACATGAGCGTGATTCAAACCCCGCCCGAGGAGCGCCAGCCGATCAAGACCTACGTCACCGCCGATGACGACGCCCTAGTCAAGGAGGCAATCAGCCGCGAGCTGCAACGCGGGGGTCAGGTCTATTACGTCCACAACCGCGTTCGCACCATCGAGAAGGCGGCAACTCGGGTTCGCGACCTGATTCCTGGCGCGCGCGTGACCGTCGGTCACGGTCAGATGGCTGAGGATCAGCTGGCCCAGGTCATGGTCGACTTCGAATCGGCGAAGTTCGACGTTCTCGTGTGCACCACGATCATCGAGTCCGGCCTCGACATACCCAACGTCAATACCATCATCGTCGAGCGCTCCGACCGGTTCGGCCTTGCCCAGCTCTACCAGCTGCGAGGGCGCGTCGGACGTTCGGGAAGGCGAGCCTATGCGTACTTCCTGTACGACCCGCGACGATCGCTCACGGAGCGTGCCGATAAACGGCTTGACGTCATCTCCGGATTGCATGAGCTTGGGCAGGGGTTCAAGATCGCCCTGCGCGACCTCGAGATAAGGGGCGCCGGCAATCTGCTTGGCACCGAGCAGCATGGCGCCATCGCGGCTGTGGGCTTCGAGATGTACCTCCAGATGCTGCAGGGTGCAGTCGCGAAGATGAGATCCGGCTCCGACGAGACGGCGGTGAGCGACGTGCTTTCGACCACGGAGATGAACCTTGACCTTCCGCTGGACCACTTCATCCCCCGCTCCTACATCCGCGACGAAAAGCTGCGACTTGGGGCGTATCGCCAGCTCGCCGGCACCGAGGATGAGGAAGAGCTGGAGGCTGTGCTGCGCTCGCTCGAGGATCGATACGGCCCAGGACCGAAGCAGCTGGACAACCTTGCCTATTCGCTGCGGATCAAGCTGCGTGGGCAGAGGCTGGGATTGAAGGCAGTGGTGGCAGACGGTCACGACATCGTCGTTCGAGTCGACCCTCAGCGCTACATGGATGTCGACGAGCTGTCGCGCCGCATGGCCGGCCGGATCTCGATCGCCCCCAACCGGATCAAGATGAGAAGGCAGGGCGAGGGTTGGCAGAACGACCTGCTCGGGCTTCTCGACGAGATGGCCCTGCTGTACGAGTCCGGCCGCGGGGTCGCGGCAGTGCGAGGCGGCTGACGTTCCGTGCCAGAATCACGACCGATGCCTGAGCCGGAAGATCCACCTTTCTCGCCGGGCGTCGGAGCCATTTTTGAGGTCGTCGCGCGGCTTCGAGCGCCAGACGGCTGCCCCTGGGACCGAGAGCAAACCCACGAATCGCTGCGGCCGTACCTGCTCGAAGAGACTTACGAGCTGCTGGAAGCCATCGACTCCGGCGACGACGCGAAGATCATGGAAGAGCTCGGCGACGTTCTGCTGCAGGTTGCGATGCACGCTGAGATCGCCGCCCAGCAAGGTCGCTTCAATGCAACGGAGGTGTCTGAAGCAGTTGCCGCCAAGATGGTGGTTCGACACCCCCACGTCTTCGGATCGACATCAGCCGCCGATGCGGACGAGGTCCTGCGGAACTGGGAGCACCAGAAGGCTCACGAGGCCCGCAAAGCTGGGCGCGAGAATGAGTCGGTGGTCGACAGGGTGCCGGCCACGCTGCCTGCTCTGGCCTGGGCCCTCGGCCTGCAAAAACGCGCTGCACGCGTCGGGTTCGATTTCGCGTCCCCGCTTGAGACCGCCGAGGCCGTTGCCGAAGAAGCGCGCGAGCTGGGCGAGGCGGCCGGCGCTCGCGAGACCTTCGATGAGTTGGGTGACCTGTTGTTCGCAATCGTTTCCTTGGCCCGGCGGCTGAAGGTCAACCCGGAAGACGCACTTCGGGTCGCGGGACAGCGCTTTCGACGCCGCTTCGCCGCAACAGAAGCGTCGCTTCGCAAGGACGGCGTGACTTTCGGAGATCTGGATCCGGACGAAAAGGCCAGGCGCTGGAAGGCGACAACCTAGGAGCCAACTGCGGGCCTCTTTGTTATAGTCGGCACCTCGTCCACGCGGACATCCCTCTAACGACGCAGCATGAGACACAGCAAAGCCATAGTTGCCGCGGGCAGTGTGCGCACCAGCGTGCACGGAGTACGACGCACCATCGTGGTCGCTGTCGTTGTCGTCATCGCCATGTGGACCGCTTACGCATTTGCGCAGGAGGCGTACGTCGGCCACAGGCTGGGTCAGCAGGTCGCCGACCTGCATCGCCAGAATGCACAGCTGGCCGCGGAGAACCGTGGTTACCGCAAGGACGTCCAGGCGATGACATCAGGCGCTGCCAACGAAGAGGAGGCTCGGTTGAGCGGGTACGCCCGCGCGGGCGAGCGCGTTTACCTTCTGATCGACCCTCCGTCTCCGTCTCCCAGCCCGCCTGTTGGAACGCCGGCACCCTGAGCTCCGCCGAGAGGTGGATCAAGGGGTCGGCGGTATAATTCGCGTCGCGGAGTGGAGCAGCGGCAGCTCGTCGGGCTCATAACCCGAAGGTCGTCGGTTCGAATCCGACCTCCGCAACCATTTGAAGCAACCCCCGGAGCCGGGCCCCCCGGCTCCTCTTATTTTGGAGAGCGGTGAACAAAAGGAAGCGGGTGGCGCTCGCGAAGCGCCGCACCAAGAAGCGCAAGCTGAAGGCGCGGGCACAGGCGGCGCGATAGGATCTCTTCCCGGAACGCGCCCTGCGCGCGCGCCGGCGTCCCGCGGTGCCGTAGCTCAGGTGGTAGAGCGCGCGACTCATAATCGCGTTGTCGCTGGTTCGAGTCCAGCCGGCACCACCATGCTGCCCACCAATTCCTCCAAAGCACTTCTGCTCGGCATTCGCCGATCGGGCCTGATCCGTTCCGGCGATCGGGTCATGGTCGCAGTTTCCGGAGGCCCCGATTCCACAGCCCTGCTGGTCGCGGCACGCGAGCTGGGCTGCGACGTGGTCGCTGCCCACTATGACCATGCACTACAGGCAGGATCGGCTGCGGCCGCACAGCACGTCGCGGAACTGTGCCGCCAGCAGGGCGTGGACCTGCTCACCGAGCGAAGGTATTTGGCGGTCCCCAAGGGCTCGATCCAGGCTGGCGCGCGCGCCCTTCGCTACGAATTTCTGGAACGGGCTCGCGCCGAGGCTGCCGCACCGGTCGTCGCGCTCGGTCACACAGCCGACGATCTTGTCGAGGGAGTTGTGTTGCATCTGATGCGGGGTTCCGGGCTGGCGGGCATGCGCGGCATGCCAGCGAGCCGGGGCGTGTTCGTCCGCCCTCTCCTATCTGTATGGAGGCGCGAGGTCTTCGACTTCCTGGCCCGTCGGGGCATTGTGCCGCTGGAAGACCCTGCGAACTCCAATACCGCCTATGCGCGTGTCAGGGTGCGGCACGAGATCCTGCCTGCTCTAGAGCGGGATCGGCCTGGTATCGGACGGCGCTTCTATGCTGCCGCCATGCAG
>DATLPO010000006.1:0-12551 GCA_035535675.1 Candidatus Limnocylindria bacterium
GATCAGGAGGCGGAGTGCTTCGCCAGCGGCCTGGCGGCGGTTGGACCAGCGGTCGCCGTTGAACAGATACTCGTGGCAGGTGGCGCCACGCGGAGTCGCCACAGCGACAAAGGTGAGGCCGACCGGCTTGGACCCTTCGGCGTCCGGCCCGGCGATGCCGGTGATGGATGCCGCGAGCGTGGTTCCGAAACGTGAGCGGACGCCTTCGGCCATGGCCAGAGCGACCTCTTTGCTTACGGCGCCATGCCGCGTTAGCACGGCGGCCGCCACGCCGAGCTGCTCGCGCTTGACCTCGTCCGCGTAGGCGATGACGCCGCCCAGGAAATAGGTGGAGCTTCCTGGCTGGTCGGTGATGAGCTCTCCGAGCAGCCCTCCGGTGCACGATTCCGCGACTGACACGGTGAGCCCGCCTTTGACGAGCACCGCGCCCAGCTCCCGAGCTAGGGGATCCGCTTCTGAACCCCCTCCGGCGCTCCGACCACCGCCCGACGCCTTCGCCCCCACTCCCCCAGCGGGCCAGATCACACGCCGGTAGCGCCACAGGTAGTCGATGCCGCTCGCCAGGGTGAAGATGATTGCGATGGCGATCGCAAGATCCGCCACGGTGACCAGCGGCGGGTAGGGTCGCTGCAGGATCAGGAGCGTGACAGCCGCCATCTGGGTCGCCGTCTTCGTCTTGCCCATCGGCGCCGCGGCGATCACCCGACCCTGACTCGCGGCGACCGACCGCAGGATGGTGATAAGCAGCTCTCGCGAGAAGATGATCACCACCACCCATGCGGCGACGAGCCCTTCCTGCACCAGCACGATCAGCACAGAAAGAACGAAGAGCTTGTCGGCCAGCGGGTCGAGGAACTTGCCGAGGTCGCTGACCATCCCGCGGCGGCGCGCGATCTGGCCGTCCAGCGTGTCGGTGAAAGAGAAGATGAGGAACAGCGCCGCCGCGATCTGATCGTGGAAGTCGAACCGCACGATCAGGAGAATCATCAGCAGCGGAATCGCCGCCAGGCGGCTCAGCGTCAACGTGTTTGGCAGATTCACGGAGTTCCTACGAGGAGAGTTTGCGACGAGGGCGCCACGGGTTGCCACCCGCAGCTTCCCGCCGGCTCATTCGATGCCCAGTCGCTCCAGGAGCTCGTCCACATCTGGCAGGTTCATCATCACCTCGCGCGACTTCGACCCCTGGTATCCCCCCACCACATGGTTCTCGGCCAGCTGGTCAACGATGCGACCTGCGCGCGAGTAACCGACGTTGAATTTGCGCTGCACCAATGACACCGACGCCGCCCCCTCGGCAGCGACTGCCCGCGCGGCGCGCGCGAACAGCGGGTCGAGCTTGCGCTCTGCGGTCTCGCCCCTCTCCCACTCTGTGCCGGCGCCCTCCTCGAGGATCTCCTCCATGTAGCGCGGGGGACCTTGTGATTTCCAAAAGTTGACAACGCCTTCGACCTCGGGGTCGCTCACAAACGCGCCCTGGATTCGCGTCGGCTTGCCGGCATCGACAGGCTGGTACAGCATGTCGCCCCGGCCGAGCAGCTTTTCGGCGCCGCCCGAGTCGAGGATGACCCGGCTGTCCACCTGCGAACCGACGGCGAACGCGATACGCGAAGGGATATTGGCCTTGATGAGGCCGGTGATGATGTCCGTTGACGGCCGCTGGGTGGCGATCACGAGATGAATTCCCACCGCCCTCGCGAGCTGCGCGATGCGGCAGATCAGCTCCTCGATCTCACCCGCGGCGACCATCATGAGGTCGGCGAGCTCATCGATCACTATCACGACGTAAGGCAGCTCGCGGGCGAGCTTCTGCACTGCCTTCTCGTTGTATGCGGCGATGTTGCGAACGCCCTCCGCCGAAAACATCTTGTAGCGGCGGTCCATCTCCGCCACCGCCCAGCGAAGTGCAGCTGCGGCCTGGTGCGACTCGACGAGGACTGGAAGCGCCAGGTGAGGGAGCCCGTTGTAACTGGTCAGCTCGACCCGCTTCGGGTCGATCAGCAGGAGGCGCATGTGGTCCGGCGTCATCTGAAAGAGGAGGCTGGTGATCAACGCGTTAATGCACACGCTCTTCCCTTGGCCGGTGGCGCCTGCGATGAGCAGGTGAGGCATGCGCGTGAGGTCCGCGACGATCGATGCTCCTGAAACGTCGTTGCCGAGACCGAGCGCGAGCACACGCGTGCCTTCGCGGAATGCTGCTGTCTCCAGGACCTCCCGGATGGTGACAAGGCTCGCCGACTTGTTTGGCACCTCGATGCCCACCGCGGCCTTGCCGGGTATCGGCGCCTCGATTCTCAGCGGTGCCGCGGCCAGTGCGAGCGAGAGATCGTTCTGAAGCGAGGTGATGCGCTTCACCTGGACGCCAGGTCCGGGCTGCAGCTCGTACTGCGTCACCGCCGGGCCAGGGTTCACGCCGACCACCTTGCACGCGACGCCGAACGTCTCGAGCGTGCTCTCGATGATCTTAACGTTGCGCTTGATCTCGTCAGCCATCCGCTCCCTTCGCGCAGTGACTGTGTCGAGCAGGGCGATCGACGGAAGCTTCCATTCGATTTCGGGCACGTCGTCCTCGACGTCGGCAACGACGTGCATCACGGGCGCGACTGTCGTTTTGTCTCGCTCGGCCGCCGGCGCCGGTGCGCGCTCACCCTCATCTGCTGGGGGCTCCTCCACCTCCCACAATCGCGTGGTCTCAACCACGGGCGGAGGTGTGGCAAAGCTGGCGGCGGATCGCGCGAGTGCCGCATTCTTCGCGACTCCATTCGCTTTGGGGGCGCTGACCTGCGAAGACCCTGGCGGAGAAACCAGTCTTTGGAGCCGGTTGCGCTCGGCGAATGCTGATTGTCCGGCGCGCACGATCGTGGCGATCAGCGCCCCGGGGCTGAAGTGGATTGTCACTATCAGGCCGATCAAGAGCCCGGCGCTGAGCAGCACCCACGCGCCGATCCTGCCCACCACCTGCTCGACGACGCGATCAACGCCCTGGCCGGCCGACCCGCCCGAGGCGGCCAGACCGAAAAGCCCGATCAGCGAAACCAGCGCGACTGAGCCCGAGACGATGTCCACCGGGCGCGGCCTTGGCGCCTTGGGCCAGAGGAGATAGGCGCCAAAAGCCAGGGCTCCGCCGAGCGGCACGAACAGGGCATGGTCGAACGTGGTGAGGAGCCAATCGCGGAACCCGGTGAGAATCGACCCTTCGCTGCTGGCGATGGCAAGGATCCCGAGGACGGCGACCAGGATCAGGAGGACGCCTGCGATCTCCCGACCCTGCCGAGGCGTCAGTCGCGGTCTCCTGGACCGCTTGGTGCGGGTCGTTCGGGAGCGTGACGACGCAGCGCGCCGGGCGCCGTTCGTGGAATGACGTGAGCTACGTGTTGTGGTGCGACGCATTCAAAGGCCTCGGGCCGTAGCGGATTCTACAGCGCTCAAGTGCCGGCAGGCCGTCGGCCCCACCCGCCTGCGATCGCTCTGCGATCGGAGCCGCCCTCCCCACTCGTGGGGAGGGGTTGGTTCGGCTCTAGGCCGAACCTAAGCGATACTCTCCAGATGGCCGTCGACCCGTTCGCGGAAGCCGAGCTGCGTTACAGGGACCTGGTCGAGGAACGCCGTGTGGGGAGCCTTCAGGCGAGAGCCTTCCGGGTCGCCGTTCGCGACCTCGCAGTCCTGGACGGCGAGGGCCGGCGGTGGATGCTCGGCCCCGAAGACGGCATCTGGTACCGGCGCGAGCGCGAGCGCTGGCTGCAAGCAGACCCACCTCGGCGGCTCGTGTGCTCGTCGTGCGGCCACCACAATCTCGGGCGCCACAGCTTCTGTGTCGAGTGCGGGCACCGTCTGAATCGGTAGACGAACAGTCCTACCTGGCCGGATGCAAGCCCGCCTGCACGATGCCGTAGATCAAGCCCGCCGCGAGCGGCACCAGCGCGGCCAGCAGCCACAGCCTCCACCACATCGGGCGCGTCTCGCCGCGGACCATCTCGTAACCGCAGAATCCGCAGAACTTGTCGAACGGCCCGGCCACGCCGCGGCAGTTTCCACACTGGTGAAGCTGAAGGCCGCAGTGACCGCACCTGGCGTCCTCCCCCTGGTCGCCGACCATCGCCGGCTGATCGCACCGGGGACAGAGGCTTGGCGCAACCAGCGCCAGTGGTGGAAGCTTCATCAGATCTCCAACACGACTGGGATGACCATCGGCCGCCGCCGCGTCTTCTTGTACACGGTCTGCGATACCGCGTCGTGGATGGCCTCCTTGAGCATGTTCACGTCGGCATGAGTGTCGGCGAAACGGGCGATTGACGCCATCGCCGCGGCCCGGGCATCCCCCATCAGCTTGGACGAAAGCTCAGGTTCGATCACTCCCCTCGAGATGAGGTCGGGCCCGGCTCGAACCGCCAACGACTCACGCTCAACCGTCAGGGTGACGACAAGGATGCCGTCCTCCGCGAGGTGCCTCCTATCGCGCAGCACCACCTTCTCGACATCGCCAACACCAAGCCCATCGACGAACACGAGCCCCGTGCTCACCTTCGCCCCTCTCTCGATCGTCGTCTCATCAAGCTCCACCGCCTCGCCATCCTCGACCACCACAATGCGGTCTTCGGTGAGGCCCGCCTCGCGAGCTATCTCCGAGTGCTGCAGGAGCTGGCGGTACTCGCCGTGGACGGGGATGAAAAACTTTGGCCGCACCGCATCCAGCATCGCGCGCAGCTCATCCCTCTGCGCGTGACCCGTCACGTGCACGTTGCCGACTTCCGAATAAAACACCCGCGCACCGTGACGGTAAAGGTTGTTCACCGTCTGATGAACCATGCGCTCGTTGCCCGGGATCGGCCGCGCCGAGATCACCACCCAGTCTCCCTTGAGCACATTCACGAACGGGTGGCGCTGCGCGGCAAAACGCGCCAGCGCCGACATCGGCTCACCCTGGCTGCCCGCCGTGAGCAGGAGAAGCTTCGACGGGGGGACTCGGTCGGTGTCTTCGAGTTTGACGGTGAGCCCATCCGGCACCTTCAGGAAACCAAGTTCCTTCGCAGTCTTGAAGTTGGTCTGAAGGCTCCGTCCGACCACCGCCACGCGCCGCTCGAACTGCGTCGCCATCCGCACCAGGTGCTGAATGCGATGGATGTTGGAAGCGAAGTTGGCCACCACGATGCGTCCCGGAGCCTCGCCGAAGATCCGCTCGAAAGGACCATGCAGGTCCCGCTCAGACCCAGAGCGGCCTGCGCGCTCTGAGTTGGTGGAGTCGCTCAGCAACAGGAGCACGCCTTCGTCGCCGAGCTGCTTGAATCGCGCCATGTCGGTGGGGAGACCGTCGGGCGGCGCCTCGTCAAGCTTGAAGTCGCTGGTGTAGACGACCCGACCGACCGGCGTCTGGATCGCGAGAGCCACCGCGTCGGGGATGGAGTGGCACACGGCAACCGTCTCCACCCGGAATGGACCGAGCTGGACGGTGTCCCCCACCCGCACCTCGCGCAGGTCGGCCTCGCGGAGGATTCGATGCTCCTTCAGCTTGGGCTTGACGAGCCCCAGGGTCAGCCGCGTGCCGTAAACGGGAACGTTGAGTTTCTTCAAGGCGTAGGGCAACCCACCGATGTGGTCCTCGTGCCCATGGCTCAGGAAGATGCCGAGCACGTCCTTGCTTCTGTCCAGGAGATACGAGATGTCGGGCAGGACGAGGTCGATGCCGAGCATGTCCTCCTGCGGAAACATCAGGCCGGCGTCGACGACAAGGATCTGCTTCTCCCACTCGAGCGCCCACATGTTGATGCCGACTTCGCCCAGGCCGCCCAGCGGCAGGTATCGGAGGCGCGATGCGGTCAAAGCAGACGCAGCTGTTCGGCTTCCTGTCGCGGAACTGGGGCCGGTTCGGGCGGAGGCGGCGGTGCCAGGAGCTTGTCAAGGTAGACCTTGACCTTGTCGAAGTCCCGCTCGAGGTCTGCCACCAGTGCGCCGTTGTGCAGCGCCGCTGCCGGGTGATACAGCGGGACGTACGCGATGTCACCGCGCTTCACGAGGCTGCCGTGAATGTGCGAGATCGAGCCCTGCCCCGGCATCAAGCGCTCCAGCGCGTGCCGGCCGAGGACGAGGACGACCTTGGGCTTGATCATCTCGAGCTGGCGTGCCAGGTATGGCGAGCAGGCCTCGGCCTCATTGGGCATCGGGTCCCGATTTTGAGGCGGACGGCATTTGAGCACATTGGTGATGTAGACGTCAGAGCGGTTCAGGCCGATGCGAGCGAGCAGCGTGTCAAGCAGCTTTCCCGCTGCCCCCACGAATGGCTCGCCCTGCCTGTCCTCGTTGAAGCCAGGCGCCTCTCCCACGATCAGGATGTCGGCCGGGCAGGGCCCGACGCCAGGTACTGCCTGGGTTCTCGTCGCGTGCAGCCCGCACTTGGTGCAGGCGCGGACTTCGGCGTGAAGCTGCTGAAGAGCCGGTGCGCTAAGCGACTTTGACGCCTGCCTTGAAGGTGATGAGGTCGCCCGCCTCGCGCACTGTCGCCATCACCGATTTCAGCTGCTCATCGGTGAGGGGCACCAATGGCAGGCGGAACGGACCGGCGGGAAAGCCCATCGCGTTGAGGACCGACTTGATCGGTACGGGGTTGGCGGCGGTGGTCATGAGCGTCTTGATCACCGGCAGCAAGCCCGAGTGAATCTTTCGCGCCGCTTCGTTGTCGCCCTTGCCGTGAGCCTCGATCATCCGCTTCATGGAGCGACCGGCGATGTGGGACACGACGCAGATGACGCCGTACCCGCCGACCGCCAGCATCGGAAGGGTCCAGCTGTCGTCACCGCTCCACACGAGGAACCCGTCTGGTTTGCCTGCGCAAACCAGCCCGACCTGGTCGAGATCGCCACTGGCCTCCTTGACGCCGACGATGCCTGGCAGCTCCGCACACCGAAGGGTCGTAGCGGCGGTCATGTTGATCGCGGTGCGCCCCTGGATGTTGTACATGATCGTCGGCCCGACCTCGGAGATGGCCTTGAAGTGCTGGTACATGCCTTCCTGAGGCGGCTTGTTGTAGTAAGGGACGACAGCGAGCAGCGCGTCGGCGCCGGCCTTCATCGCGCGTTCCGAAAGCTTCACCGAGTGGTGGGTGGCGTTGCTGCCGGTGCCGGCGACGACAGTCTTGCCGGGGATCGCCTTCTTGATCGCCTTGACGAGCTCGATCTTCTCGTCGTCGCTGAGCGTGGGTGACTCACCAGTCGTGCCGGATACCACGACTCCGTCAGAACCATCGGCGGTGAGAAGCACGGCGAGCTTCTCGGCCGCTTCGTAATCGACAGACCCGTCGGCTTTGAACGGGGTAAGCATCGCGGTCAACAGGCGACCGATGTCTCTTGTCATTTAAATGACTCCTAGTTCTATCGCGTGCTCTGCGATCTGGACCGCGTTGAGTGCCGCGCCTTTGCGCAGGTTGTCCGAGACCAACCACAGCGCGAGGCCGCGGCTCGTGGAAGGATCGTTGCGGATGCGGCCAACATACACCTCGTCCTTTCCCGCGACGTGATGCGGGGTCGGATAGAGCTTGGCGTGAGGATCGTCCTCGACGATGATCCCTGGCGCTGTGCCAAAGAGCGTGCGAGCTTCGTCGGCAGTGATCTTTTCGGTGGTCTCGACAAAAACCGATTCGCCATGTCCGATGGGCACCGGCACGCGCACGCAGGTCGCGACGATGTTCAGGTCGGCCATGTGGAGGATCTTTCTCGTCTCGTTGGCGATCTTGACCTCCTCTTCGTTGTAGCCATCGGCCTCGGGATGCCAGCCACCCGGCACGACGTTATACGCAAGCTGGTACGGATACACGACGACCTGTGGCTCTGCCCTGTCCGCGATCGCCTTGGTCTGCTCCTCGAGCTCCTCCACCAGGGCACGGCCGGCCCCCGACGCCGACTGGTAGGTGGAGACGAGCACGCGCTCGATGCCGACCGCCTTCTTCAAAGGATTGAGGACGATGGTCAGAGGAACGGCGCAGCAGTTTGGATTGGCGATGATGCCCTCGTTGTCGCGGATGTCCTCGCGGTTCACCTCCGGCACGACAAGCGGGACGTTCTCCTTCATCCTCCAGGCGGAGCTGTTGTCGATTACCAAAGCGCCTGCCTCGGCTGCCACCGGGCCGTACATGAGCGCGATGTCGGTGCTCGCCGCGAAGAGAGCGAGGTCGATGCCCTTGAACGCTTTCTCGTCGATCGCCTCGAGGGTTATCGAGCTCCCGTTGTAGGGCACCGTGCGGCCCTTCGAGCGTTCGGAAGCCAGCGCCCTGACGTTCGCGCTCGGGAAGTTGCGCTCGGCAAGGATCGACAGCATGGCCTGCCCGACCATGCCTGTCGCCCCGACGACGGCAACGTTTAGTCGCTTGGAGGTAGGCACGAACTCAGTTTAAGTCGATCCAGGCGGAAGCGGCGGACTCTGGGCTTGTTGGTACGTCGCGTACTGGGCGGCACGCGCGTGGTGTGCCTCCAGGACCGCTGCCACGAACGCAGGGTGAACATTTCGCAGCTCGATCAGCCGCTCGTTGTTACCGGGCTGCTGCTCCATGACAGTTGCGCGCGGTCCGATCAGCCGTCTCAGCAAGAGCGCGCAGATAATGCCGGCGATCACCGCCAGCAGACCAAGCACCAATAAGCCAGTTGCGATTCCTGACGCGACCGGGCCAACGCTTGACTCGGTGACATTGGCGACGTTGGTGGCGTCCTGCTGGGTGAAGTTGCCGGAGATCTCGACGCTGCCCCCGGAAATCTCGTCCTGCGTCAATGCATCGACCAGAATCTTGCCGCAGCTTCCGTCGGCTTTTGAGCACCCTGACGGATATGGGGTAAGCAGCGTCGCCAAGACAGATGCATCGTCCCAGCGGTCGATGTCCCGCTGCGCGAGACCAAGCCAGATGGTCAGATATCGCTCAGGACAGACGTCTCCGGTTGAGGAATCTAACGGGCAGGCGGCGACATTGGCCGCCGTCAGCCGGTCTAGGAGCTGCGCTCCATGTGGGGTGAACGTGAGGTCGACCACCCAGCCGCTACCGTTCTGATCGGGCGAGGCGCTTGCGCTTGCGAGATCGGCGCCGGATAGGCCGGTCAGAGCGGGTTTGTAACCCGGATGCGGTCCGTTGTTCGACTGCGGATCCTTCACCCAGTTCGTGAATACGAGCGCGCGGTTTACGTGCGTGCTAGTGCTTGAGCCCGCTCCCGCAGTCACGGCCGCGGCAACTACCACGACGAAGCCACCGACCAAGAGGCCCGCCGGAATCCATGACGCAAGCCCCACACGCCGGCTGCTCGCGCGGGTCAGAGGCAGGTATCCACTCGCTCGCCTCGAGACGAGGTAGATCGCCAGGAAGACAATCAGCAGCCCGACGCCGGTGCACAGGAGCAGAAGAAATACCGCTGCCCAGGCTGGAGCTGTCGAGAACCTGAATTTGCGCCATGTTTCCGCCGGTGCTCCTGTCATCGCGCACACAGGCGGGAAGTCGTTGGCCGCCAGCTGCGACGCCCATACGACGACGCGGTCGGGCCGGCTAGTCGGGAGCGCGGAGGCCAAGCAGCTCGTCCAGGCCGCGGTAAAACCGCGGCTCACTCGTCACCCGCCGGATTGCCAGGAGAACACCGGGAACGTAAGCCTCACGGCTTGTCGTGCGGTGAGCGATTGTGAGCGTTTGCCCAGGCAGCCCGAAGATGACCTCTTGATCGGCGACGAAACCTGGAAGGCGGATGCTGTGCACCGCGATGTTCCCCTCCTCCCCTCCTCGAGTCCCGGGCAGCGTTTCCTTCTCTGCCTTCTTGTGCGCGAAAGGCTTGCCGCCCCGTTTTGCAGCCAGGCGTTTTGCAGTCGAGAGCGCAGTGCCGGATGGCGCATCGAGCTTGGCGGAGTGGTGCATCTCGACTATCTCCGCCGCATCGAAATGAGGAGCGGCGATCTCTGCGAGGTGCATCATCAGCACAGCTCCGATCGCGAAGTTCGGAGCCACGATGCCGCCTAACCGCTTCTCCTTGCACGCGACCTCGAGCTTGTCGATCCCCTCCGCAGGAATACCTGATGTGCCGACGACCGGCGCCGTGCCGGCCGCCACCGCCGCCAGCGCGTTGTGGAGCGCCACCGACGGACGCGTGAAGTCGACGAGCGCTTGCGGGCGCGTCTTCTTCAGGAAGGCAGCCAGGTCGTCGCCGGTGCCAACCCCGCCGACGTACTCGATCCCCGGATCGGCGTCGAAGGCCGCGACGAGCAGCGAGCCGACCTTGCCGCGGTGACCGGCGACTCCGACTCGAATCGGGTCGGCCACTAACTAGCGGCGGTTGCGGCCGCCGCCTCCGCCATTGCGCCCACCACGGTTGCCGCCGCTGAACCCACCCTCGCGGGGTGGTGGCGGAGGAGACGCCAGGGCGACAGCCATGGCTTCCTTGTCGATCTTCTCCTCGATCGGCAGACCCTTCGCGGTCAGCTCTTCGATCGCGGCCTGCCGGCTCAGGTTGAGCCTGCCCTGGCTGTCGACCTCGACCGCCTTGACCACGATCTCATCGCCGACATTGGCGACCTCTTCCACCCTCTCGACACGGTGGTCGGTCAGCTTCGAGATGTGAACGAGACCATCCTGGTTCGGAAGCACCTCGACGAAGGCTCCGAACGGCATTATGCGGACGACCTTGCCCTGGTAGATCTTGCCGACCTCGACCTCGTCGGTCAGGCCTTTGATCCAGTCGATGGCCCTCTTGCCACCTTCCTGGTCGACCGCCGCGATGAACACGCGCCCATCGTCCTCGACGTCGATCTGGGCTCCGGTCTCCTCGGTGATCTTGCGGATCATCTTGCCTCCCGGACCGATGATGTCGCGGATCTTGTCGGGGTTGATGTGGATGGTTGTGATGCGCGGGGCGTACGCGCTCAGCTCGGCGCGGGGCTGAGGTAACACGGCGAGCATCTTGTCCAGCACGAAGAGCCGCGCCTCGCGGGCCTGGTCCAGCGCCTGGGCCAGGATCTCGTGCGGCAATCCCTTGATCTTGATGTCCATCTGCAGTGCAGTGATCCCGTCTTTGGTGCCCGCGACCTTGAAGTCCATGTCGCCGAGGTTGTCCTCGACGCCCTGGATGTCGGTCAGCACCGCGAACTTGCCTTCGCGTGTGACGAGGCCCATCGCAATACCTGCGACTGGCGCCTTGATCGGAACGCCCGCATCCATGAGCGAGAGGGTCGAGCCGCAGACCGACGCCATCGACGTCGACCCGTTTGAGCTGAGGATCTCAGAGACCAGCCTCATGGTGTACGGCCACTCATCGACCGAAGGGATGACCGCCAGCAGCGCGCGCTCCGCGAGCGCGCCATGGCCGATCTCGCGACGGCCAGGTCCGCGCAGCGGGCGGGCTTCGCCGACCGAGAAGGGTGGGAAGTTGTAGTGGTGCATGTAGCGCTTGAACTCTTCGACCCCAAGGCCGTCCAGCTTCTGCTTGTCTGACATCGAACCGAGTGTCGCAATGGTCAGCGCCTGGGTCTGGCCGCGCGTGAACAGACCTGAGCCGTGAGTGCGCGGAAGCACTCCCACCTCGACCGTGATCTCCCGCACGTCCTTGAGACCGCGGCCGTCTATCCGCACGCCCTCGTCGACGATTCGCTCTCGGACGCGGTCCTTGAGCTTCTTGTCGAAGAGCTTGCCCAGGATGTCGACGTGCTCGGGGAAACGGTCGCCAAGCTCAGCGATGGTCTTCTTGCGAAGCTCGTCCGTGCTGGCTTCGCGTGCGGCCTTGTCAGGTCCGAATGCGGCCTGGTCGAGTCGCAAGGCGAGGTATTCGCTCACGACCTCCACGATCTGCTCCGGGAACGAGGATGGTGTGTATTCGAACTTGGCCTTGCCGATTTGCTCGCGCAGCTCGTTCTGAGCCGCACAAAGCTGTTTGATCGCCTCGTGAGCCATCGCAAGGGCCTCGACCACCGTCTGTTCGGTGACGCCCTTGGCGCCCGCCTCCACCATCAGGATCGCGTCCGATGTCCCCGCCACCGTGAGGTCGAGCTCGGACTCTTCCATGCGAGACATCGGTGGGTTCACGACAAGCGCGCCGTCGATCAAACCCATCTTTACGGCTCCAACCGGGCCCGCCCAAGGGATGTCGGAGATCACCAGGGCGGTCGATGCCCCGTTGATGCTGAGGATCGTCGGGTCGTTCTCCTGGTCGACGGAGAGCACCGTGGACACCACCTGGATGTCCAGCCGGAACCCGTCAGGGAACAGCGGGCGCAGCGGCCGGTCGGTCAATCGCGATGCTAGGATCGCCGTCTCGCTCGGACGCCCCTCGCGGCGCATGAACGCGCCAGGGATCTTGCCCACGGCGTACAGCTTCTCTTCGTAGTCGCAGGTCAGCGGGAAGAAGTCGACTCCCACCCGGGGCTCCTTCGACATCACCGCCGTGCTAAGCACGACAGAGTCGCCCTGGCGGAGAATCACCGCTCCGTTTGCTTGTTCGGCCACCCTGCCGGTCTCGATCGATAGCCGCCTCCCGGCGACCTCTACGTTCTTGGTGACAATTGCCACGCGAATACCTCCATTTGGGAGGACTTCCCCGAGGTGCGTCCCT
>DATLPO010000007.1:0-3206 GCA_035535675.1 Candidatus Limnocylindria bacterium
CGGTTGCGGCGCAGAACGTCGGGGATGGTGAGCACTCGCACCCCAGAATAAACAAACTAACGATCGCTCACCTGTCAGGTAGTTGACAGCGGGTCGCGACCCAACTAAGGTCAGCCCGTGCTCGTGAGGGCCGGAAAAACTGGCGCCGGGCACCTCACCTGATGGCCGTCACGCGTCGGCGCAATCGGTCAGTCGGCGAGAACACGGCCGACGGCATCCGCCAGGTCGCCCTGGACCTTTTTTACAAGCGCGGCTTTCAGGCTACGACCCTGCGGCACATTGCTTCCCGTGTCGGCATCCAGGTGGGAAGCCTCTACAACCACATCTCATCGAAGGGCGACCTTCTCTTCGACATCATGGAGACGGTCATGCTGGACCTGCTGGAGGACCAGCGACAGGTCGCCCAGACCCCCGACGTGGTTGAGAGGATGAGGCTGTTGGTCTACCACCATGTGAAGTTCCACGGTGATCGAGCCGAGGAAGTCTTCATAGGCAACAGCGAGCTGAGGAGCTTGAGCCGCGGCCAGAGGACCCGCATCGTCGGCCTCCGCCACGAATACGAGCAGGTGTTTCAGAACGAGCTCGAGGACGGCATCCGGCAGGGCAAGTTCCTTCCGGTGGATGTCCAGATCACCGCATACGGAATTCTTGCCATGACAACCTGGGTCTCGGCCTGGTATTCCCCGCGCGGCAGGCTCTCGCTCGAGGACATCGCGGAAATCTACACGGCGATGGTGCTGCGTGGCATATGGAATCCGAGCGCCGGCCAGCTCGAAACACACCTGCGGCAGGTCGGACGGGATAACGCCAAGCGGTCGATGACGGCAGTCGCAGCGACGAAATAACGCGGCCTTCGATGCGCGCGGTCAAAGTCGGCGTCACGCTCAAGATGTACGACTACGCCACGTACCGGCCCAAGTCGTTGGCCGACATCGCGCAGCAGGCTCGCCGGGCCGAGGAGGCCGGATTCGACTCCGTCTGGGTGATGGACCACGTCTTCATCCAGAGGGCAGGTGGCAGGGTGCTGGCTCACGACCCAATGCTGTGCCTGGCGCACGTCGCTTCCACGACGACGCGGATCGCGTTCGGCACACTCGTCCTGTGTCAAGCCTTCCGGCACGCCGGACAACTTGCCCGCGAGGCGTCAGCCCTTGCCGACATCAGTCGAGGGCGCTTCGTCCTCGGCATGGGAACCGGTTGGCACCGGCCCGAGTTCGACGCCCTGGGCCTGCCTTTCGACCATCTAGTGAGCCGGCTCGAAGAGGCGGTCGAGCCGATGCGGCAGCTGCTCAGAGGTGAGCAGGTGACGGTGGAAGGGAGATGGCTGAGCATGGCCGGCGCCTCGATCGCAGTCACTGCCCCGGCGCCTCCTTTATGGATCGCCGCCGAGGGGCCACGGATGCTGGCGCTCGCGGCGAGGGCCGACGGATGGACGCACGCTTACTGGGGAGGCGACGACACCGCACGATTCGAAGCGGCCTTGAGCGGGCTGCACCGGGAGATCGATCGCATTGGTCGTGACCGCAACGAGGTCGAGGCCGGCGCGAGCATCGCTTGCGTCCTGGACGGCTGGCGTGAGGTCGAAGGCGGCTTCCGCGAACCTGAGGTTGCGGTGGGGCCGGCCGAGAGGATTGCCGAGGTGATCCGGGACTACGCGCAAGCGGGCGCGCAGCACGTGATCCTGTCTCTTTCGCCCGATCCGTACGCGGAGATCGACCCTGACGCAGTTGAGAAGGCTGCCAAGATCCTCGATGAGTTATGAGCGGCTTGATCCTGTTCGGCGTTGGAAGACTGCCCAGCATGCGCTGGGACGCGGCATCAGGGAATTCCGGAAACCGCTCCGCCGATTCGAACAAAAAGTGAATCCGGCGGCGGTCGGCTTGGCTAGATGCGAGGTCGTACGACACAGCAACGCCGGCGACAAACCGTGCTATTTGGCGCAACGGTGACACTCAGCGAATTCGGAGTGTATTTCTGGATCGGGGTACAGCGATCTGTTAACCGCAAGGTTCAGGAGTCGAATCCCTGCTCCTGGGCCAACTTAGTCGAGCTGATCTGAACGTAACCAGGGCGCCTAAACGACTCCCGGGATTCGCGGCCGGCAGGCCGGCTGAGAATCAGTCGCCCTTGTCGCCCTGGTTGAGTGGCTTCTTGTGCGTGGCGCGCTTGTGGCTGTCAGCGGAGAGTGAACGACCCTGGTCGGTCATCTGGCTGAACTGCCCCTTCGCGTCGCGTCGGGCATAAGACTTGTTCTTTCCGGTATCGATCAACTCACGAGGTCCTGACGGCGCTTTCTTTTTTCCCATATCTAGGTAACCGGATTGGTCCACTTTGTACTTAGGCCGAGCTGGCAACAAATCGGTGCCTAGCGACTGTTAGGGTCCGAGCCCGAGGCCAAGCTAGACTATCCCGGGGTCCGCCACACCCAGCCAAAACGATGCCGCACGCCCCTGAAACCTTCGTCCACCTGCACAACCACACCGAGTTCTCGCTGCTCGATGGGGCGAGCCGCATTCACGCGCTCGTGGAGGCTGCGGCCAAGCTCGAGATGCCCGCCCTGGCGATCACCGACCACGGCGTGATGTACGGCGCGATCCACTTCTACAAGGCCTGCAAGGAAGCGGGGATCAAGCCGATCGTGGGCTGCGAGGTTTACGTCGCCCCGCGCTCCAGGCTGCTGCGGGAGGGCAGGGTCGACCGCGACCCCAACCACCTCACGCTCCTGGCGGCGAACCACGAGGGCTACGTCAACCTGATGAAGCTCTGCACGGTTGGCCAGATGGAGGGCATGTACTACAAGCCCCGCATCGACAAGGAGATCCTTGCCGAGCACTCAAAGGGCATCATCGCCCTGTCAGGCTGCCTCCAGGGCGAGCCGGCGAGCCGCATCACCGAAGGCGACATGGACGGCGCGCGCGAGTCGGTCGCCACGTACAAGGACATCTTTGGCGCCGACCGCTTCCTGCTCGAGGTCCAGCGCCACGGCATCGACCGGCAGGACAAGGTCAACGAGGCGCTCGCGGTCTTCGGCAAGGAGTTCGGCCTGCGCCTCGTCGCCACCAACGACCTGCACTACGTCCACAAACACGATTCCGAGTCCCACGACGTGCTGCTGTGCCTGCAGACCAACGCCCGGTTCAACGACCCGAACCGCTGGCGCTTCTCGTCGCAGGAGAACTACCTGAAGACCCCTGAGGAGATGCGTA
>DATLPO010000008.1:0-42767 GCA_035535675.1 Candidatus Limnocylindria bacterium
CCCCACCAACCCCTCCTGGTACCACAACCTGGTCGCCCATCCCGAGGTGACGGTCGAGGTCGGAGATGAGAAGTTCAAGGCGCACGCCCGCGCTGCCGACGACCACGATTACGAGCGCCTGTACAAGAATCACGCCGAGTACATGCCCCAGTTCAACGACTACCGCAAGAAGACCTCCCGCAAGATCCCCGTCGTGCTCCTGGAGCGCATCGATTCCCGTTAGTCGGTAGCGACCTCGCGTCAAACCGGTTAACCTTCGGCCCGGTGCCAAGTTGAACCACCTTTGGCAGCGTTTCCTGCTGGCTAGCTCGCTCGTCGTCGGGCTCCTCATCGGAGTCGGCGCGACCGTGTTCGGCTACAGCAATCTCGAGAAGGTGGACGTGCACTGGTCGGTCCTCCACCTCACAGGTATCCCGCTGTGGACGGTCGCCGTCGTGCCGCTCGTGCTGGTCCTGATCGCCGGCACGCTCTACCACTGGCTGGACGGGCTTCATCACTTCACCGAGCACATGCGGCATCGCCGCCGAGTCCACGAGCTCGAGGCGGAGGTCGGATCGCTTCGTGCGCGACTCGACCAGGTTCTCGAGATGCCCGACCCCACGCCCTCAAAGCTGCCTGAGCGGAAAGCGACAGTCCCCTCGCTCCCCGAGCCTGACGCGAGGGCCACCGACTTCGATCCCCTGGAGCCCGAACCAATGCCCGAGGAGCCGACAGTGCCTCCCGCGCCAAGCCTCGAGAACGGCAGCAAGAAGTCACGCTCCTCCCGCAAGCGAGTCTCGTTGGAGAAGGAGACCATCGAGGACGGCGCCGCGGCCGAGCCTCAAGAAGCTCTCGAGCAGGAGGCCTAGGCCCGGGTGCCAAATCGCCGGCGTGCGGGTCGTCTCGTCGTGCCCTCGCAGCGTCCCCCAGCCGACAAGATGCTGCTGGAGCGCAGCACCATCGAGGAGCTGGCCCACCACGCCGACCCGTGGCGCGTGCTGCGGATCCTGTCCGAGTTCGTCGAGGGGTTCGACGCCCTGAACGAGGTCGGCCCGGCGGTGACAGTCTTCGGATCTGCCCGCGCATCGGCTGACGATCCCTATTACGCCGCCGGACGCGCCCTCGGCGCCGCCCTCGCCAAGCGCGGTTTCGCAGTCATCACCGGTGGAGGGCCCGGAATCATGGAAGCTGTCAACCGCGGCTGCCAGGAGGCGGGCGGGCTGTCGGTTGGCTGCAACATCGAGCTGCCCGACGAGCAGGAGCTGAACGCCTACGTCGATCTCGGCGTCGAATTCCGCTACTTCTTCGTCCGCAAGAACATGTTCGTCAAGTACGCCCGTGGCTTTGTCATCTTTCCTGGAGGATTCGGCACCCTTGACGAGCTTTTCGAGTCGCTCACCCTGGCGCAGACCGGAAAGATCGAGCATTTTCCGATCGTGCTATTTGGGACTGAGTACTGGTCCGGTTTGCTCGAATGGATGCGCAAGGTGGTCCTCGGCCGTGGAGCGATCGCGCCCTTCGACATGGATCTCATGACCCTGACCGACGATCCGGAGGAGGCAGCCGCGATGGCGACGAAGCCGCTGCCTTCCGGCACCGACGAACCGCGTGAAGATCCGGGCGAGCCCGAGGTCAAGGCGTCGCGATAGAGGCCGCCCAGCCCCTCGACTTCCACTTCATGACTGACGGCGGGCAGCCCGCGGACGCCGTGGCGCAGCGGATCGCCGGCTTCCTGGATGGCGCCGTGAAGACACTTGACATCGCGATCTACGACCTGCGGCTTGACGCCGGCGCGTCGGCCGCGGTATTCGGTTCATTCGAGGCAGCTCTCAAGCGCGGCGTCACCGTGCGCCTGATGTTCAATCAGGACCACCCTGCGACGATCCCCGACCCACCTCCGCCTGAGGTCGACTATGACTTCATCGACAAGCTCAAGGCCATCGGTGTGGCTGTCAAGTCGGTCGAGGGCGTCCCGGACCTGATGCATCACAAGTACGTCGTTCGCGATGCAGCTTCTACACAGGCTGCCGTCCTGACCGGTTCGACGAACTGGACCAACGACTCGTTCACGCGCGAGGAGAACATCATGTTCACCATCGCGTCGGCAATGGTGGCGGGAGATTACGAGAAGAATTTCGAGGAGCTCTGGGAGAAGCCGGTGGTCGCCGCATCAGGCCATTTCACGTCGCAGCGGGTCACGCTTCCCGACTCGACGCGCCTCCGTCCTTACTTCTGTCCTGGCCGCGCGATGAAGCTCGTGCACGAGATGGCCAGGTCGATTTCCGCAGCGCAGCGCAGGATCCGCATCTGCTCGCCCGTGATCACGTCAGGCCCGATTCTTGGGGCGCTGGGAGACGCCGTCCACCACCATCAGGCGGATATCTCCGGTGTGTACGATGCGACCCAGATGGATGAGGTCCAAAGCCAGTGGGCTTTGCAGGAGACCGCATCCTGGAAGATCGCGGCTTTTCAGGCCATCGTGAAAGCTGTGCAGTTCGGCGCCAAGCGCTCGATCCCCTATTCGAAAGGATCGGTGCATGACTTCATGCACGCCAAGATTCTCGTCGCCGACGACTACGTCTACGCGGGCAGCTTCAACCTCTCGCACAGCGGAGAGCAGAACGCCGAGAACGTCGTCCAGTTCGAGAGCCCTCGAATTGCCGACCTCTGCGCAACCTACATCGACAGCGTCGCGGCCAGGTATGGCGGCCGTCCGTTGAAAGGTACATAAAGATCCCGAGGTTCCGGTTTCTCTGGGTGGGGGCGGTGGTCGCCGCTCTGGTGGTGGGCGCGCTCTTCGTCGCTATTCCACGCTTACAGCCGTCCACTGGCACCCTCCTAGTCATCGGCGCGGGGCGCTCGGCGACCTCGCTCCCGACGACAACGATCGAGCTGCACGGCAGCGCGGGCTGGACCGCGCTCGGACAGGTCTCGGGTGAGGTTCCGGCTGCGCCAGCACAGCGCGAGCTCCTTGCCCTGCCGGTCGCCGTCGGCGCCTACGACGGAGTGCGATTGGGCGCCGAAGAGGCTTCACTCCCGGTGGTGGTGACTGCCGGCCAGGTCGAGCCCATCCTCCTCGGAATCGATTCCGGCAAGCTGATCGCCGGCGCCGCATATGCCGGCAACGACCAGGTGAACCTCGGCCTCGGCGAGTTGTCCGGAAGGTTCGTGCCGATGCCGGCCTTCAACCTGAAGGATCAGCACGGCAATGCGTTTGACAGCCAGACCACTGCCGGCAAGGACCTCGTCATCGCCGCTTTTCATACGACCTGCCATGAGACCTGCCCGCTTTACACAGCACTTTTCTTCCAGCTGCAAAGACAGCTGCCGCCGGGAGTGCTGCTTGCCGAGGTCACCACCGATCCGGCCACCGACACGCCCGCGGCGCTCGACGAGTACGGCCGCCGCATCGGGGCGGGCTGGATCTTCGCGACGGGTTCGCCTGATGCGCTGGCCGCGTTCTGGAAGCCGTTCGGCGTCGAGCTTGCAAGCGGCGACAGCCACGTGTCGACGCTCGCCCTCGTCGACAGGCACGGGTACGTGCGCCTCGTGTATCGCGGTGTGCCCGACATCGGGAACGATATCCAGCCCGCCCTCGTGACCACGCTCAGCGCGGCGGGCCTGGCTCAGCTTGCCTCGCACGGCGACGGATGGGGCGCCCCGAGCGTGCTGCAGTCGCTCCTCACGATCACCGGGCCAGAGCAGGTGACGAAGAACCCCGGCGGTCAGGCACCCAGCTTCACCCTCCAGAGCACCGAAGGTCGGAGGGTCAGCCTCGCTGACCTGAAAGGCCAACCGCTGGTCATCAACTTCTGGGCGAGCTATTGCCCACCCTGCCGCGCAGAGATGCCCATGCTCCAGCGGCGCGTCGGCGCTTCGAGCGGCGTGCGCCTCGTGCTGGTCAATGAGGGCGATACCGCCCAGCGCGCGCGCGATTTCCTGAGCGCGACTGGAATCCAGCAAGCTGCGCTCCTTGACTCGGACCTCAAAGTTGGTCGCGCGTATGGCGTGCTTCCACTTCCGACCACCGTCTTCGTCCGTGCTGACGGAACCATCGCCGGGCGCCAGATCGGCGAGCTGGATGAGCGCGTCCTGGCCTCGTGGCTTTCAACACTGACCACTCAGTAGACTTCGCCTGGTGCCTGAGGTGGTCCTCTTTCGCCGTCTTGCGGTGGTGACTGCCGTCTTCGCTTATCTCCAGATCGCGCTCGGTGGCGTGGTCCGCGTATCGGGCTCTGGGCTCGGTTGCCCTGATTGGCCTCTGTGCCATGGACGGCCGTACCCGCCTGCTGATGCGCACGCGATCATCGAGTACTCGCATCGCGCGGTCGGCAGCGTGACAGGAATACTCATCATCGCGACGGTCGTGATGGCGTGGGTTGTCTTTCGAAAGCGCCGGCCGCTCGTCGCCTGGCTTGCCACAGCGTCCCTGATCGGCGTGGTGGGGGAGGGGATCCTCGGCGGGGTGGTGGTGGCGCAGGAGCTCGCGCCGTGGCTCGTCCTGTTTCACCTCGGCCTCGCGATGATGATTCTCGGGTTCCTTGTCGCTACGGCCGTGATGGCGATGCCGCCGTCGAGCGGCGTCCCTGATCCCAGGTTCCGGCGCCTCGCCGTCGTGGCGACCGCTGCGACCTACCTTCTGCTGCTGACCGGATCGACTGTGGTCGCAAGCGAGGCAGACGAGAGCTGCAACTCATGGCCGCTGTGCGGCAACGGCTTCGCGTTCGACTTCGCGGGAGTCAACGCTTTCACGATGCTGCACAGAGGCTCCGTCCTGGTGGTTGGGCTCCTGCTGCTTCATGTGCTGTTCACAGCGGTGCGGCGATGGCGCAAAGTCGACGGCATGGGTGCTTTTGCAGGCGCTGCGATCGCTGCGTTCGCGGTGCAGGTCGCTGTCGGAGCTGGCTCCGCGCTGAAAGGTGGCGCGCTTTTCGATGGCCTTCACGTTGCGCTTGCCACACTGGTCTGGTCGGGCATCCTGATCACCGCCCTTCTGGCCCTACCTCGCGCGGACCGCCAGCCAGAGCTGTCTCATCTTGCGGTTGATAGGAGCTCAGCGTGAGCGCAATCACGGCCGAGGCCGCTGGCGGAGCGCTGAACATCGCCCGCGACTACCTGAGCCTGCTCAAGCTCCGCATCGTCCTCCTGCTCGACGCGACAGCGGTCGGCGTGATGTTCCCCGCGGCACACGGACATCCGCGCCCGATCGCGGTGCTCGCCGTGCTGGTTGGGGGGACGCTGGCGGCCGGCGGCGCCCACTCCATCAACTGCTGGTTCGATCGCGATATCGACGCCGCGATGAGCCGGACCAAGCGGCGTCCCTTACCTGATGGACGAATCCCCCCATGGCACGCGCTCGCCATCGGTGTCGTGCTCAACATGCTCGCGTTCGCGGTGCTCTGGTCAGGAGCCAACCTGCTCGCTGCGGCCCTCGCTCTGCTGGGCACGCTCATCTACGTCTTCGTCTACACGATCTGGCTCAAGCGGACGACTCCCCAGAACATCGTCATCGGCGGGGCCGCCGGAGCTGTGCCTCCTCTCGTCGGCTGGGCGGCTGCCACCGGTCATCTCGACCTCGCTGCCTTTGCGCTCTTCGGGGTGGTGTTCTTCTGGACGCCGCCGCACTTCTGGGCGCTCGCGCAGGTGATCAAGGCGGACTACGCGCGCGCACAGATCCCGATGCTCCCGGTGGTCGCCGGCGAGCAGTCGGCCAAACGGCAGAGCGTCGTCTACGCGGTGCTGACAGCAATCGTCAGCGTGGTCCCGTTCTTCACAGGGTCGGCGGGCGCCGTCTACGTGGCTGGCGCGGTGGTGCTCGGTGTCGGCCTGGTCGGACTCACGGTGCTCGACCTGTCAGGACGGCGCTGGACCCGGCGCCTTTTCGCCTACTCGATCGTTTACATAGCCCTGCTGTTCGGGCTCTTCGCAATCTCACCCTTCCTTCCTTAAAAGAGATGGAGATGGAAATCGTGCGGCTTCATCTCGCGACGATCGAGGCGCTGAACGGGATCCCGGTTCACGGCTTCGTCATCAAGCACCCCAGCGCTGGGGCGATCCTCGTCGACACCGGAGTCGGGTGGCCTGACGACCTTGTCAAAGAATGGAAGGTGGTCAACCGCCGGGCCGCCGACGTCATGGCGGAGCACGATCTGAGCCCGGCCGACGTCCGCATCGTCATCAACACCCACCTTCATTTCGACCACTGCGGGCAGAACGCCGTCTTCAAGCACGCGCCCTTCTATGTCCAGCGGCAGGAGCTGGAGCGCGCGCGCCGCGAGGAAACGATCACATCTGAGTGGTTCGATTTCGCAGGTGCCCGGTTCGAGCTCGTCGATGGCGACGCCGAAGTGGCTGAAGGGGTGCGCGTGGTCGCGACGCCAGGGCACACCGCGGGTCACCAGAGCGTGGTGGTCGATATGCCCGATGGCGGCGCCCTGATGATCGGCGACGCTGCGTATACGTCCGAGATCTACAACGATCGTGACCACGCCGATCTCAAGAAGTGGCGCGGCCAGTACGCCGACCGCGAGGCATGGTCCGAATCGCTCACGAGGCTCCATGAAATGCACCCGCAAGCGGTGCATTTCTGCCACGACACGCGCGTGACAAGATGACCTTCGGGCCGATCGTCAGCTCTGAATGGCTGCACGAACACCTCGACGAAGCAAATCTCCGGATCGTCGATTTCAGGTGGTATCTGCTTGGGGCAAAAGGCCGCGACGCTTATGCGGGTGGCCACATCCCCGGCGCCGTCTTCGTGGACCTCGAGGCGGTGACGGGGAAAGAGGGGGGAGGCAGGCACCCGCTGCCCACCGGCGCGCAGTTCGAGGAGGAGATGCAAAAAGCCGGAATCAGCGCTGCCACGAGGGTCGTCGCTTACGACGATACAGGCGGTTCGATCGCCTCACGCCTGTGGTTCCTGCTGCGCTGGTTCGGGCACGAAGCCCAGGCCGTCCTCGATGGTGGGGTCGGGGCGTGGGGCAAGCTTCTGACGACCGAGGTGCCGCCAGTCGCTCGTGGAAGCTTCAAGGCCGCGGAACCTGAGCGATCAGGAATCCTCGACTTTGATGACGTCAAGAAGCTCGCCGGAGTGCCATTGCTCGACGCGCGGGCGGGCGAGCGCTATCGCGGCGAGAAGGAGCCGATCGATCCCAAAGCGGGCCATATCCCCGGCGCGCTCAGCGCTCCCTGGTCCGAGAACCTGGGGCCCGACGGAAGGTTCAAATCTCCAGACGAGCTGCGGGCAAGGTTCGCCGAGCTTGGCGTTGACGATCAGAAAGGCGCTGTCGCCTACTGCGGCTCCGGCGTGAACGCCACGCACGATCTCTTGGCGATGGAGATTGCAGGCCTGAAGAACGGACGCCTGTACGCAGGCTCGTGGAGTGATTGGTCGAATCGTGACGCCCCGATCGCCACGGGCCCCAATCCTTAAGAAGTCAACAGTGGAGCGGTAGGCCGGATTCACTCCGGCCGTCATCCGGCGTCCAACTCAAAGCAACTCCATGCGCCGCATCACACCGGTGGGGGTTTCCTCTGGGGTCCCCACGACAAAGTCGTGGGAGGGCCTCCTCCCCCGTGCCTTGCATTGAATGGTCGAATCGCGACGCCCCGATCGCCACGGGCAAGGAAAGGGGCTCCGGCTTTACGATTTCGCGGTGATCCTGAAGGGAAAGCGGATCGTCATCGCGGGAATGAGCGACCGCCGCAGCATCGGGTACGCCATCGCGGTGGAGGCGCAGAAGGAAGGAGCCGAGCTCCTGCTCACCAGCTTCGGCCGGATGATGTCGATCACCCAGATGACAGCCAAGAAGCTGAACCCGGTGCCTGAGATCCTCGAGATGGACGTCTCCAAGCCGGACGATATCGCTGCTGCTGTCGCGGAGACCGGCAAGCGCTGGGACAGGGTCGACGGCCTCGTGCACTCGGTCGCCTATGCCCCCGCCGACGCCCTGGGCGGCAAGTTTCTGACCACGCCGTGGGAGAGCGTCGCCACGGCGATCCAGGTCAGCGCTTTCTCGTTCAAGGAGCTGGCGGCAGGATTCCTTCCTCTCATGCGCGAGCACGGCGGGTCGCTGGTGACGCTCGACTTCGACAACTCGACGCAGGCCTGGCCGAAGTACGACTGGATGGGGGTTTCCAAGGCGGCACTTGAATCGGTGACGCGCTACCTGGCGCGTGACCTTGGCCGGTACAAGATCCGTGTCAATGCGATCTGCGCGGGCCCGCTCGCGACACTGGCCGCAAGCGGAATACCAGGCTTCAAGGACTTCGAAGAGGTCTGGTCGCTGCGCGCGCCGATGGGGTGGAACCTGCAGGACAGAACGCCGGTCGGCCGCGCCGCCTGCGCGCTGCTTTCCGACTACCTGGACATGACGACAGGCGAGCTCGTGCACGTCGACGGCGGCTATCACGCGATGGGTGCAGACCTGCCTCCAGTCGACTGACACCACATCTTGTGCCGGGTGCGTACAAGCCCGCAACATAGTGGTAGGCTCTCCAAAATCCCTTTGGGAGGAATGCAGTTTGCGGGAGTGCCTGGTGATCTACGTGGACGCCGCTCTCGATAAGAACGGCCGGGCCGGATGTGGCCTGGCCGTTTTTGTTAGGGGTCGCGCCGTTTACACAGAGTCATTCGGTTTTTCTCACGCCGGCGGCTCGGCCCAGTTGGAGGCACACGTTTGCGCGGGAGCGTTGGATCTTGCGGCGGCGCGCTGGCCTTATCACCGCGTGATAGTGCGCACCGATTGCGCGCCTGTCGTGCGGAGCCGCATGCCGTCGAGCGACAGTTTTCGAATCGCGGTGTATGAGGTTCGCGAGCGGTGCCGTCGTGGCTGGCGGGTTGTCAGCTACGTCAGTCGCAAGGCGAACCCAGCGCATGAATTGGCGCGCGAAGGCCTGAAGAGTCTGTCGCGTCAACCGGTGCTGGCCGCGGCGTAAGCTCCTGCGTATGGCACCAGGCGAAGCACCGCAAAGGCAAGCGGGAAGTCGCCGCGTGCGCGGCAAGCGCGTCGGTGGAGGCGAGCTGATCGAACAGCTCAACGACCTGGTCGCCGAGCTGATCAAGGAGAACCGCAAGCTGAAGCGGCAGGTCGACCAGCTGACCGAACGCGGGTCGGCCGCAGCGAGCACAGCCGTCGAGCGGAGCCTGCGCACCATCCAGCGCAGGGTTCAGAAAGCGCTGGCTGGACCCACGAAGAAGCGGCGAGGCAAAACAGCTGCGCCTGCACGTCGCAAGACTGCGACCCGGAGCCGCCGCAAGGGCTAGGCGATCGGCCTACTTCCGGCTACGCGCTGGCCCTGAAGCCTGCTTCGGCCTCCATGCGGCGTGCCGTGCGGTAGGCGTCGATGATGCTGAAGATCCAAAGGCTTCCGCCCCCGACTTCGAGAGGCACGCCGATCAGCGCTCCGATGATGCTGAGGTCCAGGTCGAGGCCGAAAAACTCGAGGCCGCCGATTCCGACCAGAAAGGCGACACCCTTTTTGTTCTCGCCCAGGTAGAAGTGGCCCAGGCCTGGGACGAGCGCCAGTGCCGCTGCGAGGGCAGGGTTCTTGCGAGATCGAATCACGGGCCCCTGGTACCGCCCGGAGGCCGGCGCCCCGCAGCGAGGACACGGAGCGTTCGGATTTGTCAGCAGAGTGCCGCACCTTCCGCAAAGGACTTCTGAAGCCATTTCTTTATCAAGCATTCCCGTTTTGATAGCCTCCGAATCACATGGACCTGGGCTTTTCGGCTGAAGAGGAGGCCTTCCGGCAAGAGGTTCGCACCTGGCTCGAGAGCAATCTCCCCAGCGAATGGGCCAATGGCGGCGTCGGCGGCTATCGAGAGGACGCCGACGAGGACATGCAGCGCCAGTGGCAGCGGCGTCTCCATGACGGAGGCTGGCTCAAGCTCTCGTGGCCCCGCGACGCAGGCGGGCGCGCTGCCACTCCGATCATGCAAGCGATCTACCACGAGGAGATGGCGAAGGCAGGTGCCCCCGCCATCCTCGGACGCCTCGGCGTGAGCCTGCTTGCGCCAACGCTCCTCGTCCACGGCTCGCCATGGCAGAAGGAGCAGTACGTCGAGAAGATCCTCAGTGGCGAGCTCGTCTTCTGCCAGGGCTTCAGCGAGCCCGACGCGGGCAGCGATCTCGCCGGCCTGCGCGCTCGCGCGGAACGCCGCGACGGGCACTGGGTGCTCGACGGCCAGAAGACGTGGTCGAGCGGAGCCCACTACTCCGACAAGAGCTTTCTCCTCGCTCGCACCGACCCTGAAGCCGACGCTCACAAGGGAATCTCGTTCTTCCTCGTCGACATGCATCAGCCCGGAGTTGAGGTCCGACCGATCAAGCAGATGACAGGCGGAGGCGAGTTCTGCGAGATTTTCCTCTCCGGCGCCGTTGTCGAGGACAATGATCTCGTCGGAGAGCCCGGTGCGGGCTGGAAGATCGCGATGACCGTTTTCGGCTTCGAGCGCGGCGGCCTGGCTCAAGCCGCGAGGTTCGAGCGTGCTGTCGCGGAGCTCGCCACCCTCGCGCGCAATCGCGGCGCCGGCGCGGATGTGAATGTGCGCCAGAAGGTGGCGCAGGCACAGATCGAAGCGCACGTCTTCCGCCTCATCGGGCTCCGCAACCTGACGAGCGCGCAGCAAGGCAAAGCTCCAGGGGCGGAAGCAAGCATGACCAAGCTCTATTGGAGCGAGATGGACAAGCGCCTCCAGGAGACGGCGGTCGGCTTGCAGGGCGCGTACGGGGCGCTGGCTCCTGACTCCCCTTTCGCTGTCGAAGACGGGCGGTGGCAGCTCGGCTGGATGTGGGCGCAGGCGGAGACGATCTATGCGGGATCGTCGGAGATCCAACGCAACATCATCGCGGAGCGTGTGTTAGGACTTCCTCGGGGCAGGTGAGCACAACTCCGTCAGTCGTCGACAGGTTGCGCGCCCGCATCGGCACGCCAGGCCCGCCCTCCACGGTGATGGTCGAGGCGGGTCACCTGAAGCGGTTCACCGAGGCGATCGGCGATTCCTATCCGCGATGGCTCACCGAAGCGCCGCCGACGTACCTTGTCGCGCTGGCCCCCGTGTCGGCGCACCTGCCAGAGGCCGAGGAGTATGGGAAGGGCTGGCTGAATGGTGGCAACCGCTTCGAGTACCTCGAACCTGTCAAGGTCGGTGACACGATCACGGCGATCGGCAGGGTGGTGGATGTCTACGAGAAGAGCGGCTCGAGCGGAAGCCTGCTGTTCATCATCTTCGAGACCGAATACTTCAACGGCCACGGGCGCACCGTGGCCAGGCTGCGCGGGACGGCGATAAGGCGATGATCCTCCAGCCTGGGGACGAGCTACCTGACCTGATCAAGCATCCGACGACGCGGCAGCTCGTGCAGTACGCGGGAGCGCAGGGCGATTTCTACGAGATCCATTACGACCAGGAGTACGCACGGGGCGTGGGGCTGCCCGGCGTCATCCTTCACGGGCTCCTGAAGGCTGCTTTCCTCGGACAGCTCGTGACGGATTGGCTCGGGGAGCGCGGGACGCTGAAAAGCTTCGAGGTCAGCTATCGAGGTGTCGACGTGCCCGGCCGGCCTTACCGGTGTCGCGGTCGCGTGACAAGCGTCACGGGTGGGCACGCCGAGCTGGAGATCTGGGGTGAGGATCCCGACGGAAACCGCACCACAGTCGGCACTGCAGTGGTCGAGATCACGGCGTAGTGTCGCTGTTCGTCGTCGTCAAGTTCTTCCATATCCTCGCTGCGATAGTGGCGGTTGGTCTGAACATCAGTTACGGAGTCTGGATAGTTCGCGCGAGACGCGATCCAAACCAGACGGCGTTCGCGCTCAAAGGGGTGAAGTTCCTCGATGACCGCATCGCCAACCCGGCATACGGCTTTCTATTGATCACCGGCCTGCTGATGGTCTTCCTCGTGCCATACCCGATCACGACCTTGTGGATACTGATCGCGCTCATCCTGTACGTAGCGCTCATCGTCCTCGCGTTGTTCTTCTACACGCCGGCGCTCCGCGACCAGATCAAGCTCGCTGAGGCCGGCGACACAACGTCTGCTGAGTTCATGCGCCTGGCTCAGCGGGGGCAGATCCTTGGGCCGGTGCTCGGCGTGATAGTCCTCCTCATCGTCGCGATGATGGTCTTCAAGCCGACGCTCTAGGCCGCTTCGTCAACCTCCTGGGCGGCGGGCATTCGCAGCGCTTGGAGCTGGGCCCGAAGAGCGACTGCGCCTCGCATCGCGAGGAGAACTGATGCATCGATGATGCAGTAGCCGCCGGCAATGACCGACGGTGGGTTGCCGGACGGGATGTGCGTCCACGGTGCGACGGGGAGCCACGCCCAGTTGCCGAAAAATGTGCCGAAGATCTCCAGCTCGCCGGTGGCGATGAAGATGGCGGCGAACAGAGGCCAGCGTGGCGATCGCAGCACGAACCAGGCGAAGACCGGCAGGCACATCGCTCCCTGTAGGTCGAAGCGGCCTGTGACGAGGGGCAGCACTGTCAGGCCGGCGAGGGCCCAGGTTGTAGCTCCGGCGAGGATGACGTGGGCGACTCGGCGGCCGTACTTCAGGACGACCGGGGTTTGGGCAGCCATGAGCCCGAAGAGGTACACAGCGCCGTGGCCCGGCGGGACGTAAAGGGGAACGTTGTGAAAGCGGTAGATGTAGATGCCCCAGATGAGAGAGCCGAAGATCTCGAAGCCTGTGGCGACTGCCACGCACACCCACACCTGCACCCGCTGTTCCTTGGGAGCCTTCAGGGCTGCGAGGTACAGCGCGGCGAAGGTCAGGATTCCGAGGAGCCACTGCTGCCACAGCGCTGTGACAAGGCTGTCGGCGAGCAGCAGGGTCGGCGTGTACACAAGCAGGTACACGTGCATCCAGTAAGGCTTGAGTCGTGCAGTCACCGCTTCCGAATGGTAACGGGGGCGGCCCCACCCGGCTGCGCCCGCTAACGCGTTCGGAGCCTCCCTCCCCACAAGGTGGGGAGGGGTTGGTCCGGCTTTTGGCCGGACCTAAGTGCCGCCCCCACGCCCCCACCACGCCGCGCTAATCCGCGGCGTGGCCTCCCCGCCACGCGGCGGGGAGGATTTAGCGTCCGGCTATTAGCCGGACCTCACGCTTGCTTAGGAGACCTGCTCGTCGATAAGAGAGCCTTGGAGGTGCCAGCCGTTGGCCGACCATGTGATCACCTGCTCCTGGGTGATCGGGAAGTGGTCGCTCGAACCGGTTGTGACCTTCACTCCGGGGAGCAGGAACGGGTTGGTCTCGTTGAGGCCGCTCGACGCGATGCTTATCACGTTGGCGCGCGTCAGGTTAGACCCGGCCTGCTTGAGCACGTCCACCATGGTGTAGGCGACGGCGACGCCGTAGATGTTGAATCCGTCAAGTGGGTTGCATGTCGAGCAGCCCTTGATGACCGTCTGATAAAGCTTCATGCCGTCATCGCTGGCCCATTGCGGGTCGGTGGGATCCTTGATGTATCCGACGCTCGTCACGTTCTTGAGCGCGGCGCCGGCCTTGGCGGCAAGGCCCATGTAGACCTGTGGGTTGGAGACCGAGTTGAGGTAGATCGTCGGCTCCCAGGCAAGCTTGGTGACGATCACCAGCGACTTGATGGTGAAACCGGGGGTCGCGAAGATGAACAGGGTGTTGGCCCCGCTCGCCTTCAACTTGGACAGCTGCGACAGCGTGTCGGCGGCGGTGGTGTCGTAGCTCTCCTTGGCCACGATCATCGAGGCGTTCGAACCAAGTCCATCGGTCAGGCCCTTCAGATAGTCCTGGCCGTAGTCATCGTTCTGATAGAGCACGGCGATCTTCGCGCCCGCGTGGTTGGCGACCACGTCCTTGGCGTAGATCCGCGACTCGCCCTGATACGGAGGCTGCCAGCCGATCGTGTACTGGTGTGAGTTGAAGTCGGCCATGAAAGTTGTCGCGCCCGTGGCGACGAAAAGCTGGGGCACCTTGCTGGTGTTGAGGTAGTCCCGCACTGCAGTTTGAGGCTGGGTTCCAAGGCCACCGAACATCGCGAACACCTTGTCCTGCTCAACCAGCTGCTTGGTCAGCGGCACTGCCTTGGCGGGGTTGTAGCCGTCGTCGAGGATCTTGTAATCGATCTTCCGCCCGTTGACCCCTCCCTGGTCGTTTATGTACTTGAAGTAAGCGTTCGACGCGTTCGCGATCGTCCCGTACGCAGCGGCGGCGCCGGACTGGGCGATCGTGACGCCGAGCTTGATGGAGCTGCTGGTTATGCCGGGATCTGTCTGGGCTTCAGAGCCGCCGCAGGCGGCCAGCGCCATGAGAGACACCACCAGGGTGGCTAATCGTGGTCCCGTTCTCGCCATCGAAATCCTCCTAATACCGGAAAAAAGCTTCCTCACACAGTTTGAGGGTCTGGAGGCATCTGTCCACTACCTCGTTCGCCAGGCCCCAAGAGGCGTTTTCGGAGTGCTGCATATGCGGAAGTCAGCAGTCCGACGATCCCTCGTGGCGCAAAGATCATTATCAATATCAAAAGCGCGCCGTACGTGACTGCCGGCCCGGCCTTGACGAATACGTCGGAGATCTGCGTAGGGATCCATGCTTGATCCGAGATGGTCTGGCTGGAGATGATCGGCAGCCAGTACACGAAGATTCCGCCCAGCAAAGGCCCAACGGTCGATGCCAGGCCTCCGATCACCGCTCCGACCAGGAGCTGAAACGACAGCTCCACAGGGAACGTGTCAGGGCTGACGAAACCGGTTGTCAAGCCGTAAAGAGCGCCGGCGACTCCCGCGTAAAAGGCTGACATGCCGAACGCCAGCGTCTTGTAGCCCGCGACGTTGATGCCCGACGCAGCCGCGGCCACCTCCCCGTCGCGGACAGCTCGCATCGCCCGGCCTGGACGGTGGCGGATCACGTTCCACGCAAGCCAGAAGAGCACGGCTCCAACTCCGAGACTGATGTAGTAGAGCCATTGCTCACTGGTCATCTGCGGCCCATTGGTCACTGTCGCGAAAGCGTCCTTGGCGAACTGGGGCGGTTCGGGTGGGACCAAAAGAATGCCTTGCACTCCACCGGTGAGCTTCTCGGGACGCTTGATAAGGCTCGGCGTCACCACCGCAAGCGCGAAGGTCGCGAGTGCGAGATACAAGGCCGAGAGCCTTAGCGCAGGGATGCCGAGCAGGAAGCCGACAGCGCCGGTGACCAGCCCCGCGATCGGGATGGTGAGCAGGTAGTCAACGTGGTAGCGGCTGACGAGAATCGCCGTCGTGTAAGCGCCGAGGGCCATGAAGGCCCCGTGTCCCAGTGAGATCTGGCCGCTGTAACCGACCAGCACGTTGAGACCCATGATCGCGATGGTGAAGATGAGCACCTGTGTCCACTGGCTGCTTTGAAAGCTCGTGGCTGCCGACGGCAGCCCGAGCAGCAGCACCGCCACCACCAGCACCAGCCAGTAGCGGGGAGGGGCGCGCCGAACTCTCGAAAGCACGGGTCAGACTCGCCTCACGGCGGGGCGGCCGAGAAGCCCATGCGGCCTGACCACCAGCACGGCGACGATGATCAGGAAGGCCACCGCCAGCTGCAGATCGCCGCCGACCAGGTAAGCGCCCGCCAGGTTGACTGTGACGCCGACGATGACCCCGCCGATCACCGCGCCAAGCGGGCTCTCAATGCCACCGAGGACGGCGGCAGCGAACGCGTAGATGATGATCGTCTGCATCATGTTCGGCTCGAGCAGCAGGATCGGGGCGACCATGATTCCTGACAGGGCGCCGACTGCGGAGGCGAGCCCCCAGCCGATCGCAAGCATCCAGCTGACGCGGACTCCCAACAGGCGGCTTGCGTCGGGGTTGTGCGCAGCGGCGCGCATCGTCAGCCCGAGCGTCGTGCGCTGCAGAAGCAGATAGATCAGCAGGAGCACGACCGCCGACGCTGCGATGACACCGAGGTCTCGGTAGCTCACCACGGCGCCGGCGATAGAGATGGTCTGCACAGAGAAGGGGCTGGGGAAGGATTTCGGGACGTAGCCGAAGACAAACCCCGCCAGGCCGTTGATCAAGGTCGCGAGGCCGAGCGTCACTATCACGAGCGTCAGCACCGGCGCGCGTTCCACAGGCCTGATGACGACTCGCTGGATGATGAGTCCGCCGGCGAACGCGAGCAGCAGCGTCAATGGGAGCGCGATCCAGTAGCTCATCCCTCGCTCGATCAACGTGTACGCAATGAAGGTCGCGAACATCGCCATCTCACCCTGGGCGAAGTTGACAAGGCCCATCGCGTTGTAGATCAGGACGAGGGCCAGCGCCAGGCTGGCGAAGATGCCGCCGCTGGCGATTCCGCTGACTACCTGCTGCAGAAAGTCCAGCACCTAGTACCCCAGGTACGAGCGGCGCACTGAGTCGTCGCCCTTCAGGTCCGCGCTCAATCCGCTCACTGCGACCCGGCCGACCTCGAGCACGTAGGCGTGGGTCGACAGCTCGAGGGCCAGGCGTGCGTTTTGCTCGACCAGGAGCACCGCGACGCGATCCGTGTGGTTGATATCTCGGATGATGTCGAAGAGAGACTTGACGATTAGCGGAGCAAGCCCCAGCGACGGTTCGTCGAGCAACATGAGCTGCGGTCGCATCAACAGGGCGCGTGCCAGAGCGAGCATCTGCTGCTCCCCGCCGGAAAGCGTGCTGGCGGAGAGTTTGCGGCGCTCACGCAAGATGGGAAAGTATTCGAAAACTCGGTCGTAGTCGTTCTTCACCTGGCTGCGATCGCGGCGCAAATGCTCACCCAGGCGAAGGTTCTCATCGACTGTGAGATCGGTGAGGATGCCTCTCCCTTCCGGCACATGAGCGACACCGCTCCGAACGATGTCCTCCGTCGACATGCGGTGAAGAGAGCGGCCTGAGATCTTGATTCCGCCCTCCCAGCGGACGCCGCCGCATATCGCACGAAGGGTCGTGGTCTTGCCGGCGCCGTTGGCGCCGAGCAGCGACACAATCTCGCCCTCGGCCACCTTCAGCGAAACACCATGAAGGACCTGCGTCGGTCCATATCCGGCGCGCACGCCGTCGAGCTCCAGCAGGTGCATCTATGCAGCGCCCAGGTAGGCTTCGATGACTGCTGGGTTTCTCTGCACCTCGGTCGGAGTGCCCTCGGCGATCTTGCGGCCGAAGTCAAGGACCACCACCCGGTCGGAAATTCCCATCACGAAGCCCATGTTGTGTTCGACAAGCAGCACCGTCACACCGAGGTCGGAGTGGATGCGCTGGACGAGGCGGGCCATGTCGGCCACCTCTTCGTGGCTGATGCCGCCGGCAGGCTCGTCGAGGAGAACAAGGCGTGGCTTGGAAACAAGGGCGCGCGCCAGCTCGACGCGTTTCTGGATCCCGAACGGCAACGCGGCCACAGGGTGATGGGAGTGCTTTTCAAGGCCGACGAAATGCAGCACCTCAATCGCCCGCTTGCGAGCGTCCGCCTCGGCCTTTACTGCTGAGGGAATCGGTGCCGATGCGCCCAGGAAGCTGCTCCGGATGTTGGTGTGATCGCCGACCACCACGTTCTCGAGCACCGACATGGAATGGAAGAGCGCCAGGTTTTGAAAGGTGCGCGCGAGGCCCCGGCGTATGACCTGGTGCGGCCGCAGCTTGAGGACAGGTTCACCGTCGAGGGAGATGGTTCCACCGCCTGGCCTGTAGACGCGGGTGATCACGTTGAAGAGCGTTGTCTTGCCTGCGCCGTTCGGCCCGATGAGCGCCACCACCTCGCCGGCATTTACGTCGAATGAGACTCGGTCAAGTGCCACCACCCCACCGAAGCGAACGGTCAGCTCGCGCACCTCGAGGAGCGGCATTGCGCGGAAAGTCTAAGAGCGGAAAGGGCTCCTGACCATAGTGGTGCGGCCCACTAGGACCTAGTCCGAGGGTTCCGGCAGGTCGGGAGGCTCGTCTGGGGCGCCCTCAACGTGGGGCGAAGCCGGCCACTCAACCGAACGGGGGGGAGCCGCGGGAGGAGGCGGTTGAGGCGCGGCAGGGGGAGGCTGAAATTGCGGCGCAGGGGGGGTCGGCGCAGGCGGAGGAGGCTGAGCTTGCGGCGCGGGTTGGACAGGCGGCCAAGCCGAGGCGGCCGGCGGGACCGGTGGCCACGGCGCAGAGGCGGCGGGCGGGACTGCAGGCGGTCGCACTGGGGCCGCGAATGGCTCCATGTAGTCAGGGCGCGTGGCGTGGTGGACCACCGACGCAGAAGTCGGCGCCATCGGGCGGCGCCTGGAGCTGAACAGCCAGTAGGCAAGCACCCCGAGAAGGCCCAGGATGCCGATGATCGGGAGGAAGACGAACGGGGGTCTGGTGATGATGTCGAGCCCGCTGATCCCGCCACCGGCGGCCGGCCTGACTCCTGAGGCCTGCGGCGCGGAAGGTGATGGTGACGGAGATTCGTCCGGCGACGGGATTCCGGAAGACGTGGGGCTCGGCGAGGGCGGGGCCTGGAGGGCAAAGTTGGCGCACGGCTTGGGCTGGACGTTCGCGCAGAGCTTGTGCGTCTTCGGCTTGTCCCCCTTGTAGGGTTTCACGACCTTGGTAAAGGAACCGTTGTCGTCAGAGACCAGGGTGGCGGCGATGTGGGTTGACACATCCCAGTAGAGGGTGATGTTCTCGTTTTTCAAGAAGAGCTCCCCGGTCACCGTGATCGAGGTGGTGGATATGCCGGCGGAAGGTTGCAATCCAATCGTGGCGCCTCCAGGAAGCGGCGCATAAACGACGGCGGCCGGCCCAGTCACGTTCCTCGAGTTGGTCGCCGTGACTGTGAATGTGAATGTGATGTTGTCAGCAATGTTGGACGCGATACAGCTGGTCGGAGAGATCATCTGGCACGTCGCGGCAGGGCTGACTCTCACCGTGTAGTGGTCGATGGTCGGCGAGGACCCGTCGGGCGATGAGCCGGTGGTGGCTGGAGGATCCCAGGTGATCGTGTACTGCCCAGACCCGGGCCCTTGTGTCGCGGCCAGGTTCTTCGGAGCGCTCGGAGGAGTTGCGTGCGGGACGGCGGTGATCCTGGCTGCAGGGCCATAGCCGGACGCGTTAAGGGCTCGAACTGCGAACGAGTAAGTCCTCCCGTTGGTGAGTCCCGTTGCTGTGATGTTCGTAGCCGAGGTGTTGGTTCGCGGGTAGTCGGCTGGTGAGGTGATGACCTGGTAATAGGTCGGAACCCCCGTGGTGGGGGCGGTCCAGGTCAGGACCACCCGTTGGTCCCCAGCCGCTGCCTTGAGATTTCGTGGCGCAGTTGGCGTTGACGCCGCCAGCGCTGAGAAAGCGCCGGCAGCGTATATGGCGAAAGCAATCCCGGCTGCAGCCATGGCGACGCGTGGTAGGACCTTCATCCGCAGCCCGGGAAGGTTAGCAGGCGCACTAGATCGGCGGCCAGGGCACCGACCAGGCGGAGGTGGGCTCGGGGAAGCGCCAGCCCGGGTTGAGCACCCCACGCAGTCTCCGCTTCAAGACTCGCAGCTCGCCAGGGCTCAAGAGCGGCTCCAGCTCCTCGAGCAGGGCGCCTTTCTCGAGCCCGATCAGGGCCCGCTCCACGTCGCCACACAGATCGGCAGGCAATGGATCGCCCGAGAAGTCCCAGATCACGGTCCTGAGCTTTGGGTCGGTGTGGAACGTCAGTCCGTGGTCGATGACCCATACGTTGTCCTTGGCATCAAACAGGCAGTGGCCCGACTTCCTATCTGCATTGTTGGTTACTACGTCAAACAGCGCGATGCGTCGCCAGGTTTCGCGCTGCGAGGCCTGTTCACTTAGAAAGTGCCTGCCGTCCGCTTCTATGAACAGTTGAAGCGCCCCGACGCCATGCGGCCCTTTCTCGCGCACGACAGTCGGCGGGATCCGAGGCCAGCCAAGGACCTTGCTCAGCTCGTAAGCCGCAACTTCGCGCTGGTACAGGGTCCCCGCGGCAAAGTCCCACAGAGGAGATTCGCCTCGCGCAGGCTTGTAGACGACCTTGAGGCCGGAAGGAGCGTGCGGCCCCAGCTCCGCGAGGAACGTGTAGTTGGAGGCGCCCCGCAGCACCCCGACGAGCTCGAGGTCAGGCAGCTCGGTCAGGATGCGCTCGGTCGACTCCACCTCGTGGCTTTCGGGCGAGCGGCCGGCCTTAGAAGATCGGCCGGGCACCGTTGAGGACCGGGCAGGGGTGGCCGGCTGGGTCGATCGGCAGGCCGCAACGCGGGCACAGCGGGCGCCCCGCCGTCAGCACGCTCTCGGCCTGCTTTGAGAAGGCGACCACCTGCTGGTGGCTGAGCCAGAAACGGACGCTGGGCGAATCCTCAGCAGGGCTCTCTTCGCCCGCCGCCGACTGGCTGGCGACCAGCACGAACATCTTTCGGGCTTCGTGGTAGCCGAGGCCCACCTCGCCAACCTGCCACTCAGGCTCGCCTGGCGAGATGGCGGCGTCGCCCGCGGCTCGCTCCATGGCCTCGATCCCCTGCGCCTCCATCATCTGGTGGAGGCGGACTATCAGCGCCTGGATCTGGGCCTTCTCGCAGGTCAGGGTCAGCGTCCGGCCCCTTCCCTTGGCCAGCAGGAAGAAGCGCCGCTGGCCGGGCTCGCCGACCGCCGCGACGGCAATCTCGTCAACCGGGTCGAGCTCGTAAATTGGCATCAGAGCAAGAGTACGGCGATTGGAATCTTCCCCCCTTGGTTTTGATACGAATCAGGTGGGGAACAAGATCAGTCATAAACATTCAAATAAGCCGCATCACCGCGGCTGGAGGAACAGCTGACATATGCCGAAAACCGTAGGAATCGACTTGGGGACGACCAACTCCGTCATCGCCGTCATGGAGGGCGGCGAGCCTGTCGTCATTCCGAACTCGGAAGGCTCACGAACGACGCCTTCCGTCGTCGCCTTCACGAAATCCGGTGAGCGCCTCGTCGGGCAGCTCGCCCGGCGGCAGGCTGCTGTCAACCCGGAAAACACAGTCTCGTCGATCAAGCGTTTCATGGGCCGCAAGTTCGCCGAGGTCGACTCGGAGAGGAAGATCGTTCCTTACGAGGTCAAGACCGGCAAGGACGACCGCGTGGTCGTCAAGATCCCCAACGCAGACAAGGAGTTCACCCCGGAGGAAATCTCCGCGATGATCCTCCAGAAGCTGAAGTCGGACGCCGAGGCGTACCTGGGCGAGAAGGTCACCGACGCCGTGATCACAGTCCCTGCCTACTTCAACGACTCTCAGCGGCAGGCGACCAAGAACGCGGGCCAGATCGCGGGGCTGAACGTGCTCCGAATCATCAACGAGCCAACTGCTGCCTCGCTCGCGTACGGCCTGGACAAGAAGGCGAACGAGACGATCCTCGTTTTCGACCTTGGCGGAGGCACCTTCGACGTCTCAGTCCTCGACGTGGGCGATGGAGTCTTCGAGGTCAAGTCGACCAACGGCGACACCCACCTCGGCGGCGACGACTACGACCGCAGGGTGGTGGAGTGGCTCGCCGAGGAATTCAAGAAGCAGAACGGCATCGACCTGAAGTCCGACCGCCAGGCCCTGCAGCGCCTCACTGAAGCTGCTGAGCGGGCCAAGATCGAGCTGTCGAGCCGTCTCGAGACCTCGGTCAACCTCCCGTTCATCACCGCCGACCAGACCGGCCCCAAGCACCTCGAGATGACCCTCACCAGGGCCAAGTTCGAGTCGCTCACCTCTGATCTGACCGAGCGCTGCCGCGGACCGTTCCTGGCCGCGCTGAAAGACGCAAGCCTGACCCCGCAGCAGATCGACGAGGTGGTTCTCGTCGGCGGCTCGACCCGCATGCCCGTGATCCAGAAGCTGGTCAAGGACCTTCTCGGCGGGAAAGAGGCACACAAGGGCGTCAATCCCGACGAGGTGGTCGCCGTCGGCGCCGCCATCCAGGCCGGCGTCCTCAAGGGCGAGGTCAAGGACATCCTGCTGCTCGACGTGACGCCACTCTCCCTCGGGGTCGAGACCCTGGGCGGTGTAGCGACCAAGCTCATCGAGCGCAACACAACGATCCCAACATCACGCTCGCAGGTCTTCTCGACTGCGGCTGACAGCCAGACCTCGGTCGAGGTCCACGTGCTGCAGGGCGAGCGCGAGATGGCGCGCGACAACCGCACGCTGGGTCGGTTCCACCTCGATGGAATTCCACCCGCGCCTCGGGGAATGCCTCAGATCGAGGTCACCTTCGACCTCGACGCCAACGGCATCCTCAACGTGAAGGCCCAGGACAAGGGCACCGGCCGCGAGCAGTCGGTGACGATCACAGCGTCGTCGACGCTTGGCAAGGAAGAGGTCGAGCGGATGGTCAAGGAGGCCGAAGCCCACGCCGGAGAGGATCGCGCGAAGCGCGAAGAGGTCGAGCTCCGCAACCAGGCGGATCACATGATCCACCAGGCCGAGAAGGTGATGAAGGACAACGACGACAAGATCCCTGCCGACATCAAGGCCGAGGTCACCGCGAAGCTGGAGACATTGAAGACCGTCGCGAAAGGCAACGACACCAACGCGCTACGTAAGGAGATGGACGATTTCAACGAGTCTCTCCAGAAGATTGGCGAGCACATCTACCAGGCCGCCGGGGCCGGAGGCGGCGCGTCATCAGCGCAGTCACAGTCGGACGGACACGAGGACGGACACGAGGGCGGCGAGAAGAAGAAGGAAGAGGACGTTGTCGACGCCGACTACAGGGAAGTCAATTAACAGAGCTAATTGAACCCCGCAAAAGGGCCCCGGCTTCGGTCGGGGCCCTTTACTTTGTGGCGGTGGTTGCGTACATCCGGGCTCGGCGGAGGCTCTGGGCCGCGGTCGGGCTGCTCGTCGGGCTGATCCTCGCCGGCTGGGACCTGTGGGTCGCGGCAGGAACCTACATCTCCCAGTACGCCGTTCGCAATGACTTCAGGCTTGCGTATGCGGCGGCAACTGTCGGGGTCACCGAAGGCTATAGCCACCTCTACGACCTCGCGGCTCAGAAAGCTGCAATCGAGAGCCTTGGTCCCGGCTTCAACCCGCAGCCGTTCATCTCGCCGCCGCCACTGGCCTGGCTCGTCACGCCATTGCTGGTGCTTCCCTTCCAGGTGGCCATTGTCGTCTGGACGTTTCTGCTCCTCGCAGCGCTGGGCTGGACGTGGCACCTGCTCGCGCCGCCAGGAAAGTTGGAGAGGGCAGCGCACCTGGCGCTGCTTATCGGAGTTTTTCCAGTGGCTTTTGGCGTCATGGTCGGCCAGCCCGGGGCCTGGGTGGCCGCCGCGGTGGCCACCGCCTGGTGGTTGATGCGCAAAGACCACCCCGTCTGGGCCGGGCTCGCGCTGAGCCTCATCATCCTCAAGCCGCAGATGGCGTTCCTCGTACCCGTGTGCCTGCTGATGTCGGGCCATGTCCGAACGTTCGCCGCCTGGTTGGTGGCCTCGCTGGTCATCGGGCTCGTAGCGCTGGCCTTGCTCGGTACCGACGGCGTGGCGCGCTACCTCGACGTGCTCGCGCAGACCCAGGGGCCCGCGTGGGACATCACCCGGCGCTACTCGATCTCCGGTCCGCTCGGGCTTGGCCCGCTCCTGAATGTTGCGCAGCTCGTAGTGGTGGCGGTCGCGCTCATTGCTGCCTGGCGGCGCCGGGGAGAAGGGCCTGAGATTCCGATGGCGGCGGGGATCGTCGGCTCCCTGCTCGCGACCCCGTACCTCGGCTTCCAGGACTTCCTGATGCTCATCGTGGCGGGCTGGCTGGTGCTTCGCGCTGGGGCGACGTCATGGCAGATCGCGTTGATGGTGGTGGGCTACGCCCTCCTTCAGCTCGTGATCGTCGTGCTGGCGGTGCCCATCCTCCTGGCGGAGGCTCTCCTTCTCTTATCTCTGCTGTGGCCGCGGCGCGCTCGGGCCGCGGCCGTCAGCCAGATCTGCCGCTGAGGCGCCGGGAGATCTGGGCGGCATGCATGGCGTCGTGCGCTGCCATGTGATGCACCAGGGAGGCGATGGTTATGCGCCCGATCGGCGTCAGCGTCCCTGACCGGCGCCACTCGTCGGCTTTCAAGGCGCGCAGCAGTCTCAGATGGCGGCGCCTCAAGTCGAAGAACTGCGCCCAGGCCTTGAGCGCCGAAAGCTTCGTGTAGTCAGGGTCGGGCATGATCCTCATCTTCGGTCTGACCTCGCGGCGAAGGCGACGTACGCGGCCGTAGTAGCGATGCTCGGTGTCGAGCAGGTGATTGAGGATCTGCGCGATTGTCCAGGCACCATCAATGTCCTGGACCTCTTCGCTCATGTCACCCACCAGCAGGCCGAGGATGTCGAGCGTCGCCTCGCAACTGCCGATCAGGTCGGCAGCCTCGTCAAATGCCAAGTTGCTTCCTACCTCAGCCGGCGCCTTGCGCGAAGGGCGTTGGAGCCGACGGTGAGATTCGAACTCACGACCTGCCACTTACGAGGCGGCTGCTCTGCCAGCTGAGCTACGTCGGCGATCATCGGCCGGGGTGTGACAGCTTAATTTACGGTTGACAGCCAGGCCGCGGCTTCGTCGACGGTTTGGAAATGTTCCACCTTCACCAGCTTCGATCGCGGGTGCTTGTCGATGTTCTCGGCAATCGTCCTTCCCAGCGCGCTCTTGGGCAGCACTATCGCCGTCCAGCGGCGCCCTGCTGCCACCGCGCGGGGCATCCAGTCTTTGACCAGCCACAGCTGGTCTTCTTCGGAGACCACCTTTGAGTCTGTGGAGTCGATCAAGTTCCGCGACGCGTGATTCTCGCGAAGGGCGACAATCACCGCTTCCTGCGCCACCCGGTATTCAGCGCTGTTTGCCCACGCTTTCCACTTGACGAACACCCATGGACCGTCGCCGTCCCAGCGAACCAGGACGTACGGCGTTTCCAGATAGATCTTGCCGGCCTGAGGGAGCGGCGCACGATCGCCCATAGCTGTTCCTAATCATGGCTTAGCCAGTTGGTTTCTGTGCCATCAAGCGAGGATGGCGCGCAGCGCCGGGTCGTCGCGCACACGATCCAGGTCCTTGTCGGCGCGCGCCCATTCCTTCAGGCCCGGATTCAGCTCGAGGCTTTGTTTGAGGTGAGGCAGGGCTTCCGCAGCGCGACCGTTCCTTCCGTAGTAGCAGGCGAGGTTGTAGGTCCCAAAAGACCGGCTCCGGGGATCGGTGAAAGCGGTTTCCTGGACCTCGAGAGTCCAAAGCTGGGCCTGCTCAGCCGCCCGATCGTCGCCCTGCGCCTCGTACCAGAAGACGAGGTGCTCGCCAACGTGCATGTGGCCGTTGCCGGGGACCACCTCCCAGACCGCTCCCTCACGACCCTCGCGCGGCCTCAAGAGCTCATCGTCCGAACAATCTTCGATGGCTCGAGCGAGCTGTGCGTATGACGCCCGGGCCGCTTCGGCGACTTCCACCGCCGGCCGGGCCAGGTTGGCGGCATGGACCTCGGCGTTGAGCCCGTCCACATCACCGGCGCTTGGCGGTGGGCTGCCGCCATGAGCGGCAGCCAGCACCTCAGCCGCATGCCGGCGCCAGTGGGCGAGATGGGCCACGTGGTCCTTGGCGGTCCACCGCTCTGGATCGGTTCGCACGTCGTCGACGAGCTTCTCCAGCTCCCGTTCGCGATCCTGCGCTGCGACCAGCGTCTCGAGCAACCGCTTCTTCAAATCCTTCTCAGCCATCTGGCGAGGATAAAGCACCCCATGAAATCACCAGCGCGGCAGGGTTGGCCGGGGTCCCCCCCGGCCATCTCTTTGTCTCTAATCACGCCTGTGCGTGGCACGGAGAAAACTCTTCTAAAACAAAGCCCATCCATATACCGGAAAGAGAGCAGCGCCTGCGGCGAAGCCGCACGCGCGATGAGAGGGAACCATCCGGGTTCCCTCTCATAAGCTGGTCGCAGACCGGCGCCCTCTCCGCTACATTGGGATCGGTGAAGACGCTGGGGGTGGAGAGGCTCGCCGCGGGCGATTACGCCAACGTTCGCCCGCTCCTGGTCGAGCTGCATCTCGGCGAGCAGACGCACTACTCGGATCACCCTCAGCTGAGCCGCGGAGAGATCGAGAACCACCTGAGCACCGTGCCGTCGACCTTCGCCGGCGAGAACGTCATCTACGCGGTTCGCGACGACGCGGGCCAGATCATCGGCTTCAGCTGGATCGTGCTATTCGACCCAGGGACAGGCCTCGAAGGCGAGGTCGCGGAGGTCTACGTTTCCGCCGAGCACAGAGGTCAGGGGGTTGGGGAGCTGTTGATGGCGCAAGCCGTGAGGCTGTTCCAGGAGCGCAGGGTGACGCTGGGTTACGTCTGGACGCGTCCTGATAACGAGGCGGCTGTGCGCCTGTACACGTCAGCCGGCTTCGAACCCAACCGGCAGCTCGTCCTCACCTGGTACCCGACAGAGGCAAACCGCGGCAGTTGACGGGGTGCGGCCGGAGATGGCAACCGGAGCTTCGGCGCCCTCCGACCTCACCCCGGCCCTAACTAAACTTGGGGCGGTGATCCAACCTCGGGGCGAACCGCGCCCGGACGATATGCAGGCTCCCCGGCGCAGCCTGTGGCGACCCATCCTCGTGGTCGTCGCGAGTGTGCTGGTGACCGCCCTGGTGGCGGCGGGCGTCACGCTCGGCATCCTGCAGCTCCAATCGCGAACCAACACACAACAGGTGAACCTGCGATCTGGCGTGACAATCTCCGAGGAGTCGGCGCTCATTCAGGTGGCGGCGAAGGCAAAGCCCGCCGTCGTCAGCATCGTGACGCAGAACCAGCCGCGGCTTGGTCGCGGCTCCGGCTACCTGGTGACCACCGACGGCTACATAGTGACCGGGGTGAACGTGATCGCCGGCTCCGGCTCCATGACAGTGCTGCTCACCGGGGACACCACGCTTCATGAGGCGCGTCTCGTCGACTACGACTGCCAGACGGGCGTTGCGGTGCTCAAGATCGACCAGGTGAGCGGTCTCCCGACCCTGGCATTGGCCGACCCGACCGCGCTGGTCGCCGGCCAGCTGGTGGTGGCGGTGGGCGGCCCGCTCGATGGAGGCGCGGTGACGCCCGGCTACGTGAGCGCGCTCCACCGCCCGATGACCGTGCTCGATCCGGCTGGAGTGCGCAGTGTGGAGATCAGCGACACGATTCAGACCAACGCCCCGACTACGGCTACCACCGCAGGCGGCCCGCTGCTCAACGTGGTCGGCCAGGTGGTCGGCGTTGTGATGCCATCGCAGGGGACTGGTGGCTATGCCATTAGCGTCGCCGACATCCAGGACGACCTTCAGCAGATGCTCTCGACAGGGCAGGTCGTGGTGTCCTCGATGGGAGTGACGAGCACCGACCTGAGCCTGCCGGCGGCCACGCTCACAAGGCTGCCGGAAGGAAGCCAGCTGGTCACTGTTGACAGGTCGGGGCCCGCAGCAGCGGCCGGCCTGCAGCCTGGCGACGTGATCACACAGGTCGACGACGTCAAGCTCGACGCGGCGCATCCGTTGCGGCTTCTGCTCCGTTCGCGATTCCGCCCGAACCAGCGTGTTGCGGTGACCTACTTCCGAGCCGGTGCTTCGACGCAGGTCCAGCTCACGCTGGCCGGCGAGCACCCCGCCTGCGCATGAGCGGAACCGCTGCGCCCGGCACAAGAGAGCTGATCGCGAAAGCATTGGCATCGGCAGTGCGCGCGCTCGGGGTCGAGGGAGAGATTCCCGACCTCGAGCTGGGACGCGCGAAAGGACAGGATCGGGGTGAGTACGCGAGCCCGGCGGGATTGAAGCTGGCGAAAGTGCTTAGACAGGCGCCGCCATCGATTGCGGCCAAGCTTGCGGAATCCATCTCCATCGCTGATGGCGCAGCCACTGTGGAAGCAGTTGGAGGCTACGTGAACTTCAAGCTCACACCCGGGTGGCTGCAGCGACTTGTGGCGGAGGTCGCAGCCACCGGCCCTGGCTACGGGAGCTCCCAGATGGGCCGTGGCGAGCGGCTGCAGGTGGAGTTCGCGAGCATCAACCCCACAGGGCCACTGCACATTGGGCATGGGCGGGGCACGATCCTCGGGGACTCGATCTGCCGGCTGCTCGAGTTCACCGGGCACGTCGTGCACCGCGAGTACTACGTCAACTCCGACAACACCCAGACACGCCGCTTCGGGGCATCGGTCTACGCGCGCCTGCATGGCAACGAGCCGCCTGAAGGTGGGTACACAGGTGAGTACGTGAGCGAGATCGCGGAGGCTGCGCGCCGCGATTTGCCCGGCATCGAGAGGCTCCCGGAGGAGGAGGCCGAGCCGAAGCTGAGGATCTACGCGATTCAGAAGATCATCGAGCGCATCAGCGCCACGGTGGCCAGGCTCAACATCCGCTACGACGAATGGTTCTGGGAGTCCCGGGTGTGGGAGACGGGGCTTGCGCAAAGAGCTATCGACAGGCTTCGCGAATCGGGCTATTTGAAGGATCGAGACGGCGCTGTGTGGTTCGGCCCCGCGCTCGAGGAGGAGGATGGGCTCGGCGAGCAGGTGCTGGCTGAGGATGAGGATCGCGTGGTCATCCGCTCCAACGGACAGCCGACGTACTTTGCGTCAGACCTTGGCTATCTGCTGAGCCGTTTCGAGGAACGTGGCTTCGAGCGCGTCATCGAGGTGTGGGGCGCCGACCACCACGGGTACGTGCCCCGCATGAAGTCTGCGGTGGCAGCGCTGGGCTTTGATCTCAACAAGCTCGTGGTGATTCTTCACCAGATGGTCAACCTCAAAGAAGGCAAGATGTCGAAGAGGGCTGGGCGCTTTGTCACCCTCGACGAGCTGGTCGACCGCGTCGGCTCCGACGCCGTGCGCTACTTCTATCTTCTGCGCTCACCGGACACTACGATCGAGTTCGACCTCGACCTGGCGGTCACACAGGGCAACGAGAACCCTGTCTACTACGCGCAGTACGCGCATGCGCGGCTGGTGAACGTCGAGGTCGCAGCCACCGAGAAGCATCCTCAACTCCCTGAGCAGGCCGACGTTTCGCTGCTGGTCAACCCATGGGAGCTCGACGTGGCGCGCCAGCTTGCGTTCTGGCCAGAGATCGCGCAGGACGCGGCCCGGCTGCTGGAGCCGCATCGCATCCCGTATTACGTCCAGGATCTCGCGACGGCCGTGCATCGTTTCTATCACGCGGGCAATGAGACCAGCGAGTATCGCGTGGTGGTCGACGACGTTCAGCTGACGCGTGCCCGCCTGGAGCTGGCCCGCGCTGCGCGTCACACTCTGAGGACTGCGCTCGACCTGATGGGAGTCAGCGCCCCAGAGCGGATGTAGTCGGTCGCATAAGTAAAGGAGAGGGCATTTGGACGTCACCTGGCTGGGACATGGCTGCTTCAGGATGCGGGGCCGTAACGCCGCGGTCGTCACCGACCCGTACCCGCCCTCGATCGGGCTCAAGCTGCAGCGGATGGACGCCGACCTCGTCACCGTGAGCCACGAGCACGACAACCACAACTACACCCAGGCGGTCCGCGAGGCGTACGAGGTCCGTGGTCCTGGCGAGTACGAAGTGGCAGGTGTCAGCGTGATCGGCTTTGCCACCTATCACGACGCTGAGAAGGGCGCCAAGCACGGGCGCAACACCGTCTACCTCATCGAGATCGATGGCGTGCGCGTGTGCCACCTGGGCGACCTTGGGCATCGCCTCGACGATGCAGATGCAGAGACGGTCTCGTCAGTCGACGTGCTCTTGGTGCCGGTCGGCGGCCGCACTGCGATGAACGCTGCCCAGGCGGCGGAGGTGGTCCGCCAGCTCGAGCCCCGATATGTGATCCCCATGCATTACGCAATCCCAGGACTGAAGCTGGAGCTCGACCCCAACGACAGGTTCCTCAAAGAGATGGGAGTGGCAGTCACCGAGCCTCAGCCGAAGCTCTCGGTCCAGGCCTCTTCAGGCGAGTACGAAACCAAAGTGGTGGTCCTGGAGCCCAAGGTCGAGCCGAAAGCTTAATAAGTAGTCGGCCCGTCCGGTACCATTGCTAAAACCGCCCTGGAGGTCTCTATGCCGAAGTACGTTTTCGTGACCGGGGGTGTCGTCTCCTCGCTTGGAAAGGGCATCACTGCGGCGTCTATCGGGAACATCCTGAAGGCCCGCCACCTCAGCGTCTCTCTCCAAAAGCTGGACCCCTATCTGAACGTCGACCCCGGCACGATGAGCCCTTACCAGCACGGTGAGGTGTTCGTCACCGATGACGGTGCGGAGACGGACCTCGACCTCGGCCACTACGAGCGCTTCGTCGATGAGAACCTGACAGTCGCCTCCAACGTGACCACCGGCAAGATCTACCAGGAGGTCATCGCTCGCGAGCGCCGAGGCGACTACCTGGGCGCAACAGTGCAGGTCATCCCGCATGTGACCAACGTGATCAAGGAGAAGATCCTCCGCGCGTCGCGCGACCCGCAGGTCGACGTGGTGGTGGTCGAGGTGGGCGGGACCGTAGGTGACATCGAGAGCCTTCCCTTCCTCGAGGCGATCCGGCAGATGAAGAACGACCTCGGCCGCCAGAACGTCTTCTATGTCCACTGCTCGTTGGTGCCTGTGGTCCATGGGCAGGAGATGAAGACGAAACCGACGCAGCACTCGGTGCAGGCGCTACGCGCGATCGGTATTCAGCCTGACGCGATCATCTGCCGGTCGGAAAGAGCTATCGACGCCGACCTGAAGGAAAAGATCGCGCTCTTCACCGATGTACCGCGTGAAGCTGTCGTCTCGGTGCCCGATGTTGATTCGATCTACCAGGTTCCGCTGATGCTCGAGGAGTCGGGCCTCGGCCGCGTCATGGCCAAGCACTTCGAGCTGGATGACGCGACCCATTCGCCCGACAACGGTCAGTGGATCCAGCTGGTCGAGCGCATCAAGCACCCACGTGCAACGGTCCCGGTGGCGGTGGTCGGCAAGTACGTCGCCCTTCCTGACGCGTACCTGAGCGTCATCGAGTCCCTTCGCCATGCAGGCATCCATCACGGGCTCAACATCGACATCCGCTGGGTCTCGTCCGAAAAGCTCGACGCAGGCGACACGTCGCCGCTGAAAGGTGTGGCCGGCATCGTCGTGCCTGGAGGTTTTGGGTATCGCGGAATCGAAGGCAAGGTGCAGGCATCGCGTTACGCGCGCCACAACCAGATCCCTTACCTCGGGCTATGCCTCGGCCTCCAGTGCGCCGTGATCGACTTCGCGCGCGAAGCCCTCGATGCGCCGGACGCAAACTCCACCGAGTTCGCCGCCTTCACGTCGACTCCGGTCATCGACCTCATGCCCGAGCAGAGAAACATCGACCAGATGGGCGCATCGATGCGTCTTGGGCTGTACCCGTGCAAGCTGCTGCCTGGGTCGCTCGCGCACAAGGCTTATGGTGAAGAGGTCGTCTATGAGCGCCACCGCCATCGCTTCGAGTTCAACAACGAATATCGCGAATCGCTTGGCGAGGCAGGGATGATCTTCAGCGGCGTATCCCCCAACGGCAGGCTGGTCGAGATCGTCGAGCTCGCCGGCCACCCCTGGTTCGTCGCCAGCCAGTTCCACCCCGAGTTCCGATCGCGTCCCAACAGGGCGCATCCGCTTTTCCGTGACTTCGTCCGTGCTGCCTTCCTTCAGAGCGGCATCGACCAGATGGAGCTCCGCCCAGCGGAGCTCGTGGAAGAGTCAGAAGGAACCTAGGTAGAGAGCCCCTTGGAGCAACCCAGGAGGGGGATCCCCTCCTTTCAGGCGCGTCACGAACTTGCCTTCGATCTCGTGCATGCCACCGAGGCCGCGGCCCTTGCATGTGCGCGACTGCTGGGCAAGGGCGACCCCGACCGGGTCAGCGAGATCGCTGCCGACGCGATGCGGCGAGTCCTCGAGGACCTGGGGCCATCGGGCACAGTGGTGCTCGGCCCGCGCAACGACCCATACCTTTCTCATGGGACCGGCCTGTCGGGCGGCGAGCATCGCGTCGATTACGGGCTCTTTCCTGTCGAGGGCGCGAGCCAGGTGGCGAGGGGCTCGACCAACGCTGTCTCCATCGTGGCCGCGGTGGAGCCAGGCGGTTTCGCCGTGCTGCCGCCCGTGTGGTACGTCGAGAAGATAGTGGCGGGTCCGGCCGCGAGAGGCGGCATCGACCTCGACGACCCGATCGCCGACAACCTGAGGCGGATCGCTTTCGCGCGGGACGCGCGCGTGCAGGATCTGACTGTCGCGATCCTCGATCGGCCGCGCCACCAGGACCTGATGGAGGAAGTCGCTTCCGCGGGCGCTCGCATCCTGACCCTCGAGGAGGGTGACATCGCCGGCGCGGTGATGGCAGCGCTTCCCGGCAGCGGGATCGACGCCGCGATCGGCATCGGAGGCGTCGATGCGACGCTCATCGCAGCGTGTGCAGTTCGTTGCCTCGGCGGTGAGCTCCAGGCGCGATTGTGGCCGCGAAACGAAGAGGAGCGTGTCCTCATCGGGGACGCGGCGGGACGCATATACGGCGCTGCCGACCTCGCGCCTGCGGCGGACATCTCTGTCGCGCTGACTGGCGTGACAGGCGGGCACCTACTTCCTGGCGTGCTGTTCGGGAGCGGATACGCCGAAACAGCCTCGCTCCTCATGTCGAGCCGCCGGGCCACCGTCCGCCGGCTTACGACCAGGCACCACACGGTCGGGGACCCCAGCTGAGGCTAGAGGCTAAGCCTCTCGCCCTGGCGCTGGCGGCGGTCTGTGCGCTTGCCGCGTGCACATCGGGCACCGCGACAAAGCCGTCCCCTGTCGCGTCGGCGCGAAGCTCATTGCCGACGCCGACGTCAAGCCCTCCACCTTGCGTCAAGTCGGCCGCTCCCCGGCGAGCCACAGGGGTCATATCGGCCTATCCCGTGCTGCTCCTGGCCACCGGCCTCAGCGTCCCCGACGACCTGCTCTACCTCGAAGCCGACGGCAGTGTTCTTCTCGGAGAGCACGGCACCGGTCATGTCGCGAAGGTCGGAGGACCGGGCCGCCTGACGCGGCTTCCCCAGGTCATTCCGGAGGCGGAAGGTATCGCCATGGTTGGCAACACGATCTACGTCGCCGACCAGCTCAACGCCCGCGTGGTCGCGCTCGATGGCAACGGCGTTCGCACACTCATTCAACTCCAGCCCGTCGCCAGCGGCGAGAATCTGGATGGCATCGCCTCGGGCAGCGGCGGCCTGGTCATCCCTGACAGCCCCCACGGCACGCTCCTTCTTGTCGACACGTCGGGCCACATCACAAGGCGCGAAGGAGGATTCAGCCGGCCTGCGGGAGTGTGGACCAACCCGCAGGGGCAGGCCGGGCCCTGGCTAGTCGCCGATGAGAATGCGAACGCTGTTTACGCGCTCCAGAACGCAGGCGGCCACTACCTGGTGGCTGGAAACCTACCCGGGGTGGACGACGTGGTGCGCGACGCCGCAGGCCACATCCTCGTGATCCTGCCAGGCCAGGGCAGGCTGCGCGACGTGAGCGCCGGCCGCGATATCGCTCGCGGCCTTCTCAACCCCCAGGGTCTCGGCTTCGACGGCGCCCGGAACATCCTGGTCACCGAGAGTGATCGCGGGCGCCTCGACCTGGTAGTGAAGACTTTCGCGATCCAGGTGCCCGCTTCTAGCGTCAGGTTGGCCCCAGGGCAGGGTGTGTGCTTGGGAATACTGAGGGCCCCTGGTTTCAGCCAGCCCCTGAGCGTCGAGGAGATCATCGGCGCCACCTTTGAAGCTCCGCCGACCAGCTCGGCCTCGTTCGAAGTGGTGCCGGGCCCTTGCGCAGCCGGCTCGACCTGCACCGTGACGGTGATCCTGGGGAGTCCCTCAGGGCGCGAGTTCGCCTACTTCACATACCGGGATTAGGGGTCTCCGCGCGAGGGTATTACTAGTACAGAGTTATGGACAGGAACCCCAATCCCCCTGACGGTGGCGACTACATCGCGCCGCCTCCGCCGCCCGCCTACCCGGTGACATCGGACATCCCGCCCGATTCCCCGTACCACTCCTCGCCAGCGCCTGCCTCGAGGCGCAACGGGGGATTGCTGGGCGGGCTCGTCGCCCTCCTCATCGGCGCGTTCGCCTACGGCAAGTACGCGCTCTTGCTCATCTTCAAGATCCCAGCGCTCGCCACGCTCGGTTCTGCGCTCGTCAGCGTGGTCGCCTACTCGTTCTGGGGCGGCCCGTGGTTTGCGGTAGGCCTGGTGCTGATGATCTTCGTCCACGAGATGGGGCATGTCGTCGAGATCCGCCGGCAGGGCATGGCTGCCACAGCTCCGATCTTCATCCCGTTCTTTGGCGCGGCCATCTTCCAGCGCTCACATGCGCAGAGTCCGATGCGCCAGGCCCAGATCGGCATCGCCGGACCGATCGCCGGGACGATCGGAGCGACAGCCGCTTTGGTTCTGTACGGCTCCACTCATTGGACCGTGCTGCTCGGCTGGGCGTACCTCGGCTTCCTGATCAATCTCTTCAACATGATCCCGTTCGGCATGCTGGACGGAGGCTGGATCCTGGCCCCTGTCTCGAAGTGGATCCAGGTCGCGGGTCTGGCTGTCCTCGGCTACCTATTTCTCACCGGCATGATCAGCCCGCTGGTCATCATCATCGTGGTGCTGGGAATTCCTGTCGTAATTGAACGGTTCAGGAACAAGGCGCACGATGCGTACCTGACATCGGAGCCGGCAACGCAGCGCTACCTGATGGGAGCGGCCTGGCTCGGCCTGGTGGCCTATCTCGCCTTCTTCTTCGTTCAGACCGAGACGATGCTCGGTAACTTCGTTCGGTAAACTCACTCACCTGGAGACAATGACCTTGAAAGCACAGATTCATCCCACCTTCTACGAAGACGCGGTCGTCACCTGCGTCTGCGGGAACACGTTCACGACCGGTTCCACGCGCAAGGAGCTCAAGACCGAGATCTGCTCTGTCTGCCACCCGTTCTTCACCGGGACGCAGCGGATCGTTGACACGGGCGGCCAGGTCGAGCGGTTCCGCAAGCGGGCGGCAAAGTCGACTCGTAACTAGATGCCGCTTCCGGGGGACGTCGAGACTCCCGACACGGCTTCACCTCCCCTCCCCGGGCTGCGCCCGGACCTCCCCGGCAAGCGGGGAGGAGAGCAATTCTTCTACGGCGGCCAAGCAGTCATCGAAGGCGTGATGATGCGCGGCAAGCGCCACTACGCGGTGGCCGTGCGCCTGCCCAAGACCAAGGAGATAATCGTCGACCGCGGCGAGCTGAAGGCAGCCATCTACGTCAACCCGATGTGGAAGCTGCCGATCCTACGTGGCCTCGCGCTGATCGGAGAGCAGCTCCACCTCGGCATGAAGTCGCTCATATGGTCCGCGAACGTTAATGCCGGCGATCAAGACATAGTCATCGGCAAGAAGGAGATCACCGGATCGGTCGCGTTCGCCGCCGTCTTCGGCCTTGCCCTGTTCCTGGGACTCCCACTGCTGCTAGCCGGTCTGGCTGTCCGCGGGAGCGGGAGCTTTCTTTTCGTGGTCGTCGAGGGCTTGATCCGCGTCGGGCTGGTGCTTGGCTACCTGTCAGCCATCGCCCTCCTGCCTGACGTGCGCCGCGTCTTTCAGTACCACGGCGCCGAGCACAAGACGATCAACGCCTTCGAGGCTGGTTGGCCACTCGAAGTCGCATCGGTCCGTCGCGCAAGCCTCCTTCACCCGCGCTGCGGGACCGGTTTCCTTCTCGTCGTGCTGGTCGTGAGCGTGGTGGTATTCAGCGTGGTCGCTCTGGCCCACCCCAACTGGTTCTGGTTGATAGTGAGCCGAGTCGTCGCCATCCCGCTCATCGCGGGCCTCGGCTTCGAGCTCATCAGGTTCATGGCGCGCAACAGGCGAAACCCTGTGGTGCGCGTGATGTTGCTGCCAGTCCTCGGCACGCAGAAGTTCACCACGCGCGAGCCTTCAGACGACATGCTCGAAGTCGCGATCGTCGCTTTCAACAGCGCCCGCCAGGGTGAGGAGGAAACGGCCGGAGCCGCAGCGTGATCGATCGCTTGGAGGCGATCGCCCGGCGCTATCACGAGATCGAGGCGGAGATGGGACGTCCCGAAGTCGCCGCCGACCACGCTCAGCTGACCAAGCTCGCGCGTGAGCAGCGCACCCTGCGCGAGACAGTCGAGGCATTTGAGGCATTCAAGCGTGCGCGCCACGAGCTGGAGTCGGCTCGCGAGATGCTCAGGCATGAAAAGGAACCGGAGATGGTGGAGTACCTCCGTGCCGAGGAACGCCGTGCCGCCGCCCAGGCCGGCGAGCTGGAGGAACGGCTCAAGGTGCTCCTGCTGCCCAAGGATCCAAACGACGATAGGGACGTCGTTGTCGAGATCCAGGGCGCGGAAGGTGGGGAGGAGGCTGCGCTCTTCGCCGGCGACCTTTTTCGGATGTACTCGAAGTGGGCCGAGCGCAAAGGCTGGAAGGTGGAGGTGGTCGACGTCGCGCACAGCGAGAAGGGCGGCTACGACAAGATCGTGTTCGAGGTGCATGGTCACGGCGCCTACTCTCAGCTGAAGTACGAGGGCGGCGTGCACCGGGTGCAGCGCGTGCCCAAGACCGAGGCGCAGGGCCGCGTGCACACGTCGGCGGCGACAGTGTCGGTCATGCCGGAGGCGGACCCCGTCGAGGTGGAGCTGAAGCCGGAAGATCTCGAGATCAAGACCTCGACGTCGCAAGGGCCAGGCGGACAGAGCGTCAACACAACCTATTCGGCGATCAGGCTCACTCACAAGCCGACCGGATTGGTGGTGAGCATCCAGGACGAGAAGTCGCAGCTCCAGAACAAGGAGAAGGCGATGCGCGTGCTGCGTGCGAGGCTCTACGAGATGAAGCTTGCGGAACAGCAGGCGGCCATCGGGGCGCAGCGGCGCGGCATGATCGGAAGCGGCAACCGCTCTGAAAAGATACGGACCTATAACTTCAAGGCGAACCGCGTGACCGACCATCGAATCAACCTCGACCTCCACAGGCTCGAACAGGTCCTGGCGGGCGACCTCGACGAGCTGGTCGAGGCGCTGGCCAACGCCGACCGGGCGGCACTGCTCAGCGGCTCATCGGCCTGACGCCACGTTGAAAGTGCTGGAGGTCCTCAAGCTGGCCTCGGAGCACCTCGGCAAGCACGGCTCCGAGTCAGCGCGTCTGGATGCCGAGGTGATGCTGGCCTGGTCATTGGGCCTGCGCCGGCTCGATCTCTACTTACAGTTCGACAGGCCTTTGTCTGAATCAGAGCTCAGCGTCTTCCGGGCGCAGATCGCGCGGCGGGCGCACGGCGAGCCTGTGGCCTACGTGGTGGGACACAAAGAGTTCATGGCGCTTGATTTCGAAGTGACTCCTGCTGTGCTCGTGCCCAATCCCGACACCGAGGTGCTTGTGCAGCTCGCGGTGGCATACGCTCGCGAGTCTGGCCGTCCCCTTCGCGTGGCCGACGTCGGCACCGGCACCGGCTGTATCGCCATTGCCATCGCGCATTACGCCCGCGATGTCGAGGTGTGGGCGGGCGACGTGAGCAGCGAGGCGCTTGAGGTGGCAGCTCGCAATGTCGCCAAGCACTCGCTCGAGCAACGCGTCCATCTGGCCTGTGGCGATCTCATGGAACCGCTGCCCGGAAGCTTCGACCTCGTCTGCGCCAACCTCCCTTACATTGCCGCGGATTCCAAGCTCCCGGCCGAGGTGGCGTCACAGCCTGGCGTCGCTCTGTACGCCGGCGGCGGTGGCGCCGAGCTCGTGACAAGGCTGCTGGAGATTGCCCCCTCACGGCTCAATCCAGGGGGGCGGGTGCTGCTCGAGATCGATCCGGCGATCCTTGCAGCAGTGTCCGACGCGGCGGAGAGGACGTTCGCCGTGCGCCAGGTCCACCACGACCTCGGAGGGCACGAGAGGGTGCTGGAAGCGTGGTCCTGAGACCGACTCGCGCTGGGCTGACGCGTGCGGCGCAGCTCATCCGCGGCGGCGGTGTCATTGCATTTCCGACGGACACCGTCTACGGGCTTGGGGCCGCGGCCGATGACGAGGTCGCGACCAAACGCATCTACCGGATCAAGGGAAGGCCTGCGGGCCTGCCTCTCATCCTCATGGTCGCCGCCGAATCGCAGCTGGAGGGCTTCGTGCATGTCGACGCCCGCTCAGAGGCTTACATCCGCCGCTGGTGGCCGGGCCCGCTCACGCTGATCCTCCACGCGAGAGGAGGCGCCACGCTCGGGGTACGCATCCCTCAGCACAAGGTTGCCCTCGACCTGCTGCGGGCGGCAGGCCCGTTGATGACCACCAGCGCGAACCTTCACGGCCAGGACCCTGCGATGACGGCGCGGGAGGCAGGCGACCTGCCCGGCGTCACAGCAGTCGTTGACGGAGGCGCGGCTCCGGGCGGGACAGCCTCGACAGTCCTCGACCTGACTGGCCCTGAGCCTCATGTGCTGCGCGAAGGCGCAATCCTCACGCCCGAGCTTCTGGGCCCGCCCCCCTCTCACGCAGGCTGACGGAGCTAGCATTCCCTCATGCCCACCCCAATTACAACGATGTCTTTTCGGGCGCTGGATCGCGTCGACCCTGACATCGCCAACCTCATCCGCAATGAGTACAAGCGCCAGTCCGAGACGCTTGAGCTGATCGCTTCTGAGAACCTCACAAGTCCAGCGATCCTCGAGGCCCTCGGCACGCTGCTTACCAACAAGTACGCCGAGGGTTATCCCGGCCGGCGCTACTACGGCGGGACCGGTGAAGTGATCGACAAGATCGAAACGCTGGCGGTCGAGCGTGCCAAGGAGCTGTTCGGAGCCGAGTACGTCAACGTGCAGCCGCACGCCGGGTCTCAGGCCAACGCCGCCGTCTACATGGCGGTGTGCCAGCCGGGGGACAGAGTGATGGGCATGGACCTCTCAGCCGGCGGTCACCTGACCCACGGCAGCCCGGCGAACTTCAGCGGCAAGCTTTACGAGATCCACTCCTATGGCGTGAGCCGCGAGACGGAGCTGATCGATTACGACGCCATGGAGAGGCTGGCCGAGCAGGTCCGGCCGAAGATGATCATCGGCGGGTTCTCTGCCTACTCGCGAGTCGTCGACTGGGCGAGGATGCGGCAGATTGCGGATTCGGTGGGGGCGACGTTCATCGTCGACATGGCCCATGTCGCCGGCCTCGTCGCGGGCGGCCAGTATCCATCCCCGATTCCGCATGCAGCCATCGTCACCACCACGACCCAGAAGACGCTTCGCGGGGCGTGGGGAGCCATCATTCTCTGCCGCAACGAACATCAGAAGGCGATCGACTCGGCGGTGTTCCCTGGCATCCAGGGTGGGCCGCTGATGCACGCGATAGCGGCCAAGGCCGTGTGTTTTGGCGAAGCGCTGAAGCCTGAGTTCAGGGACTACGCGAGGCAGGTCGTCGTCAATGCCAAGGCGCTTGCGAAGCGGCTGATGGAACGCGACCTACGGTTGGTGAGCGGCGGCACTGACAACCACCTGATGCTGGTCGACCTCCGCGCGCAGAAACGGACCGGCAAGCAGGTTCAGGATGTGGCGGACACGGTGGGGATCACCCTCAACCGCAACTCGATTCCTTTCGACGAGGCATCGAAGTTCAACCCGAGCGGCGTGCGCGTCGGCACGCCTCTGGTGACGACGCGCGGAATGCGCGAGGCGGAGATGGTGGAGATCGCCGACTGCATCGCCGACGTCATCGAGGGGATCGACGATCGCGCAGTGCTGGACTCAGTCCACGAGAGGACCCTGGATCTCTGTCGTAGGTTCCCGCTCCCTTACGCCTTCGACTGAGTCTTGACTGATTTCTTCGGCGGCGACGCGATCGCCAACCTCAGCGTGCGCCTGGGGCCCGGCCTGTTGCCGATGCTGGTCGCTTTCGGGGTCTGCGCTCTCGTCGTCCCACTGATGATCGTGATTTCGCGCAGGACGGGCATGATGGCCCAGCCCGGCGGCCGTCACCTCCACTTGAAGCCGACGCCTCTGCTTGGGGGCATCGCCCTGTATGCGGGTTTCGCGGCCGCTCTCCTTATCTTCTTGCCCCGCTACAAGGACACGATCGGCGTGCTGGTGGTCTCGGGGCTCGCGGCGGTGCTCCTCCTGGCCGACGATCGTTGGCATGTGCGGGCGGCCGTCAAGCTCGGGCTCCAGCTGGTGGTTGCGCTCGTCGCAGTCTTCGTATTCGGTTTCAAGATCGCGTCCTTTGGGCTGCCTGGCGCGCAGCTCGTCCCGCTTGGGCTGCTCGCAATTCCGATCACCATCTTCTGGCTGCTCGGCATGCAGAACACCGTCAACTTGCTGGATGGAGTCGACGGCCTTGCCGCCGGGGTGGTTTTCATTGTGGCGGTCACCCTGATGCTCGCAGCGGCCGGTTTGCGGCAGGTCGCGTACGTTCAGCTGGCCGCTGCCCTCGCGGGTACTTGCGCAGGATTCCTGCTGTTCAACTTCCACCCCGCCCGCATCTTCATGGGTGACTCCGGCGCGCATTTCCTCGGAGCGGCCCTGGCTCTCATCTCGATTGTTGGCGTCGCCAGGGTGGCTGTCGCATTTGCGCTCGTCGTCCCGGTCCTGGCGCTTGCGTTGCCAATCGTCGATACGGCCTGGGCGATCCTGCGGCGTCGCCGCGAGGGCGCTTCGGTGGCGCGCCCTGACCTGATGCACCTGCACCACCGGCTCCAGGCGTTCGGGCTGGACCCGCGCCAGACGTGCTACGCGTTCTATGCCGCCAGCGCGCTGCTCGGCGCCATCGGGCTCACCCTGTTCGGCCACGGCCGCATCCTGGCGGTGGTCCTTGCCACTTCAGCCGCCCTCGCCTCCACCGTGGCGGCAGACCTCCTGCAGAAGGCAGGCTGGCGCGTCCGCGTACCCTACCTCCGCACCCTGCTCCGTTAGAATTCGGCCGGGCATGCCGCCCCCCTCGAATCCAACAACAGGGTCTGACCTCGCCGGAATCGGGCTATACCTTGCGGGCGCGGTCCTCGTGCCCCTCATCGCGGGTGTCCTTCTCGACAGCGCTTTGCACACGGCGCCTGTTTTTGTTCTGATTGGATTGTTCGTCGGCCTGGTCGCAGGCGGAATCGCCATCTGGTTGAAGGTGAGGGAGCTGTCGAAGTGAGGGCAGGTGGGATGCTCAGGGACACGGTGATCGCTTCGGCGATCCTCGCGGCGCTGGTCACCGTGAGTTCCGCAGCGTTCGGTCAGCTGACCATCGGACTGGGTCTAGCCGGCGGGCTTTTGGTTGGGTCCGCGAATGGATATGCGATCGCCGGGCTGCTCGGTCAGGCCACGCCGTTTCTGGCAGGCAGCATGCTGCGGCTCGTGACCTTGAGCGGGCTGGCGTTGCTCGTGGCGCTCGTCTTTGGCGTCTCGGCATGGCCTGTCTTGCTCGGTGTCGGGGCTGCCCAGCTCGTCATGGTCGCTGCAAGCATCAGGCAGGGGTTGCGGACGTGATCTACACCGAGGCGAGCCCAGGCAGCCACCCGACGATCGATCTCGGGTGCGGAACTCTGTGCACCCTCAACTACGACAGCGTCATCTCATCCTTCATCGCCGTAGGCGTAACGATCGCGATCGCTTTCTGGGTGCGGTCAAAGCTCCAGGAAGGGAAGCCTGGAAAGGTCCAGGCGATATTCGAGTGGGGCTACGACCAGCTCCGGGGGTTGATCAAGAGCAATGTCTCGGACGACGCGCTTTTCATAATTCCGCTGGCGCTGACTCTCTTCCTCTACATCCTGATCGCCAACTGGATCGAGGTCTTCCCGCTGGCACTGTTCCCGGTCCTGCATGGAGCCAACGCGGACCTCAACCAGACGCTCGCAATGGGCCTGATCGTGATCCTCGTCGTGCAGTGGTACAGCATTCGCGTGCTCGGACTCGGCGGTTACCTGAAACGGTTCACCAAGCCCTTCGAGCTGCCTCTTCCAGCACGAATCGTCTTCATCCCGTTGAACATCCTCGAGGAGGGAGTCAAGCCGGTGACTCTCGCCCTCCGACTCTTCGGCAACATATTCGCGGGGGCCGTGATGATCGGCCTGATCGCGAGCCTTTCAGCCCTCCAGCTCCCGGTGGTCGGGACCATTGGCGCAACGGTGCTGGGTTCGATCGTGCTGATTGTTTGGAAGTCTTTCGACGTCATCTTCATCGGTTTCATCCAGGCGTTCATCTTCATGCTGTTGACGGTCATCTATTTCGGCGCGGCCCGCGAGGGTCTCGAACACGAACACCATTAGGAGGGACTCATGACAGACCACGGTATTGAGCTCGCCGGCGCACTTGTTGCATTCGGCCTGGCCCTCGGCCTGGGCGCCATCGGCGCCGCCGTCGGTGACGGCCTGGCTGGAAACGCATTCATCAGCGGAGTCGCCCGACAGCCCGAAGCCCAGGGAAGGATGATCCCCTGGCTCTTCACAATCGTCGGCCTCGTCGAAGCCATGTACTTCATCAATCTCGCTTTCGGCTTCGTCTTCCTGTCCAGGGTCGGTTAGGTCCGAAGGGGAATCAGCTGATGCTCGTTCTCGAAGGGACCTCCGGCGTCATCGACATCAACGGCACGGTGATCGTTGAGCTGATCGCGTTCCTGGCGATGATGGCGGTCCTGGCGCGTTGGGTTTATCCCGAGATAGTCAAGCTGGCCGAGGCACGGCAGCGCCTGATTGCAGACCAGCTGACAGAGGCCGAAAAATCGCGAGCCGACGCTGAAGCACGTTTGAAGGACGCAGAGGCAAAGCTGAACGAGGCACGCAAGACCGCCCAGTCGATTATCGACGCTGCGACCAAGTCCGCAGAGCAGCTTCGACAGGAGCTCAAGCAAAAGGCTGAGGAAGAGTCGAAGCGAACCATCGAGGCCGCGCGAAGGGAGATCGAGGCGGAGCGCGAGCGCGCGATCCAATCGGTGCGCAACGAGGTCGCGGGCCT
>DATLPO010000009.1:0-13619 GCA_035535675.1 Candidatus Limnocylindria bacterium
GCCGGACCTGGGCCATGCTTCACCTGAGGCCCCAACCGCGACAGCATCAGCACACCGACCATTGCGAAGACGAGGCACGTGGCCGCGACCAACGCGAGGGCGGGTGTTGTCTTCACGACAGGCCGGCCCGCGCTGAGGGCGGTGGAAAGTCGTGCCCGAAATTCCGGCGACGGCTCTCCACCGCGCGCGTCCAGCGCGCGGCGAAGATCTCGTTCTTCAGGTGTCATCGGTCAATCTCAGGGCCATTCCCGGCCGCAGCAGCGCAAGAGCTCGATGGATGCGCTGCCTCGCAGCGCCGGCTGAGCACCTGAGCACGCGTGCGACCTCCTCGATCGGCAGGTCGAGCTGGTAGTAAAGGGTCAGAGCGAGCAGGTGATGTTTGGGCAGGCGATCGAGCGCTGCATCGAGGTCGATGCGATCCGCCAAGTCGGCATCGGGCGTGACAGCCCGCCCGCGCGTGCCGAGGTCATCGAAGCGGATCATCTGCGACCACCGAGAGCGCCGAACCGTTCTGCACTCGTTGGCAACTATCGCCAGGAACCACGGCCTCAGCTCGGCGCCGGCCCGAAACCTATCGAGCTTGCGCCAGCTCTTCAGCGCCGCCTCCTGGACGGCGTCCTCCGCTGCGGCCCTGTCTTTGAGCATCGTCATGGCAAGTCGGAAAGCTGGATCGAGGACCGGCTCGAGCAGCTCGGCGAACGCGGGCCCATCGCCGGCCCTTGCGCGCCGGAGTCGATCTGCCGCCGGCAGGTCCTGACTCACGATCTCCGTAGCGGTACTACGCCCGAACCAGCCGGTTTGTTACACCCCTGCGCCGGCTATTTCTCGATAGAGCGATTCGGTCTCCTCCGACGGGCCCACACCAAGCTCGGCCTCGAGAAGGCGTTTGCACTCCAGGTAAGCGCGGATTGCCTCTCCGCGGTCACCGTTCTTGACCTGCATCCGCATCAACCGCCGGTAGCCCGATTCCCTATACGGCTCCATTCGCACAGCCTCGCGCGCGTGCGTCAGCGCGAGCTCGACCTCTCCGTTGGCTGAAAGCGCTTCGACTCTGCTGTCGAGCGCCCTCACCAGCGCAGCCGCTAGCGCGGCACGCCGCTCCTCCGCCCACGGGCCGTCGTCCCCAGGCAGGAATGGTCGGCGCAGGATCGTTGTCGCGATGAGCGATGGTCCGTAAGCGGCTTGTGGATTGCCGATTGCGATCGCGCCCTCTGCCGCGTCAACGCCGGCGAGCGCGGCCTCGATGTCAACCCACGTGTCGCCAGGCGCCGAGAACTGGTAGCAGCCGAACGCGTTGCCGATGATGTGGGACCGGACCAGCCCCAGGGTGGCGAGGCTCGATCGAAGGCGGCTGATGATCGCGCTGAGTGCGACTGTCCACGAAGGCGGCAGAGAATCCGGCCACAGAGCCTCGGCCAGCTCCGCCTGCGTGACCGCCCGCTTTCTTTCACTGACGAGATAGGCGAGCACAAACCGGCCCTGCGGCCCGCCAAGTTTCGATTCGCGCAGGAGGCGCCCATCTCGCTCCGCCTGCACCTCGCCGGTAAGGTAGATCCTTAACAATCAGCCCCCAAAGATTCCCCAAAGGCCACCGGCCAAGATGCTAGCGCCGGCAGGTTGACACAAGGAGACGCAATGAAGAAGCGAGTCGAGTGTGAGTGCGGCTGGGTGCTGGAGACCGATGACGAGGACAAGCTCGTCGCCGGCGTCAAGCAGCACGCCTCGGAAGTCCACCACATGGAAGGTGTGACCCGCGAGCAGGTGCTCGCCCAGGCGAAGCCCGTCTAGCGCTCAAGTTCAAATCACGCCACCTCAGAGGTGGCCTATCGAAAAGGAGTCAGCGTGAAATACCTCTACCTTCTCTATGCCGACGAATCGAAGATGCCTGCCCCGGGCAGCCCCCAGTTCGACAAGCAGAATGACGCGTTCAACAGCTACTTCGCGGAGATCGACGGCAAGGGCATGTTCAAGGCGGGAGACCCCGTCCAGCCGTCCAAGACCTCGAAAACAGTTCGCGTCCGGAACGGTTCCACCCAGGCGACTTCGGGACCCTTCGTGCACGGCGGCGACCAGCTGGTCGGCTTCTACGTGATCGAAGCCAAAGACCTGGACGAGGCTGTCGAATATGCAGCCAAGTGCCCGGTGGCCCACGTGGGTGCCATGGAGGTCCGCCCCATCGTTCAGATGTAGGTTTGAGCTTCCTACGGGGCCGGCGCCAGGTGTGCCGGCCCCTTATCCCCACCTGGCCACGCTAAAGCGTGGCCTGTCCTCCCCGCCTTCGGCAGGGAGGTAAACGGGCCGGGCTCCACGCGGCCCTCGTTGCGTCATGCGCTCCCGTTGACGCAGTGGAAACCGGGTGATAGCGTCCGCGGCAATTCACGATCGGTCAGCAGGCACGCAAGGAGGGGAGCACTTGAGCGTCACTGATTCGGCCCACCATGCCGACGAACAGGACCTGGCGAGGTTCGGATACAAGCAAGAGCTGAAGCGGATGCTGGGCGTCTACTCCAGCTTCGCCATCGCTTTTTCATACATCTCGCCGTCGACGGGTATCTTCACTCTCTTCATCCTCGGCCTCGGGTTGGCCGGCCCGGCGTTCTTCTGGAGCTGGCCGATCGTCGTCGTTGGACAGCTGATCGTCGGCCTCAACTTCGCGGAGGTGAGCGCCCACTTTCCGGTCGCGGGCTCGGTTTACCAATGGACCAAATATCTGTCCAATCGCACGTACGCGTGGTTCACGGGCTGGATCTATCTGTTTGCAGGAGTGCTCACCGTCGCCGCCGTGGTAGCGACAGTTCCGCTCGTCCTCATTCCCCTGCTCAACAACCTGGGCATGAACATCAACACTGACGACGCCAGCGTCTACCCGAAGACGGCGGCAATCGTGCTACTGAGCACCACGCTGCTGAGCATCTTCGGCGTGAGACTTGTGGCGTTCGTCAACAACACGGGCGTTGTTTTCGAGATTCTCGGCATGGTCGTTTTTGCGATCGTCCTGGTGATCTTCTACCACCACCAGTCGCCGGCGGTTTTCGCCGACTTCAGCTATCTCGGCGAAGGTTTCAACAACCAGGCCGGCGTCTTCCTCGCAGCAATGTTCATGTCGCTGTTCGTGATCTATGGCTTTGACACGGCCAGCACTCTTGCCGAAGAGACGAACAACCCGAGGCGAGAAGCGCCGCGCGCGGTCCTCGCTGCGATCATCGGCGCCGCGATCATCGGCACCATCTTCCTGTTCGCGGTTGTGATCGCCATCCCGGGCGACATGAAGACGTTCGTCGCCGACACAGCGGCCGGTAAGTACCCGTTCCCGCTCGTCACGATCATCGAAGCGAACTTCCCCGGCTGGGCCGCCAACCTCTACCTGCTGGTCGTGGTCGCCGCCATCTACGTCTGCTGCCTGGCGATCCAGACCTCGACGATCCGCCTCGCGTTCGGAATGGGCCGGGACGGCAAGCTTCCGTTGGCGAAGTACTGGAACAACGTATCCGCCAGCCTGCACACCCCGGTGGGCACCTGCATCGTCATCGGCGTGCTTGCCGGCCTGCCGCTCCTCGCATACGCCAGCGCATTCACCATCGCGATCGGCGCGACGGGGATGATCTACCTCTCGTACATCCTTGGCAACATCGCCATCCTCCTTGCGCGCCTCAAAGGCTGGCCGAGGGATTCGGCCCCGTTCAAGCTCGGCAGCTGGGGCACCATCGTCAACATCCTCGCCCTCGTTTGGGGAATCAGCATGGAGATCAACTTCCTGTGGCCGCGCAACGCTTCAGTGGGTGGTCAGAACCCTCCACTCACCGCACTGTTCCCCAACATCGGTGATGCCCTCGGCAGCATCCCGGTATTCGAAGCGACCCTCGGGGTCATCTTGATAGTTGGCGCCATCTACTACTTCGTGGCGCAGCGCGGAAAAGACAACACTCCGGCGATGTCGCCTGCTGCACAAACCGGCGACTGAAGCTTGAATCTCGGGGGGCCGGCCGTAGGTCGGCCCCCGGCACTCTCGATAGGATGCTGGCGGTGACTCGATGAGATCGCACGCCCGCGCTGTCGTGATCGGAGGTGGTGTCGGCGGCGCAGCAATCCTCTACTGGCTCGCTCGCCTGGGTTGGACAGAAACGGTTCTTATCGAGAGGTCGCGTGTCACCAGTGGGTCGACTTTCCACTCCGCGGGCCTCGTCGGCCAGCTGCGCGGCTCGCTGAGCCTGGCGCAGATGATGATGAACTCGGTCGACCTCTACAGAACCCTTGGCGCCGAGGTCGGCCTGGAGACAGGGTGGCACGAGGTCGGCTCGCTGCGGCTGGCCTCCAGCCAAGAGCGCATGGAGGAGCTGGCGCGCCAGGCGGGCTGGGCGAAGACGTTCGGCCTGCCACTCGAGCTCATCTCGGCGACCGACGCCCAGAAAATGTTCCCGCCGATGTCCGTGGCCGGCGTCCTCGGCGCCGCCTTTCTCCCCACCGACGGCTACATCGACCCGAGCCAGCTCACCTTCGCTCTTGTCGAAGGCGCCCGGCGGCGGGGCGCCGAGATCTGCGAGGACACCAGGGTCACCGCGATCGATGTCACCGGCGGGAGAGTTCGCCGGGTTATCACCGATGGCGGAGACATCGATACGGAGCTCATCGTCAATGCCGGGGGCATGTTCGCCACCGAGATCGGCCGGCTCGCCGGGGTCAACGTCCCGATCATTCCGATGGCGCACGAATACCTGATCACTACCCCTTCCGGACTGCCCCTCGACATGCCGACGATGCGCGATCCGTCGCTGCTCGTCTACTACCGGCCGGAGTCGGGCGGGCTGATCATGGGCGGATACGAGCGCGACCCGGCGCCCTGGGGCATGGACGGCATCCCCGCCGACTTCAACGGCAAGCTGCTCGAGCCCGACTGGGACCGCTTCGAGCCGCTCATGACTAACGCGATAGTCAGGACGCCGGCGATAAAAGATGCGGGGGTGGTTCGGCTGGTGAACGGCCCGGAGGCGTTCACTCCTGATGGCGAGTTCATCCTCGGACCCAGCGAGGTTCGCGGCTTCTGGGTGGCCGCGGGCTTCTGCGCGCATGGCCTCGCCGGTGCGGGTGGCATGGGACGCCTTGTCGCCGAGTGGATTGTCGAAGGGCGGCCCGGCCTCGACACGTGGGAGATGGACTCGCGCCGCTTCGGGCGCCACTACACCAGCCGCGAATACACCCTGGCGCGCACGCGCGAGGTCTACTCCACCTATTACGACGTCAAGTACCCGGGCCACGAGCGAAGCGCAGGCAGACCGCTGCGCGTCTCTCCGATCTACGACAGGTTGGCCGAGCTCGGCGCAGCTTTCGGCGAGAAGTCGGGCTGGGAGAGGGCCAACTGGTTCGAACCCAACGCGGCTCACGGCGATGAGTCACTGCGGCCGCGTGGATGGGCCGGTCGCCTGTGGTCACCCGCGATCGAGGCGGAGCACAGAGCCTGCAGGGAGAATGCCGCGCTGTTCGACTTCACCTCGTTCGCGAAGATCGAGGTCCGCGGGCGCGGCGCAGCCGCGTACCTCGAATCACTGTCCGACAACCACGTTGCTCGCGGCGTCGGCACGGTGACCTACACCCAGATGCTCAACGAAGGCGGCGGCATCGAATGCGACTTCACAATCACGCGGCTGGCCGAAGACCGCTTCCGGGTGGTGACAGGCACCGCCTTCGGGCAGCACGACCTGTCATGGATCCGCGACCACGCGCCGGATGACGGATCGGTTCAGGTCGAGGATGTGACCTCCGCCTACGCGTGCGTGGGCCTGTGGGGACCGGCCTCCAGGCAGATGCTGCAGCCGCTGACCCTCACCGATCTGGACAACGCCAACTTCCCGTACATGACTTCGCGGCAGCTGGCGGTGGGCTCTGTGCCGTGCTCGGCCCTGCGCGTCACATATGTCGGCGAGTTGGGCTGGGAGCTCTACTGCCCGTCCGAGTTCGGGCTGCGGTTGTGGGACACGATCTGGGAGGCGGGGCGGAGTCACGGACTTGTCGCAGGCGGCTACAAGGCAGTCGACTCGCTGCGGCTCGAGAAGGGTTACCGGGTGTGGGGGTCGGACATCAGCCCAGAGGCCAACCCGTTCCAGGCCGGGCTCGGCTTCTGCGTCAAGCTCGACAAGGGCGAGTTCGTCGGGCGCCAGGCTCTGCTGAAAGCTCGCGAAGTTCCCGCAGCGACCAGGCTTGCTTGCCTGGTGCTCGACGACCCCCACTCTGTCGCGCTCGGATCTGAGCCAGTCAGGATCGCGGGCGCCACCGGGAGGGTCACAAGCGGAGGTTTCGGCTACTCCGTCGGCAGCTCGATCGCTTACGCGTATGTGCCGGCGGACTCAATGGCCGGTGCGCCAGTCGAGGTCGAGATTTTCGGGACCTGGACTGGCGGCCATATAGCCGATGATCCGCTGTACGACCCTGCAGGCAAGAAGATTCGGAGCTAGAGCTCGCTCAGGTAGCGTTCGAATTCCGGATCAGACGCGGCACGCATCAGGCGCTCGAAGTGCTTGCCCGCGTAACCCTTGAAGTCGAAATCCAGCTCTGAGATCCCGCTCTGCAGCACGCCCCACATAGCCTCGCGGAAATCGGACATAAAGCGCATCAGGCGCAGCGCAGCGAGATCCGCCCTCCTCTCGACGCCAAAGTAAGCAGCCAGCAGGAGGTGATCCTCCTCGAGCCCGAACTCGTGGTTGACCGAAAGGTTGGCCAGGTCGAAGAACCGATCGCCCATGCCCGCGTACTCCCAGTCGACGATCCTGATCTCGCCGTCGTCAAGGAAATTGGCGTTCAGCAGGTCGTTGTGGCACGGCACCTCGCGCTGCGGGCCCCGTACACGACGGATCCGATCCGAGGCACGATGCGCCTCGGCAAATTCGACAGGGATCGTCACACCGCGGGCAACCGCCTCGTCCCGGTATTCGACGACGACGGCGTGGGCGTCAAACCGTCCAGGGATCTTGTCTGCACCGTGGATCTTTCGGAGGACTGCGGCAACCCGGCGAATCCCCTCCGGCGTGCGGACCTCCTCCGGCGGCACGCCACGCCCGTCGATGAAACGAGTGACGAGCCAGCCCTCCGGCTCGACGAACGCATACACCGCCGGTCCAACCCCAACCTCCGCTGCCCGCAGGCTTGCCGCGTGCTCGGTCGGGCGGTCGATTCCCAGCAGGTCGGTGTCGTTTCCGCCGACCCGCAGCACATACGAGGAGCCGCCGACGTCCACCCGGTAATTCCGATTGGTGATCCCCCCAGAGAGGGCGGTGACGCTCGCCGTCAGCCCAGGCCAAAGCCGCCCGGCGGCGGCGGTGGCAACGTCGCAATCGACCCCGTTCATGGCGGCTAGAGTAGCTCCCGTGCTTGAATGGTCAACACTCTCGACCGAGGGTTAAGGAGTGCCGGTGAAATCAGCGAATCAGGCGGATGGCGTGGGCACGAAACAGGCGGCAAGCGAGCCCCATCAGGCGGAGCTGGCGGAGCTGCGCCGCCGGTACATCCCGCGAGGTATCACGACCGCGCATCCCCTCGTCGCCGATCGCGCCAAGGGCGCCGAGCTCTGGGATGTCGCGGGCAAGCGCTACATCGACTTCGCAGGCGGCATTGGTGTGCTCAACGTCGGGCACGGCCACCCTCACGTCATGGAGGCTGTCCACGCCCAGGTGGATCGCGTCACCCACACCTCGTTCCAGGTCGTCATGTACGAGTCCTACCTGAGGCTGGCGGAGCGCATTTGCGCGCTGGCGCCAGGAGAGGGGCCCAAAAAGGCGATCTTCTTCAGCACGGGTGCCGAGGCTGTAGAGAACGCCGTCAAGATCGCCCGCGCGCACACCGGCCGCCCGGCAGTGATCAGCTTTCATGGCGGCTTCCATGGCAGGACGCTCCTCGCGCTGAGCCTCACAGGGTCGGTAGTCCCTTACAAGCAGAACTTCGGGCCGTACGCGACCGAGGTCTACCAGGTGCCGTTTCCTTACGAGTACCGTGGCTGGAGCACCGAGAAGGCGCTCGCCTCGCTCGAGGAGCTGTTCGAATCGTCTGTCGCGCCGTCACGCGTGGCAGCGATCATCATCGAGCCGGTTCTCGGCGAGGGCGGCTTCGTCCCGGCGCCGGCAGCCTTCCTGCAAAAGCTTCGTGCCCTGACCGAAAAATACGGGATTCTCCTGATCGTCGATGAGATTCAGACCGGCTTCGGGCGAACCGGCAAGTTCTTCGCCATCGAGCACTCGGGCGTGGCGCCCGACCTGGTCACGATCGCCAAAAGCCTCGCGGCCGGCTTCCCACTATCCGGAGTCGTCGGACGCGCCGAGGTCATGGACGCGCCAGGCCCCGGTGGGCTGGGCGGGACCTACGGTGGCAACCCTGTCGCTTGCGCCGCGGGACTGGCGGTGCTTGACGTGATGCGTGATGAGAAGCTGCCGGAAAGGGCCGCGAGGATCGGCTCGATCGTGGAGGAGCGAATGCGGACCTGGGCGTCCGAGCACAACCTGGTCGGCGACGTCCGCGTCATGGGCGCGATGGCTGGAATGGAGCTGGTGCGCGACCGCAAGACCAAGACTCCGGCCGATACGGAGACCGCGCAGATGCTTGGGCTCGCCCGAGAGCGGGGCTTGATCCTGCTTCGCGCGGGGATTCACCACAACGTGATTCGCACGCTGATGCCGCTGACCATCCCCGATGACCAGCTCGATGAGGGCCTCGACATCATCGGCTCGGCACTAGCCGCAGTTGCCGCCGGCGCAGCCAAGTAGACCCTTAAGGGGAGAGGACATATGAGCACCACGCTGAAGCGCCATCAGATGTTCGTCGGCGGTGAATGGGTCGACAGCTCGGGCGGCGACGACCAGGAGATCATCAACCCCGCCAATGGGAAGGTCATCTCGCACGTGCCCAAGGGCACGGCGGATGACGTGGACCGGGCGGTCAAGGCAGCCCGCAAGGCCTATGACGAGGTCTGGTTTGACAGCACGCCGAGGGAACGCAGCGAAGCCCTCCTCAAGCTCGCCGACGCGATCCTGGCGCACGGCGATGAGCTGGCCGCCCTGGAATCGGAGAACGTCGGTAAGCCTCTTGCCACGACGTTGTCGGAAGAGATTCCCCCAACTGCCGACTGCTTCAGGTTTTTCGCGGGCGCTGCACGCATTCTCGAGGGCAAGTCGACCGGCGAGTACATGAAAGGTTTCACGAGCATGATCCGGCGCGAATCGCTGGGTGTGGTCGGCTCGATCGCCCCGTGGAACTACCCGCTGATGATGGCGGCTTGGAAGCTCGGGCCTGCTCTCGCGGCAGGCAACACAGTCGTGTTGAAGCCATCGGAATGGACGCCCCTCACAGCCCTTCGCCTGGCGGAGCTGGCGGCTGACATCCTTCCCCCCGGGGTGCTCAACGTGATCACTGGCGATGGCGAGCCTGTCGGCGCCGGCCTCGTCAGGCACGCTGACGTTGCAATGGTGTCGTTGACGGGCGATGTCGCGACCGGAAAAGAAGTCGCGCGCGCAGCCGCCGCGACCCTCAAGCGTGTGCACCTGGAGCTGGGCGGCAAGGCGCCAGTGGTCGTCTTCGACGATGCCGATCTCGACGCGGTGGTGGAAGGAATCAAGATCGGCGGCTTCTTCAACGCGGGCCAGGACTGCACCGCTGCCACGCGCGTCATCGCGGGACCAAAGATCTTCGACAAGCTTCTCAGCGACCTGGTCCCGGCAGTTGAATCCCTCAAGGTCGGCGACCCTAAGGCTGACGACACGGAGATGGGTCCGCTGGTTTCTGAGGAGCAAGCCGAGCGTGTGACAGGGTTCGTCGACCGCGCCCGCAAGGACGGAGCGAAGGTGCTCACCGGCGGCGCGAGGATCAAGAAGGCCGGCTCGTGGTACTCGCCGACCGTCGTGGTGCCGTCGGGACCGGATGCCGAGATCGTCAAGCGGGAGGTGTTCGGCCCCGTGGTGACAGTCCAGCAGTTCAGCGACGAGGACCAAGCGCTTGCGTGGGCCAACGGGGTCGACTACGGCCTCGCCGCGTCAGTGTGGACTCGCGACGTGGGCAGGGCGCTGCGGATGGCGCGCCGCCTGAAGTTTGGCGCGGTCTGGATCAACACGCACATCCCCATCGTCAACGAGATGCCTCACGGCGGCTACAAGGGCAGCGGCTACGGCAAAGACATGTCGATGTACTCGCTCGAGGACTACACCCAGATCAAGCACGTCATGGCATCGCTTGACTAGGGGTGCACCGCTCCGGAGGCACCCGTGACAGTCCACTCGAGGGAAGCCAGGCACGCGGCTTCCGCCAAGAGTGCTCTGCGGCCGCCGGCCCTGAGGGTGGTCGGCGTTCGCAAGAGCTATGGGCACGTGCTCGCCGTGGCGGGCGTCGACCTGACCATCGAAGCGGGAGAGTTCTTCACGCTGCTGGGGCCGTCAGGGTCTGGCAAGACCACGCTCCTTCGCCTCATTGCCGGTTTCGAGCGACCTGATGAAGGCCGCATCGAGCTCGCCGGCCACGACGTCACCTCCACCCCGCCGCACCTGCGGCAGACCAACACCGTGTTCCAGGATTACGCGCTGTTCCCGCATATGAACGTCGCCGACAACATCGGCTACGGCCTGCGGGTCAAGGGAATCGCGAAGCCGGAGCGCAAGCAGCGCGTCGAGAGGGCGCTGAGCATGGTGCGCCTGACAGGACTCGAACGGCGGAAACCCAATCAGCTGTCGGGCGGGCAGCGGCAGAGGGTTGCCCTTGCCCGCGCTGTCGTGAACGAGCCCGAGGTGCTCTTGCTTGACGAGCCGCTCGGCGCTTTGGACCTCAAGCTGCGGCAGGAGATGCAGCTCGAGCTCAAACGCATCCAGAAGAAGGTGGGGATCACGTTCGTCTACGTCACGCACGACCAGGAAGAGGCCCTCACGATGAGCGACCGCATGGCTGTGATGGCAAATGGCAAGATCGAGCAGGTTGGGCCCCCGGTCGAGGTCTATGAGCGGCCCGCTACCGAGTTCGTGGCCGGCTTCATCGGGATCTCGAACGTGCTCGAGCGAAACGGGGTTCGGTTCGTGGTTCGCCCGGAGAAGCTGCGGATGCTCGAGGAGGGCCAGGAAGCGGGGCGCGGCATGAGCGTTGAGCCTGGCATCGTCGAACAGGTGGTCTATGTCGGGATGTCCACCCGCTACATCGTCCGGCTCGATCGCGGTGAGCAGCTTGTCGCAGTACGCCAGAATATGGACGCGCCGGGCCAGGCGCTCAGGTACGAGGGACGCCGCGTGCGTCTGGCGTGGGCGACAGGCCACACGTACGTTCTCGATAGCCAGGGCTCCCGGGCCGAGTCGGCCGAGGGCGAATATGAGTCGTAGGAGAGGAAAGTAAGCATGAATAAAGCAGAAGCCGGGTCGGGCGTTTGGTTCCGGCTCGTGACATTAGCCGCGACCGCGGCGGTCGCATTGACCGCTTGCGGCACCACCACCGGCCCGGGAGGCTCGACCGCAGCCCCACCGCCAACCGCCAACATGAAGCCGCAGACCGAGATCGGACCTGGCGAAGGTCAGCTCAACCTGATCGCGTGGGAGGGCTATACCGACACCTCGTGGGTGAAGCCGTTCACAGCGTCGACAGGGTGCAAGGTGAACGCGAAGTACGCCGGCTCCTCCGACGAGATGGTCACCCTCATGGCAGGAGGCGGGGGCGGCCAGTGGGACATGGTTTCCGCTTCGGGTGACGCCGACCTACGCCTGATCTACGGCGGTGACGTCAGGCCGATGAACCCCGACCTCATCCCCGACTTCGCAGACTTCCAGACCTATTTCAAGACGCCCCCCTACAACACGATCAATGGCGTCCACTACGGCATCTCGCTCCAGTGGGGCCCTAACGTGCTCCTGTACAACACCAAGAAGTTCCCGATCGCGCCGACCAGCTGGAGCGTCCTCTACGACCCCGCCAACAAGGGCTTGATCACAGTGCCTGACAACCCGATCCAGATCGCGGATGCAGCCCTTTACCTGATGAGCACCCAGCCCAACCTCGGAATCAAGGACCCGTACGAGCTGAACCAGAAGCAGTTCGACGCCGCGATCGCGCTGCTCAAGCAGCAGAGGCCGCTCGTCAAGAAGTACTGGCCGCTTGCCGGTGACGAGATTCAGCTCTTCGCCAACGGCGACGTGATGGTGGGCGCCGCGTGGCCTTACCAGACGATCACCCTTCAGGCTGCCAAGAAGCCGGTCGCCGATACCATCCCGACCGAGGGAGCGACAGGATGGGGCGACACCTGGATGCTCGCCACCAACGCCCCTCACCCCAACTGCGCCTACCTGTGGACCAAGTACGTGAGCACGGCGAAGGTGCAGGCCCAGCAGGCGATTTTCTTCGGAGAGACCCCTGTCAACAGCAAGGCGTGTTCGCAGATGGAAGCCCTGTCGGCCGGCTCTTGCAAGCAGTACCACGCCGACGCTGTCAGCTCCTACTTCGACACCATCAAGTTCTGGAAGACCCCGATCGCCACATGCGCGGACGGCAGCACGACCTGCATCCCCTACTCGACGTGGCAGACGGCCTGGACCTCGGTCACCTCCTCATAATCACCATCTGAAAATGGCAGTCGAAGCTGCCCGGCGGCCCCGCAAAACTGGCGGGGCCGCCTCCCTTCAATCGTTGCTCTGGCGCCGCCCGTGGCTGAGGGCTTTGCTTCTACTAACGCCGCCGATGGGATGGTTCGCCCTCATCTACCTTTTGTCGCTCGCCCTGCTACTGATCACTGCGTTCTGGCAGATCGACTCTTTCACGACGCAGATCGTGCAGGTCTGGAACCTCGACAACTTCCGAACCATCCTGTTAGACCCGACCTACCGGCTGGTCATCGGCCGCACCGTGCTGATGGCCGCAGCGGTCACTGTGACTGACGCCATCCTCGCCTTTCCATTCGCCTATTACATGGCACGGGTCGCCTCGCGCCGCACGCAGACCCTGCTGTTCGCCGCCGTGCTGCTTCCGCTGTGGGCGAGCTATATCGCGCGCGTCTACTCGTGGATCCTCATCCTCAACCACAGCGGAGTGCTCAACTGGAGCCTGCAGTCGATCGGCCTCCCGCCGGCCAACATCGGCTATACGAACGTCGCGATGTGGATCGTCTTCTCGTATATCTGGCTGCCATTCATGATCATCCCCACCTACGCAGCCATGGAGCGGGTGCCGGAATCCCTGATGGAGGCGGCCGCCGACCTTGGGGCTCGGCGGTGGCGGGCTGTGCGCGACGTGGTGCTGCCGCTTGCATTTCCTGGAGTGGTGGCAGGCTCGATCTTCACGTTTTCGCTGACGCTTGGCGACTACATCACTCCGATACTCGTTGGCGGCGCCGGATCCACATTCATCGGCAACGTGGTTTACAGCAGTGTGGGCATCGCCAACAACGTTCCGTTCGCGGCAGCGCTGGCGACAGTGCCCGTCGCGATCATGGCCGTTTACCTCCTGGTCGCCAAGCGCCTCGGCGCTTTCGAGGCCTTGTAGAAAGTGGAAGGCTTCTGGACGCGCTTTGCGTTGCGGCTGTGGGTCGTCCTCATCCTGCTGTTCCTGTTCATTCCAATCGTGCTGATCCTCGTCTACGCATTCAACAGCTCGAACATCCAGACCTGGCCGCTCCCCGGCCTGAC
>DATLPO010000010.1:0-60400 GCA_035535675.1 Candidatus Limnocylindria bacterium
CGTGGCAGGCTTGTAGTTGACATGGAAAACCTCAAGCACCTCGATGGCCCGACATTCGAGGCCGACGTGCTCTCGGCCGGGTTGCCGGTCATCGTTGACTTCTACGCCGATTGGTGCCCGCCCTGCCGGATGATGACTCCAGTCCTCGAGCGACTGGCTGTCGAGTACGAGGGCAAGGTCACGATTGGCAAGCTCGACGTGGACGTCAATCAGGACATCGCGATCACGTATGGCGTCATGGCAATGCCCACCCTCGGCCTGTTCCGAAACGGCAAGATGGTCGACCGCATGGTTGGCTACCCGGGCAGCGCCAACCCAATCCGAGAATGGATCAACAAGAACGTCCCTACCGAACCCGAAAAAGCCACCCCAACCGAAGCCAAGCCGACCGCCTAACTACAACACCAGCGTCGCAGGGTTGGCCGGGGTCCCCCCGGCCATAGCTTTGTCCCTAATGCCTCCTCATCGTCGCGAGGAGAAACTCTCAATAAATCCCATCCTTCCCGGAAAGAGAGCAGCGCCTGCGGCGAAGCCGCACGCGCGATGAGAGGGAACCGCCCGGGTTCCCTCTCATACTTTTTAGTGCCCCCACATCGCCCTTTCGGCGTGCTGAACCGTTTCTGCTCCGTGCTCTCCTGTGCGGATTCTCACGGCGTCCTCGACGTCGAGGACGAAGATCTTGCCGTCGCCGACCTCGCCCGTGCGGGCGGCTACCGCCATCTTGTCGACCACCGTCTTGACGATCTCTGCGCGCATCACCGCCTCGATCTTCAAGCGAGGAATGAGCGAGATGTGTACCGCCGTGCCCCTGTACTTCTCCGTGTAGCCGCGCTGCGCGCCGCAGCCCTTGACCTCGGTCACGGTGACCCCTGACACACCACACTCGTCGAGCACGTCCTGCACCTCCTGCAGCCGCTCGTGCCGGATGATCGCCATAACCATCTTCATGCTCGTGCCCTCTCCGTGTGCGCCGCGCCGGGGACCGGCTCCGACGAACGGTGTGGGTTGACTGTAGGCGTATCAGCCGGCCGGTAGATGCCGCCCGGCACGGGCATGAACGATTCGGGGTAGCCCCACATGCCGTGCTCGCTGATATCGAGCCCATCCATCTCTTCGCGCGCCGAGACGCGAAGCCCGACCGTCTTCTTGATGATCCAGAACAGCCCGTAGCTGAGGACGAACACCGTCACGAAGGAGGCCGTGACAGCGATCGCCTGCGCCCCGAGCTGGTGGAAGCTGCCCGTGTAGAAAAGACCGCCCTCGCCGACGCCGTTGAACTTGGCCAGCGACGGCACAGTGAAGAGGCCGCAGCTCAGCGTGCCCCAGATCCCCGCCAGGCCATGGGCCGGTAGCGCGCCAACCGGGTCGTCGAGGACCTTGTCGAGTGCGAGCACTCCGAGCACGACTATCACGCCGGCGACAGAACCGATGACAACACCTGCCCACGGCTCGACATAACCCGAGGGCGCGGTTATCGCGACGAGCGCGGCAATCGCGCCGTTGCCGATCATGCCCACGTCCATCGTCTTGGTGACGAAGTAGATGGTGGCCAGCGCCGACACCGCGCCGGCAGCCGCTGCGAGGTTGGTGACGACAGCAACGTCTGCGAAATGCAGGTTGGTGGCGTTGAGCGTTGAACCCGGGTTGAATCCAAACCAACCAAACCAGAGGATGAGGACACCGAGCTGCGCGAGCGGCATGTTGTGGCCGGGGATGGCGTTGGGCCGTCCCTTCTCGTACTTGCCGATGCGTGGACCAAGCAGCAGAAGCCCGGCAAGGCCGGCCGTCGCGCCGGTGAGGTGAACCACAGTTGAGCCCGCGAAGTCCTGGCTGCCCAGGGTCGCCATCAGAAAGCCGCCACCGAACAGCTGGTGGCTGATGAGGGGATAGATGAAGGCGGCAAACGGAATGCCGAAGAGGATGTAGACGATGAACTTCGTACGCTCGATCATCGTGCCCCAGACGATGGCCAGAGATACGGCGCAGAAGACGAACTCGAAGAACCATTTGCCCGCCGCCGGAACTGTGCTCCAGGCAATCGCCGGCAGGTCGAGCTGCGAGCCGGGGCCGAAGGTGGGGAAGAAACCGCTGCCGCCGATGACTGCAAACATGCCGCCGGCGCCGAAGGCGAAGCCAAACCCGACAGCCCAGTAAGCGAGCGAGCTGACGCTCAGGTTCGTCACCACCTTGGCGACGACGGTCCCGACGTTCTTCATGCGGCTGAACCCGACCTCGAGCATCGCGAAGCCTGCCTGCATGAACATCACGAAACAGGCGGCGACGATGACCCAGACCGTGTCGACAGCGATTGCCCCGTCAAGGGCAGTCGGGTCGTCGGCCAGAACGGCGATCGGCACCAGCGCCGCGATCACTGCAAAACCCGCGGCTATCGCGAGCAAGGGTTTGCGCTTCGACAGCGCCTTCCAGATCAGCGTGGCGCCACCTTGCGCGCTCAGGTCTCTTCTCGAAGCTGACAAATGACCTCTCACCTCCTGGGCATACCGTCGGCATGACGGCTCGGGATTCAAGCTAGGGCAGCACTGGACTGCCTCGAAACGTGTGGTGGCGCCGAAGCAGCAGCAGGGCGCTCGTGCGCATCACACGAGAGGTGGGGGCCTGTGCATATCTTCTCTCGTGTCAACCACACATGTAGAGCCCCATTGGATTCGTGGGAGCGAACCGTGATCTCGCGCGCCGGCGATTTCTACCATGAACCTCGAGCTCGTCAAATCCAGGTTCAGGAGGGTGTCGATGGCGATCCAAACAAAGTCCGGTAGCAAGACAAGCCCGCGGGAGGTGCTCGAAAGAGCAAAGGCTGAGGGCGTCGAGGTGGTCGACGTCCGCTTCATCGACTTACCCGGTACATGGCAGCACTTCAGCCTTCCGCTGGGTGAGCTTGAGGTGGACAGCTTCAAAGAAGGCCTTGGATTCGACGGCTCGAGCATTCGCGGCTTCCAGGCGATCGATGAGAGCGACATGCTGCTCATCCCCGACCCCGACTCCGCAACCATCGACCCGTGTCTTTCACACAAGACGCTCTTCCTCATCTGCGACGTGATCGACCCAATCACCCGCGAGCCTTACAGCCGCGACGGGCGCTTCATCGCCAAGAAAGCTGAAGAGCACCTGCGCCGCTCAGGCATCGCCGATGTCAGCTACTGGGGTCCCGAAGCGGAGTTCTACCTCTTCAACTCGCTGCGATTCGACCAGAACGCCCACAGCGGCTACTACTACATCGACTCCGAGGAGGGGATCTGGAACTCGGGCAAGAACTCCGAGCCCAACCTCTCATTCCGGCCGCGACACAAGGAAGGCTATTTCCCGGTCCCGCCGACAGACAAGCAGCAGGACCTGCGCTCAGAAATCATGCTCAAGCTCATCGAGGCCGGTATCCAGGTCGAGGTCCAACACCACGAGGTCGGCACTGCCGGCCAGGCCGAGATCGACATGCGTTTTGACACGCTGACGAAGATGGGCGACAAGATGATGATCTTCAAGTACGTCATCAAGAACGTCGCCGCGCAGCACGGCTACGTGGCCACCTTCATGCCCAAGCCGCTCTTCCAGGACAACGGATCCGGAATGCACGTGCATCAGAGCCTGTGGAAGGACGGCCAAAACCTGTTCGCCGACAGCAAGGGCTACGCGGGACTGAGCCAGACCGCCGTCTATTACATCGGCGGCCTCCTCAAGCACGCGCCGGCTCTGCTCGGGTTGTGCGCGCCGACGACCAACTCCTACCGCCGGCTGGTGCCGGGTTACGAGGCGCCGATCAACCTCGTCTACTCGAAGCGAAACCGGTCGGCCTGCGTTCGCATCCCGATGTACTCGACCAACCCGAAGACCAAGCGGGTCGAGTTCCGATCGCCGGACCCCGCCGCGAACCCTTACCTCGCGTTCTCTGCGTGCCTGATGGCCGGGCTTGATGGAATCAAGAACGAGATCATGCCTCCGGAGCCAGTGGACAAGGACATCTACGAGCTTGAAGGGGCAGCGAAGGCCAAGATCAAGTCAGTGCCCGGCTCTCTTGCCGAAGCGCTCAACGCACTAGAGAAGGACCACGCCTTCCTGCTCGAAGGCGACGTGTTCACAAAGGACGTAATCGACACCTGGATCGACTACAAGCGCAAGCGAGAGGTTGACCAGGTCGCCCTTCGACCGCACCCGTGGGAGTTCATGCTCTACGCGGACGTTTAAACCGCCGTTCTCAATCACAGGGGGCCTCGGCACGCGCCGGGGCCCTCTCTATTTCTAGCGTCGCAGGGTTGGCCGGGGTCCCCCCAACCATGCCTTTGTCCTCGTCACTCCAAGCCGTCGCGTGGAGAAACCAACTCGTAATAAATCCAATCCCGGGAGGGAGAGCAGCGGCTCCGGCGTAGCCGTAGACGCGATGCATTCAGCAAGGCCCATCCTTAACGCCGCTTTGCGCGCAGAGGGAACCGACTGGTTCCCTCTCATAAGGCGGCTACATGCCCAGCATCGTTCTGGCGCGGAGGGCGATCGAGATCGCCACTCTCGTTTCCGGGTCGTCAAGCTGCAAGCCAGTCAGCGATTCAATCCGCTCGACCCGATAGCTCATCGAGTTGATGTGGATCCCGAGGTTCCGAGCCGCCGCCCGCCGGATCCAGCGCGCCGCTGACAGCGCCTCAAGCGTTTCGAGCAGGGGCGTGTCTCGCGATTGTGCATACCGCAGCAGAGTGCCGAGCAGCTCGTCCACGAAACGCCGCAGAGCCTCGGGACTCTGCACCTCCAGGAGCAATCGGAACGCGCCAAGCGAGCGATAGGAAGCGACGCGACCGCGCCCACCTGCACGACGGGTGAGCCGGAGCGCCTGTCGCGCCTCGAGGTGCGAACGGGCCAGCTCGCCGACAGAGTTGGCGAGGTTGCCGATCCCCACCGAGGCAGAGCCTGGCTTCATGACCGGGGCTGCCCCGGCGAGGATCTGTGCCGCCAGCTTCTCCACCGCAGCGAGGTCTGAGGCGATTTCATCAGGTACGAGGAACACCGCCGACGATGAACGCACCAGGGTCAGAGCATCCGGGAGCCGCGACCGAACAAGGCCGCTTAGCGCAGCATCCAGCCTGTCCTGCCGCCCGCGGGCTGCGAGCGCCGCCTCCGTCTCATCATCGTCAGGTTCCAGCACCAGCACCCAGGCGCGCTGCGGGAGCCGGTGGCCGAGGCGCTCCGCCTGGCGGGCAACCCGCTCGGCCTCATCGCCCTCCAGCCCGCCGGCCAGCACCTCCTCGACCAGGTCACCGCGAAGTCGCCGCTCGACCTCGGCCGCGGCTCGTTCCTTGGCGAGCTCGAGCGCCAACACGGTGGATCCGTGCTCGAGAGCGCGGCGCCGGCCATGTGAGTCGACGGTCTTCTCGTCCACGCCGACAGCAAGTAGTCCGAGGACGTCAGGACCGGCCCGAACGGGTACGAGGTCGAGCGCCCTCGCGGGCCGGCCCGCATTGATGCGGACCTCGCGCGCACCCGCCTGCGCCAGCGGGCTCGGCACGTGGATGCGGGCGGGCATCCCGTCGGAGGCCTCCCCCACTCCCCTGACGCGATATCCGTCAGCCGAGTAAAGCGCCGCACGCCCTCCGGCCAGCGACCCCACTCCCTCCAGGATCGACTGGATGCCGGCGCCCTCCAGTGATAGCTTCGTGAAACGCTCGTGAATGTCGTGGGAGAGCTGGATCTCCGCGAGCTGGACCTCCATCGCCCTCTGCAGCTCGCTCCGCTCCAGGATGCCCGCCACCTGCCCGGCGATGGCGAGGAGAAAATCAATGTCTCCCGCGTCGAAGTCCCGCTTTTTGGTGGCCTGGACGTTGAGGACGCCGACCAGCCTTGGACCTGATTCGATTGGAACCGACAGCATCGAGTGGAAGCGATCCTCGTCAAGGCCCGGGACCCACTTCCAGTGGGGTTCCTTGCTGACGTCCGCCACCACCGCGGGGCGGCGAGTTTCCGCGACCCAACCCGTGATGCCCTCCCCCACCCGCATGACAACCTTGCCGACCATGCTCTCGTTCAGGCCGTTGGTAGCGGTCAGCAGGAGCTCCCGGCCCCGCGTTGACAGCAGGTACAGGGAGCACACATCGGTATCCATCGCGGAGGTCGCCTCGCGGATGATCAGCTCCAGCAGCTCGTCGGGGCGCTGCGTTGAGGCGGCGGCCTGCGCCAGCCGCACGAGGAAGCTGAGCTCGCGGGCGGCAAGGCTGGAGTCCGTATCCTCTGCCGCGCCAGGCACCGTCCGCAGCTTACGGCGCGCTTTCAAGCCAAACCTCGTGCCAACAGCACAATCAATGTCCGCAACATAGTGTGAGTCATACAAGGCGCGCGGGCATGCCGTTGCCGCGTTAGGCTAGCGACAGGTGCCGCTCTCACACTCACGCCGCTGGCGCGATCACTTCGCCGGAGTCGACCTGCCCGTGCCGGTGCATGGCGGGAGCACCGTGACGGGGATCAACTTCGACAACGCCGCCAGCACGCCGCCGCTCAAACGCGTGCGCGACGCGGTGACCGCGTTCTCGGACATGTATTCGAGCGTTCATCGCGGCACCGGGTACAAGTCGCGGCTCGCGACCGATGCCTACGAGCAAGCGCGCGAGCGGGTGGCGGAATTCCTGCGCGTCGACCAGCGAAGCCAGGTCGTCATCTTCGTCAAAGGCACCACCGACGCCCTGAACCGCATTGCCGCGGAGCAAGCTCGATTGGACGGCCGTCACGTGTTGGTGACCGAGATGGAGCACCACGCGGACCTGCTCCCGTGGCGCCATCGCAGCGGCCACCTGATGGTGGGCCTCACTCCTGACGGCCACATCGACCTCGACGCGATCGAAAAGGCGCTGAAGGACAGCGGCGGAACGATCGGACTGGTCGCCATCAGTGGCGCGTCCAATGTCACCGGTTTCATCTCCCCCATTCACGAAGTCGCCGAGCTTGCGCATCGTCACGGCGCTCTCGTGTCGGTTGACGCCGCCCAGCTCGCACCGCACCGCCGCATCGACATCCGCCCCGCTGACGATCCTGGTCACCTCGACTTCGTCTCGTTCTCGGGCCACAAGATGTACGCGCCATACGGCGCGGGCGTCCTTGTCGCGCCCCGCGACTTCTTCGCCGGAACGCCCGAGGTCATGGGCGGCGGCGCGATCAGGATCGTCACGTGGGACGACACGGTGTGGGCGGACCTGCCGGACCGCGAGGAGGCGGGCTCGCCCAACGTGATCGGCGCAGTGGCGCTCGGGGTGGCCATCGAGGCACTCCTCGAGCTCGGTTTCGATGAGATGCTTGGCCACGAGGCCGACCTCGGCGCCCGCTTGCTCAAGGGCCTCGGCGAAATCCCCGGCGTGGGTGTTCTCGGCGGGCCTGACGTAAGGCATGGGACGGAGCGCCTGGGCCTTGCCAGCTTTGTCATCGAGGGCGTCCACCACGGCCTCGCCGCCGCCGCCCTGAGCCACGAGTGGGGCGTGGCGGTGCGCAACGGCTGTTTCTGCGCCAACCCATACGTGTTCCATTTGCTGCACATGACCAAAGAGGCGGTGGAGACTGTCGAGGGTGAGGTGGCCGCCGACCATCGCAAGGCGCTGCCCGGCGCTGTGCGGGCAAGCCTCGCCCCCTATAACGACGAGGGTGAGGTTGACCGATTCGTGAAAGCTGTCAGGCAGGTCGCCGGGGGAGAATTGATGGCAAGCTACGAGCAGTCGGCCGATGGGACGTTCTCCCCGGTCGGGGGCTGGCCGGCGATCGAGAATCCGTTGAGAAACCTGCTGACTACCGCAGATAAGGGGGACCGATGAAGCTTCTGGCTGAGATCCTGCTGGCGATCTTCCTGCACCCGTTGGTGTGGGTTCTATGCGTCATCAACATCGTGGGTCGCACCGATATGGGCGGGCTGAGCAAGTTCCTCTGGATCGTCATCACCTTCGTCTGGGGGATAGGACCAATCCTCTACGTGCTGCTCGCCAAAGGAGCTTTCTGGTAGGAGTGTGAGCCCGTCCAGGAGGGACCGGTCGGCGAGCCGGGCCCTCGTGCTGGGACTCCTCGCCCTGCCGTTCGCAATCTTCGCGCCGTTCGCCATCTGGGCGGGCCTGCGGTCGCTGCACCGGATCCGCTCGTCTGGTGGCGCTCTCACCGGCGAATCCTCAGCGGCTGCGGGGGTCGCGGGAGGCTTGCTGGGATTGACAGTTTTGATCCTCGGAAGCGGCTATTGGTTCCTGGCTTCATGAAAGGCCGGCGTTTCCTGTCGCGCGTGGTGGCCGCCATCGCGGTGCTGTTCATTTCCGCCTTCACGTACCCCGGTGCGATTGCGGTTTCGTTCGTGATCGGGCTGACGCCGGCTCCCTCAACATCGCCACCGCCGCATGGCGCGCTGCCGTGGCTGCACGTCGAGCAGCCGTCGGACGGAGTGCCTTACATCGCAGACAACCAGGGCCGAATGGTGCTGCTGCACGGCGCGATAGCCCAGGGCCTCATTGATTTCTGGTCGAGCGCGGAGCCATCGCGAGCCGATCCTCTCCCTTTTTATCCGATCGACCCAGCCGCCTACGAAAACGCGTGCCCTGACAACTCCTTGTATATGCCAACCCCACCTTTGTGCCAAAGCGATCTGGAGCAGATGGCTGCCTTCGGTTTCAACTCTCTTCGTCTGCCGCTCTCGTGGAGCTTGCTCGAGCCAGATCGAGGCAAGTTCAACCAGCTCTACGTCGACCGCGTGGCTCAGGTGGTCGGTTGGGCCAAGGCGGTGGGGATGTACGTGATCATCGATATGCACCAGAACGCGTACTCGCGGTTCCTTGGACCTGTAGACGGCGCTACAGGGAAACTGCGCTTCTATACGGGGGCTCCCGCGTGGGCGACCATCACCGACGGCCTACCGTCGAGGGAATATGCCGGTCAGCGCGAGCTCAACCCGGCGGGGCTCGAAGCGAACAGCAACTTCTGGTACGACAGGAACGGCATCCAGGACGAGTACATCGCCGCGATCGCCGTGCTGGCCCAGCGTTTCAAGGACGACAGCACGGTGGTGGGTTACAGCCCCTTCAACGAGCCATTCCCCGGTTGGAACCTGCCGCCAGGTTTCGAGGACCTGCTCCTTTTCCCCTTCTACCGCAGAGTCATCGACGCCGTCACCGGCGTCAGGGACGGCCTACCGTGCTGGACCGGGTTCTACATGCCCTCGGTCTGCGGCTACCGCGACCTGGGCGTCCACGATCTTCATCACCTCTTCTTTCTCGAGGCCGGCCTGTTGCGCGAGGTGACCGACTTTCCTACCCACCTCGGCCTGCCCCTCAGCTCATATCCGAACCTTGTCCTGTCTCTCCATGCGTACACCCACCAGTACACCTTCGACCACCTGATCAAGCCCAGCCAGGATCCTGAACAGGCGACCTACCCATGGGGCGGCTACGACCAGAGCTACTCACTTGGCGAGCGTGAGGCGAGAGCGATCGATGCCGCTCTCTTCATTTCTGAGTTCGGATTCCCGCCGGGACATGACGTTTCAGTGATCGGGAGCCAGCTCCTCGAGATGGAGCGGCACAGGGTCGGCTTCGCTTTCTGGACCTGGAAGGAGAACGGCGACGGCAACTGGAGCATGTTCGACAGCGCCAAACCGAATCAAAGCCCTCTTCCGTCGAGCGGTTGCCTCCGGGCGGCAAAGGAACGCCTTCTGGCAAGGGTCTATCCCATTGCTTCCGCCGACCCGAACCTCACCTACCACTACGATCCAGCCAGCGGGGCGTTCTCGCTGCAGGCGCTGGGGCGAGCCGGCGATGCCCCCACCGTTGTCTACATCCCTCGCGAGGTGACTGGTGGGTCGAGCGCGTCTGGAGCCCTCTCAAATCAAGCTGTTTTCACTAACCCTGACGGGAGCCGGACTGTCACATCAACACCCTCGGGCGGCGGCTTTTCAATCGCTGTGGCAGCGGCGCCACTCTCGCTGACAAGCTGCCCGTAGGCGGCCGGTTGCGGCAGTAAGTTATAGCCGCTCGGCGAAAACCTGCATGGACTAATCTGGTGGGCGGGAAAGGTGGGATTCCTATCCATCGCCGCCAGCGGCGCGCGCGCCACCAACGGTGTGGCGGCAGCGCATCGGCCTGCGACCAACGGCGCTGTCGCGGTTCAGCCGGTGGTCAAGCTGACGCGCGTGTCAAAGCTTTTCGGACGCACTTCGGTGCTGAACGACATCAGCCTCACTGTCGGGCCGGGAGAGCTGGTCGAGGTGACGGGACCCAGCGGAGCCGGCAAGACCACCCTTCTGCGCCTCGTCCATGGACAGTTGCGGCCAAATCGTGGCGAGGTATGGGTCGAGGGCCGCGGCCTGCACCGTTGGTGGCGGCGCGGCTTAGGTAAGATCCGCCGCGACGTAGCGTTCGTCTACCAGGAACAGCGCCTCCTACCTCGCCTCACCGCCCTCGAGAACCTCGTCTTCGCGTTGCAGATCGGCGACCCGGAGGTCCCCTACGGAACCATCAAGCGGCGCGCCCTGGAAGCGCTCGAGGCCCTCACCCTCGCGCACCGGCGCCGCGCCTATCCACACCAGCTCTCGGCCGGCGAAAGGCAGCGCGTGGCGGTTGCCCGCGCCCTTTCGGGCCGCCCAAAGGTCCTCCTGGCAGACGAGCCCCTCGCCTCCATCGACGACGACAACGCGAAGATCGTGATGCGCCTCCTCGAGGAGGCGGCCGCCAACGGTACGGCGGTGATCGTCGCCACCCACAAGCACACTTTCACCGCCGACCATGTGTTGAAGCTTCCGAGCGGAAAGCTCTTTACCAACCGCGATCACCCGCATTCGGCAAATGGCAATCACGGACCGCTGTCCCTTTGGCGGCGCGTTGTCCCCGCGAACAGCAGGCCCCATAAGAATGGGAGCAGCAACGGGACCAAGAACGGGAGCAAGGTCGACCGCCGGACGAGGCTGCCGACGTGGCGGCGCCTCATCGCCCTTGGCGACAACAGCTTCCGGCTGGTGGTCCTCAACGGTTTGCGCAGCTGGGCTCGCGACATCCGGCTGACGGCGCCGGCGCTCGGCTCGATGGCGATGACGCTCTTGCTTTGCGGGATGCTCGCGCTGGTCGGAATCTCGATTGCCAGGGTGGCGGGGCAGCAGGCCGGTCAGGCCTCGATGGTCCGGATCTACCTGGCCTCAGATGCTTCACCAGGTGCGGTGGCGGCGCTGGAGAGCCGCCTCAGGGCCGATCCACGCGTCAGCTCGGTGACCGAGGTGAGCGCGGAGCAGGCGCTCCGGGAGGCGAGCAACCGGCCGGGCCTCGACGGCCTCGCGAGCCTCAGCGCCACCAACCCGTTCCCCGCCAGCCTTGACGTCCAGGTGAACCTGGTGACAAACATCGCAGCGATCGCGGCAGAGGTCACAGGGGACCCCGCGGTCGACCCCACCTACCCCACTTCCTATGACCCTGACACCTATGCCCGTCTGCGCAAGATCGCGCTGATCGTCGGTGGCATAGGGGCAGGGCTGCTCCTCCTGTTCACCGTTGTCGCGTACGCGGTGGCGGCCAACTCGATGCGTGCGATTGCCGCCGCTCGCCGGCAAGAGGTCTTGGTGACCAGGCTCCTCGGGGCTCGCGGCTGGATGGTGAGAGGGCCGTTCGTGACCGAGGGCCTGATGACCGGAGCGCTGGCGGGCGCGCTGGCTGCGGCGGCTGTGGCGGGAGCATGGCTCCTGGCTTCTCGATTTGCGTTCGAGATCTATTCGCAGATCCTCCCCGGTGTCGGCCAGAATTCCGTGCGTTACGTGGTCGCCGCCATCATGGTGACCGGCCTTGTGCTCGGAGCGCTGACCTCGATGCTGGGATTCCGACGGATCCGCGCGTGAGACGGCCACTCATCGCCCTTGCAGCTGTCGGCGCGCTGATCGCCCTGCAGCTGCCGGCAGCGATGGCGGCAAGCTCCTCGACCTGTCCGGGTCCGAGCTTTGTTGCATCGAGCGCCAGGACGACGTGCCCCACTCCGGATCCAAACCAGGCTCTGTACGACCAGCTGGCGGTGCGCCTCCGCGGCGACCTGGCCAGGGCGCTGAATACCGCGCATCAGCTGAGCACTGCGCTCGACCTCGCTGCCGCGAACCAGCGAGCGCTCACCGCGGTGATCGCGAGCTGGGAAGCCCGAATCGCCGACCTTGAAGCCAGGATCACGGCGCTCGAAACGCAAATTACCGAGACGCAGGGTCGCATCGATGTGGAGAAGGCCCAGATCGCCTCGCTCGCTCGATCAATCTATCGCCAACCCGACTCGTTGCTTGTTCTTTTCGCACGCACAGGAAACCTTCATGACGCGATGGTCGCTGCCACCGACATGGTCGTCGCCGGCCAGCGCGCCCATGCGTTGGAAGCGAAGCTCGAAGCGGATCTCGCAAAGCTCGATGCCGCCCGAAGCGCGCGGCTCGCGGAGCTCAACAGCCAGAACGCGGTGATGGCTCAGCTTTCAGGCAGCCTCACGGCTCTGAGCAGCCTCATAAGCGAGCAGAACGACATCACCACCCAGCTCCAGGCGCTGATGGTGCAGCTCAAGGCTGCTCAAGCCGGCTTGAGAAATCAGCCACCGAGCGTCACGTCGGCCCTGGCGCAGCTGCTCGAGCAGCAGGAGCAAGACCTCATCGCCCGGGCATACCAGGCAGCCTGGAACCAGGCTCAGGTCGGGGCAGGTCTCGCGATGGTGACGCGAGCACTGCCTGTCGGAACCACGCTACCGGGGCTGATCCTCTCGTGGCCGATGGCCGGCGCCCACATCACTCAGCCTTACGGCCCAAGCACGCTTTACCTCGAGCCGCCGCTCGGCCAGTACGCTCACTTCCATACGGGGATTGACCTCGCGGCGCCGTACGGCACGACGGTGACCTCAGCCGCCGACGGTGTTGTCGTCGCGGTGGCCAACACCTCGGTGGGTTACGGGAATTACGTGATCGTCGCCCACGGCGGAGGGATCATGACCCTGTACGGCCACCTTCTCGAGACGGACGTGAAAGTCGGGGACCGCGTCGCCCGAGGGCAGCGGGTCGGCCGCGAAGGATCGAGCGGCCTCTCGACAGGACCACACCTCCATTTCGAGCTGAGGGTGAACGACCAGGTCACCGACCCGATGCCTTACCTGCCGGCGCTCAACGGGTCGACAACGCCGTGATGTGGTGCCCACGGAGGGAATCGAACCCCCGACCTTGACGTTAGGACCGTCCTGCTCTATCCCCTGAGCTACGTGGGCGGGGATTCAGAGAGTTTACTGGCCGTGCGCGCCCCACCCCGGACGTTCGACGGACGGGTCAGTCCACCGGGTGTCGGGATGGCCGTCGCCAAGCTAGTTCCTACTTATTTCTCAGCAAATTCACAGGTAATCGAGGCAGCATTCAGCTCGTGAACAAGGACGGGGCCCGCGTTCTCGTCGTCGACGACGAGCCCAACATCACCGAGCTCGTGGCAATGGCGCTGCGCTATGAAGGCTTCACTGTCAAGACGGCAGCCACCGGCCGGGGAGCTCTGACCGCTGTCAGCCAGTTCACCCCGGCCCTGGTCATCCTCGACGTGATGCTCCCTGACATCGACGGGCTGGAGGTCCTCAAGCGTCTGAACGCCGCGGGTCACAAGGTCCCGATCATCTTCCTCACCGCCAAGGACGCCACCGAGGACAAGGTCCACGGGCTGACCGTCGGCGGAGACGATTACGTGACCAAGCCTTTCAGCGTCGAGGAGCTGATGGCCCGCGTCCGGGTGGTGCTGAGGCGGCACGGAACCAACGAGTCGGGGGACGGAAGGCTGATGCTCGCCGACCTCGAAATGGACGACGAGGGACACGAGGTGCGCCGGAAGGGCCAGGTCGTCGAGCTGACCAACACGGAGTACCGCCTCCTTCGCTACCTACTTGTCAACGCAGGACGGGTGCTGACACGAAGCCAGATCCTCGACCACGTTTGGCATTACGACTTCGGTGGTGATGCCAGCGTGCTGGAGACATACATCAGCTATCTGCGTCGCAAGGTTGACCGCTTTGAACCCCCACTTCTGCAAACCGTTCGTGGCGTCGGCTATGTCCTCCGCGCCCCCAGGACATGACCAGGTCGCTTCGAGGGCGACTCCTGATCGGCGTCATCTCGCTCGTTGTCATCGGGCTGCTGATCTCCGACATCGCCACTTACGCGGCGCTGCAGACCTTCCTCGTCAAACGGATCGACGACCAGCTCGCCTCGGTGGCGGGCAATCCTTCTGGCCGCCAGCTTCTCGTCAACGTGCTCACCGAGCAGCAAGGGCGCGGGCCAGGGTCGCCGACCCAGTTCGCGCCAGGCACCGTGGTCGAAGAGGTAAGCCCCTCGGGCGCCGTGCTGACCGGCAAAGCGTTCTTCCTCGGACCTGCCCCCGCCGCGATTCCCCTCCCGGTGCTGCCCCACACATTGCCCAACGTGGGCATCGACAAAGGCGCCCCGCCATTCAGCGTGGGCGGGACCAACGGGGTATCCCAGTTCCGGATCGTCGACTGGCCGGAGGACCAGCTGCAAGGCAATTTCATAGTCCTCGCCATTCCGCTGACGGAGGTGCGGTCGACTCTCAGCCAGCTCCTGCTGCTGGAAGCAACAATCAGCCTGCTGGTTGTCGCCGCAACCGCAATCCTCGCGCTTCTCATCATCAGGATCGGCCTGCGCCCGCTTCAGCAGATGGGCACCGTGGCGGCCGACATCGCCGCCGGTGACCTGAGCCGCCGTGTCGAGCCGGCGACGCCCCAAACCGAGATCGGCAGACTCGGACTGGCGCTCAACGGGATGCTCAGCCAGATCGAAGCCGCTTTTGCCGAACGCACAGCTTCCAACGACAGGTTGCGCCGAGTCATCGCCGACGCATCGCACGAGCTGCGCACGCCGCTCACATCGATCCGCGGTTACGCCGAGATGCTCCGGCGCGGCGCATCGGAATCGCCCAGGGACTCCGAGGCGGCGAGGCGGCGGATCGAGGAGGAGTCAATCCGCATGACCGGCCTTGTCGACGACCTGCTGGTCCTGGCGCGTCTAGACCAGGGCCGTCCGCTCGAAAAAGAGCCCGTCGACCTGCGGGCGATCGCCACTGACGCTGTCGCCGACGCGCGGGTGGTAGCGCCACAACGCCAGATAAGCCTTTCCGCCAACGGTCCGGTCATCGTCACCGGCGACGACACACGTCTACGCCAGGTGCTCGGCAACCTTGTGCGCAACGCGCTCGTCCACACCCCTCAGCAGACCCCTGTCGAGATCGCAGTCGTTACCGCTGACGGCGTCGGCCGCATGTCGGTCGCCGATCATGGACCGGGTCTGACCGCGGAGGACGTGGAGCGGATCTTCGAACCGTTCTTTCGCGCCGACCCGAGTCGCAGCCGCGACAGCGGCGGCGCGGGTCTAGGCCTGTCGATAGTGAGCGCCGTTGTCACCGCGCACGGCGGGCACGTGAAGGTGAGTCAGACCGAAGGCGGCGGCGCAACGTTCGAGGTCGAGCTGCCTTTGGCCCGCTGAAAGAGGCCGGCCGCCTCCCCGACGGGAAAGGCGGCCGGCTCGTGTGCCTGCGGCTAGTGTGGGTTTCTCAGGCAGATGATCGCGTTCTCAGCGGGACACGCAGCCGCGACAGTCGCAACCACGGCAGATGCCAGCAGGTCTCGCCCCAGCGGAGTCGGGTGCACATCGCAGGTTCCACCGGGGAGCTCGATCAGCAATCCTGCGGCGCACGAATCACCACCGGCCTTCGCCGCCTCCGGTGCCCATGCGTCAAATCCCGATGCGATGAGCGCGCCATGGCCCGCAGCTGCGGCGACCATCTGCGCGTTCAGTGCCAGCGCCCCAGCCACGCTGGCAGCGTCTGCATAGTTGAGGGAGTAATAGGTGACGCCCACGATCAGGCCGGCGTAGCCAGTCGACCTGATGTCAGCCAGGATGGTGTTCAGGTTCGCCTGCATGGTCGCGAAAACACCGCCGAGGCCGAGGGCGCAGGTTGGCCCTGGCGGGGTTGCGGCGCAGTCCTTCTGGAATCGAAAGAAGTCATTCGCGCCCAACGTGAGCGTGACCAGCCGGGTGCGGGGATGCGCCCGCAGATAAGCAGTCGCGAAGTCGATCTGGCTCGTCGCGTAAGAAACGTGCAGCGGGAAAGCTGAGCGGTAGGGCCTGCACACGTTGTCGGTTCCGGTCAGCGATAGAAAGCCGCCGGTGGCCTCACCTGGGCACGTCGCGTTCACGTCCTTAACGTGCAGTCGCTGCGCGACTATCTCGGGATAGCCCGTGAAGTTGTTGATGTTGCCGGCGTCAACCAGGGGATCGAACCCGAACGGCACCGAGTCGCCAAGCGCCAGGTAGCTCAGCCCCTGGCTCATCACAGCGCCGGAAGCCGACGCCGAGGCCGGCACGGCTGCCACCACAACCAGGAAGGCAGCTGAGAGCAAAGCGAACAATCGCACCTTCATGAAACACCTCCCACAGCCGCCGGCGCGGATGGCCGGCCCGGTGGCCGGAGTCTAGGCCAGCCCCAGCAGGTTCGCCACTATGAATCTGGATGGTCCGGACTCTAAGGAAGTTCCAAGGGTTCTCTCAGGTTCGCCTGAGCGTATTGGCCGATCATGGTGTCATGGCCACCGTGATGCGGCAGAGAGACCGTGACGTCGCGACCCAAAAGTTGGGGGACGTGACGATCGCGATGACGGCTGCCGCAACGGCCGGCGCCGGCGTGCCGCCCTCGACCGATGACGATGATTTTGTTCAAGCGCCTCCCCGCAAGTCCAGCTTCGGCGCGGGTGTGGCGGTCTCAGGAGGATCGAGGTGATGATGGTGCCGCACGGAGGAATGCTTCCTTTCGCGATTCTTGGGGGTTTGGCCTGGCTGGCCATCCTCGCCGGCGTCGTCCTGCTCATCATCTGGGCGGTCCGCGCGCTTCCCGGAACGCAGTTCATGAGGAGCACTCCCGCCGCAGTCGAATCCCCGCTCGACATCCTGGCCCGCCGCTTCGCGTCGGGTGAGATTACGGCGGAGGAGTTCGAACGCTCGCGCGACGTGCTCCGGGGAGAGACCCCAAAGCCATGAAGAACCGAACCCTGGGCATTCTCGGAGGCGCTCTGCTGGTTGGCGGCGTAGTGCTGGCTATCGGAAGTGAGATCGCCGCCAGCCGGCTGGCCGATCGGAACGCGCCTGAAGGCGCCGCGGGCATCCACCGCCCCGGCGTGGACGGGTCCCCAAGGCATCTAGGGCAAGGCCAGCCTGGGCCATTCTTTGGCGATCCACGCCGCCGCGGAGTCCCGGCACCGGGCCAACGACAGCCGGTCACGCCCAGCCCATCGACGACCGGCTGACCTAGATCTCGACCTCTACTCCCCCAAATTGGTGAGGGGCGCTAAATGCGCCCCTTATCTTTTTTTTGCATTGCGTTGCAGGGTTGGCCGGGGTCCCCCCGGCCATGACTTTGCCTCTCACTGCTCCCAATCGTGGCGAGGCGAAACTCATCTAAAACAATGCCCATCCTTATACCGGAAAGAGAGCAGCCACGCGCGAAGCGCCTGGCGATGAGAGGGAACCATCCGGGTTCCCTCTCATTCTTTTCAGGCAGTCCCTCGTGCTGGACCTACCTCGCCGGCGCCGATTCGACGGTGCAGGAGAGTGAGCGGGCGCGGCGCCCACCAGTTGGCGCGGCCCAGGATCCTCATCACCGAAGGCACGATGAGGATGCGCACGATGGTGGCGTCGACGGCGATGGCGATGGCCAGGCCGACGCCGATGGCCTTGATGATGACGACGTCGGCAAGGGCAAACGCGAGGAACACTGCGCACATGATCGCGGCCGCGCCGGTGATCAGGCGCCCACTCTTCTCCAACCCCATCGCAACGCCAGCCTGGTTGTCGCCGGTGCGGTGGTACTCCTCCTGGATGCGGCTGATCAGCAGCACCTCGTAGTCCATCGACATGCCGAACACGATGCTGAAGAGAATCACCGGGATGCTCGGGTCGATCGATTGAGGGGTGAAGCCCAACAGCCGGCTCAGATGGCCCTCCTGGAAGATCCAAACCATCGCGCCGAACGAAGCGGAGATCGAGAACAGGTTGGTGAGCACTGCCTTCAGCGGCAGAACCACAGAGCCCGTGAGGAGGAAGAGGACCACGTACGTGACAAGCAGGACCGACCCGACTGCGATCGGGGTCCGCTGCACGATGTAATTCACGATGTCCAGGTCGAACGCTGTGCCGCCCGTGGCCAGGACCTGGCCGTCAGGCACGCTTTCCTCACGCACGGCCTTCACAATCGCGCGTGCCTCGTCGCTCGTGTACTGCTTGTTGGTGACGACAGTGATCAAAGCGAGATGCTGGCCGGCGCCGAAGGTGAGCGCCTGCTGAAGCTCGCCCGGCAGCTGTGCGCTGGGCCCTGAGTACAGCCGCTGGTAGTCGGCTCGCGTGAGGCTTGTGTCGATATTGACGATGCTCTGGACGCGCAGCACATCTGGCAAGTTGGCAAGGCGTCGAGTGAGGTCATAGATGGCGCCTACATGGTCTGCGGTCAGCGGGCTGCCGTCGGGGTAATAAACGGCGGCTTCGATGGTCGTCTGGTCCTGGCCGGGAAAGTCGCGGATGAGCGTGTCGTATCCCTGGCGCGCCTCATTGCTGGGCGGCAGCTGGTCGACGTCGCCATTGGCCAGGCGCAGCTGCAGGAACGGTGTGCCGGCGAGCAGCAGCAGGGCCAGCGCAGGAATCAGCACCACCCACGGCCGTTTCATCACCCACAGCGCCATCGAATGCCAGGCTCCGGTCCCAGCGGGCTTGCGCCGGCCCAGGAAAGGAACGCGCAACCTGTCAACTTTGGGTCCCAGCACCGACAGCAGCGCGGGGAGGAAGGTCAGGCCGTAAACGACAGCGACGGCGACCACGATCGCCCCCGCGGCGCCCATCGACGCGAGGAACGTGCCCTGGTAGAAGAGCATCGCCGAGAGTCCAACCGCGACGGTGATGCCGGAGAACGTGATGGCCCTCCCTGCAGTCGACATTGAAATCGCAATCGCATCCTCGCGCGTAGCCCCCGCGGCGAGCTCGTCACGAAACCTGTTGACGATGAACAGCGAGTAATCGATCGCCACCCCAAGCCCTATCAGCGTCACGACGTTGATCGCGTACTGGGAGACATCGGTGAAGCGAGCGAGGAAGAGTGTGCCGCCAACGCCGCCAACGATCGCCAGCACTCCGACGCTGATGGGGAGCAGCGACGCGATTATCGAAGCGAAGATCAGCACCAGCAAGATCAATGTGATCGGAAGCGCCACGTATTCGGCGCGCTGCAAGTCCTTTTCCAGTGTGGTGTTGAACGCAAGGTTGATCGGTACCTGGCCGGTGGCAACAACCTTCAACGGTGTTGGATGCAGCTCGGCGATGACCTGCGCCACATACCCCTGCGCTTTGAGGGACGCGTCCCTGAAGTGGACGAACACGATCGCCTTGCGCGAATCCTTCGAGATGTAGCTCCGTTGTTCGCCGGCTGGAACGTTATATGGCGTGTCGGCTCCGGATACTCGAGAGTCCAGCAACAACGGCGCCAACGCCTGCTCGACGTCGGATTGGAAAGCGGGGTCGGTGGCGGTGAGAGTCTCGCTGCTGAAGAGGAGCTCCATGCCCGAGCTCGGGCCGCCGGCAACCTGTTCCGGCTTAATCTCTTTTGCAATCAGATTTGCGGTCTGGCCGGCCGCCAGGTTGGCTCCGAAACCTCCGTTGCCCGCGAGCGTCCCACCGGTGAGAATGCCCGCGACTGACAAACCGAGCAGCACTGCGGAGACGACAAGCGTGGCCCAGCGATTGCGATAGACAAACCTGCCCCAGGTGTCGAACACTCGCAACACGATACAGCCCGGCCCGGCCCGCCCGGGTAGATCAGGAGAGGGCTAGGTGAGCTTCCAGCGAATGCTTTCCAGGACCGGCGAAGCCTCTTTGATGAAGTTCACCGCATTGGACTGCGGAGTCAGCAGGAGAACCACGTAATAGACGCTGCCGTCGGAGTTGGCGCCCGCAAAAAGCGGCGCCGCCGCCTGGATGCTCTGGCCGCCGGAAGACAGGGTGAAGCAGAGCTCCCAGAAGATTCCCTGCGCACCATTGAATGAGCCCGTGGTGATTTTGGTGCCGGAGCAATTCTTCGTATCCGGATACTTGCCCTTGAAGAACGCATCGACCTCGTCCTTGTTCTGCTGAGCGGTCTGAGCGGGGCTTGAGGCGCCGCTACCGATGGAGATCGAGCCGTCACCGTTCGGGTTGGTGATCGCGATGCTCTCGTCGTCCTTGCTTTGCACAGTCCATCCCGGAGGCAGAGTCAGAGTCTCGCCCTTGTTCGCGACCGTCGAGCCAGACGTGGTGATCGGTGAAGGGGATGCGACAGGACTCGGCGAGCCCGCAGGGCTCGGGCTGGGCAGGATGCCCGTCGTGCCTTGATTGTTGGTGGTGTTCCGGCTGCTCAGCACCGCGATCGCTGTTCCGCATCCAGCCATGATCAGAACGAGGACGACGATCGCAGCGATGATGAGCGTCCACGGCGTGCGGTGCACGGGCGGCTGCGGTCCGACGGCGCTCGGAGCGTAATACGGGCTCTGATAGGCGCCGGGCGGCGGTGGTGGTCCCGGAGGTGGGCCGGGGACGGCCGAGCTCGGCGGCGGCGGGACTGCTTGCACCGCGCCGGGTTGCCCCGCGGCAACCGCGAGCGGAGTCCCGCAAGCCTGGCAGAACTGGTTGCCGTCAGGGTTCTGGGTGCCGCACCTTGCGCAGATGACCGCCATCTAGACCCCTCCCGACGGGGTGGCCGCAGGATCCTTGCGTGGGCGGCGGCTCCGCTTGATCGCGTTCGGGGCGGCGGTGAGCGCCATGCCGCAATTGGGGCAGAAGCCTGACGCAACAATGTGCGTGTGACAGCTCGGGCATACCGTCTCTGCAAACCCCATGTGAGCCGCCTCTTCGAGCAGCGCGTGATGAAGCAGGTAGCGGATGTAGATCAACAGGGCTCCGACCACCACCGCCTGCCACACGAGGATCGCGAGTGGGTTCACAGCCGAGTCCTTCATGATCAGCGTCCCCGCGGAGAAGGCGATGTGTGCGATCAGCGCCATCACGACGCCACCGATCTCGCGGCCGGCCAGGCTTCCACGGCGATAACGCCAGATTGTGGCCACGATCATTCCCGTCGCGCTGCCCTGAAGCAGAGGCTGGAAAACCGCGAGTGTTGTCAGGTCGTAAATCCAGTTGCCTGGCGCCACATGGGGTGGCAGGCTCGTCAGCGCACTGGAGAATCCGATGAGACCTTCCGCAAGGCTGAAACCAAGCCCCGCGGCGACCCCGAACACCAGCCCATCCACTGTCTCGGGAAAGTCCGCGCGGTTGGGCAGGAAGTACGCGGGAACCGCCTTCAAGACCTCCTGGACCACCGGCATGATCAGCCCGACGATCAGCAGCGCGCCGATGCTGACGCCGGGGTTGCCCAGCGGGTTGACGTTGTAGTCGAACGGGTTGTAGAGGGCGCGGCCCAGGATCGTGACAACGATCCCGACGATGATTCCCCCTCCGAGCGTGAAACCGAGGACTGTCGCGGGTTCGTCTCGGTAAACCTGGGCCTCATAGAGATAGATGAGATACAGGACCGGGACCAGGAACGCCGACACAAGGATCGCGGCGGTGATCAGGCCCGCCAGATACAGGACAAGCACGCCGGCCACGCCAGCGGTGAATGCCCAACGGAACTCGTGGACCTTGTGGTGCCCCAGGTGAGGGAACAGCGTCGTGATGACGGAGGGTTGGGCCACGTGCTCACCGGGGTGCGCTGCGTAGCGATGCTCGCGCAGCTTGGCGCTGCCCGATTCGCCGGTCGTGCCCTGGTGTGCCCCACAGCGCGTGCAGAAAACGCCGTCTGGGACGTCCTGCGCGCAATGGTCACACTGCAATGGCTACCTCCAATCGCGACGGACTGTCGGTGACCCGCGGTCCACGATGCAGCCGAGCCCGTAAAGGATAGATCGCACCGCGCCGATTGTTGCAACGATTGAAAGGAACCCGGAGCGATCGGCGCGTCAGGCGCTGCTGGCGGCTCCCTCGGCGGGCACCCAGCCGCGGATCCAGTGGCATGATGCGTGCCCGGGGTGCTTGGCGAAGTACCGCTGGTGGTAGTCCTCCGCAGGCCAGAAGTGCGGCGCCGGAACTATCTCGGTCACGATGGGCTTGTTGAAGTAACTCTGAGCCGTGGCCGCCGACTTGCGCGCGGCAGCCTCCTGCTCGGCATTGTGGAAGAAGATCGCCGAGCGGTACTGGGGTCCATGGTCGGGGCCCTGGCGGTTGAGAGTCGTCGGGTCATGCATGTTCCAGAACGCGTTCAGGAGCTCGTCGTAGCTCACCTTGTCAGGATCGTAGGTGACCTCCACGGCCTCGGCATGGCCGGTCCTGCCGGTGCATACCTGCTCGTAGGTCGGGTTGTCCCGGTTGCCGCCCGCGTAGCCGGAAACGGCGTCGATCACGCCAGGGATCTCGTTGAAGAGGTGCTCGACGCCCCAGAAGCAGCCGCCCGCAAAAGTTGCCTTTTCCATCACTCCAAGGATACGTAAGAGCAGTCGCATTCATTCCACCGGGTGGCGCTCCTTCATGCTTTGCCGTTCATGCTCGAACCAGAGCCAGGCAGGCGGCGCGAATGGTGGCGCCTTGCCACCATCGACATCACTCCGCTCCGGCGCCACCGAGATTTCCGCCTTCTGTTCATTGGACGGCTGGTCTCGTTCTTCGGCAGCATGATCACCGTCGTCGCGGTTCCATACCAGGTCTATCAGCTGTCTCACAGCGTCCTTCTGGTCGGGTTCCTGGGCCTGGCGGAGCTGGCTGCATTGATTGGCTTCGCCATGCTCGGCGGAGCGCTCGCCGACGCTGCCGACCGCCGAACGATGGTCCTGCTCAGCGAGGCGGGCTTGATGGCCGGGAGCTTGATCCTCGCGGGCAACTCTTTACTGGCGGAACCGGTGATGTGGCTGATCTTCGTCACCGCCGCGCTGCAGGGTGCATTCGACGCGCTGCAGCGCCCGTCACTCGATGCCCTGTTGCCACGCCTCGTGGACAGGGACGAGCTTGCCGCCGCCGGCGCTCTCGGAAGCTTGCGCGGGACCGTCGGCATGATTGCCGGGCCCGCGCTTGCCGGAGTCCTGGTGGCGGTGGCCGGCCTGCCGGTCACATACCTGGTGGACGTGGCAACGTTCGTTGTCGGGCTCACGTGCCTGCTGCTGATGCGTGCGGTTCCGCCTCCCGTCGATGCAGCGAGACCGAGCATCAAGCGTGTGCTCGAGGGCATCCGCTACGCGAGAAGCCGGCCAGAGCTGATCGGTACCTACGTCGTCGACATCGTCGCGATGCTGTTCGGCATGCCGATGGCCCTCTTCCCCGCCATCGCCCAGGGACTTGGCGGGCCAAAGGTTCTCGGTCTCCTCTACGCAGCACCCGCGGTCGGCTCGTTCTTCTTTGCCGCCACAAGTGGCTGGACGCGCCAGGTGCATCGCCACGGGATGGGCGTCATCGTCGCCGCAACGCTTTGGGGCGTGGCGATCATCGGGTTCGGGCTCGTGCCAGGCCTCATCGGAGCCCTCATCTTCCTCGCCCTCGCCGGCGCTGCCGACGCGATGAGTGGCGTGTTCCGTCAGGTCATCTGGAACCAGACGATCCCTGACTCTCTGCGTGGCAGGCTGGCGTCGATCGAGCTGCTCAGCTATTCGGTGGGGCCGACGCTTGGCAACTTCGAAGCCGGCGTCGTCGCCTCGCTCTTCAGCGTGCGGACGTCGGTGGTATCGGGCGGCGTCCTGTGCGTGGTCGGCTGCGTTATCTGCGCGATCGCTCTGCCGGCGTTTCGCCGTTACGACGAGCGCGAGTGGAGAAAGAGCGCAGCGTACCGGCCTGCCACCTAGGACTTAGTATCCACCTCGCGACCGGGGAGGTACGATCTCGCAACACCGGTACTGGCCGGATTCAGCGTCAAGCACACGAGGGGGATTGTGAGCACCGACCAGATGTTGCTGGGCTTGGGCGTCGCGACGGCGCTGCTTTCGCTCTGGGCTGCCATCTTCGCGACCCAGGCGTACCTGGCAACAAGGCGCTCGACCGCGCTGGCGAGCCGGCGTTGGGAGGACTCGGTTCGACCTGCGCCTCGTCTGAGCTTCACCACGCCTCCGGCGCCGGGCCAGGCGATCGAGCTGGAGGTTGAGAATCTCGGAGGCACCCTGGCCGCCGGAGCCGTCATCGTCCAGGCCGGTGACGACCTCTACGCGGGCGAGCTGACACTGCCGGAACACGCCCCACCTCGCCGGATCTTCCTCAACCCGGTGATGAAGGCATGGCAGAGGAAGAGCCAGCCCATGTGTCTGCTCCTGGTCGGCCGGGACCTGAGCGGAACGTGTTGGGACTATCTCGACGGCAACCGGGCAATCAAGGAGCCGCGCAAGTGGCTCCCATCGCAGCTGCGCGAGCTGCGGCTGCAGGGCGTCGTCGATTTTCCCGCTGTCACAGGCCCGGCCAAAGCCTGACTTCGCGCGAGCTGCTTCAGTTCTCCAGTCGGGCGTCCAACTTAAGTTCGACATTGCCGCTCAACGCCTTCGAGACAGGACAGCCTTCCTTGGCCTCCTCGGCCAGCTTCTGGAACTCGGTGTCCTCGATGCCGCTGATGCGGCCGCGAACAGTCAGGGTGCTGGTGGTGATGCCGGTTCCGGGGACGAACTCCACCTCGGCGGTGGTGTTCAACTCCTCCACTTTATGACCCGCCTTGGAGAGGCCGTTCGAGAAGGCCATCGAAAAACAAGCTGCATGAGCCGCGGCCAACAGCTCCTCGGGGCTGGTCTTGCCCTCTTGGCGCTCAGCGCGGCTGGCCCAGGACACCGGGAGCTCGTCAAACGCCCCGCTCGCCGGTTTGACATGACCGCTCCCGCTGGTGAGATCGCCTTTCCATATCGCATCCGCCCGACTTGTCGCGGCCATTTGCATGTCTCCTTTCATCGTGCCCGGGGCGGCATCCATATCACGGAGGGAGCCGTGATGGTATTTTCCGACTTGAGGACCACCGAGTGACAGAACATGATCGGCTTCAGCGGTTGGCCACCCTGGCCGTGGAGGTCGGCGCAAACGTGCAGGCGGGTCAGCCTGTCGTAGTCAGGGGCCGCGTAGAGCACGCGCCATTGGCACGTGAGGTCGCGCGCGCCGCATATCGGGCAGGGGCCGCGACGGTTCAAGCGAGCTACAGCGATCGGCATTTCGACCGCGCATTGATCGAGCTGGGACCAGAGGAGTCGCTGACACTCACCCCCGCCGGAGACCTTGCGATGCTCAAGGACATGGGGGCACGCCACGGAGCGTTCATCAATATCGCGGGCGATCCTGCTCCGACCCTGCTCAGCGACCTGGACAAGACGCGCGTCGGCAAATTCAACCCCATCGCGGGCCAAAGCGCATGGAGGGAGATGGTCGGCGGGCAGCAGGTCAACTGGACGATCGTTGCGATGCCCAATCCGGCGTGGGCAGAGCAGGTCTTCGGCAAACCAGATCTAGAACCGCTCTGGCAGGCAATCGAAAAAGCGGTGCGCCTCGACACAGAGGACCCTGTCGCCGAGTGGCGCGCGCATATCAAGCGTCTGGATGGCGTCGCCTCGCGGTTGGCGGAGCGTCGTTTTGACGCCCTTCACTACAGCGGACCCGGCACAGACCTGACGGTCGGCCTGCTTCCGGGATCGAGATGGATGTGCGCCAACTTCCAGACCGCAGTCGGCATCCGCCATGTTCCGAACCTTCCCACTGAGGAAGTGTTCACCTCGCCTGACCGGCGCCGGGCCGAGGGCCGCCTCCGCTCGACGAAGCCCCTTCAGGTCGGCGGGACGCTGGTGCGCGACCTCGAGCTGCTTTTCAAGGACGGCAGGATCACCGAGATCAAGGCCAGCGAGGGGGCGGACATCATCCGCGCGCAGGTGGCGACCGATGAAGGTGCAGCCCACCTCGGCGAGGTGGCCCTCGTAGACGGTTCTTCCGAGGTTGGCAAGCTGGGGCTCACATTCTTCAACACGCTGTTTGATGAGAACGCGACCTGCCATATCGCGTTCGGCGCCGGTTTTGCGTTCGCTGTCGACGGCGATCGCACAGGCCTCAACTCTTCTGCTGTTCACACCGATTTCATGGTCGGTGGGCCCGAGGTTGAGGTCGACGGGATCGAGAAGAACGGCACACGGGTACCGATCCTGCGCAACGAGCGCTTTCAATTTTGACGCTGCCATTCGACGGGCGTTTTCTCGCCTGGATTGCGGTCGCGGTCGTTCTAATCGTGACTCCGGGACCCGATACGGCACTCATCATCCGGAACGCTTTGCGGGGCGGCGCGCGGGCCGCATCCCTTTCAGCCTTCGGCGTCGGCGTTGGAAGCTCGGTATGGGCTGCCGCGTCGGTCCTGGGGGTTGCCGTGCTTCTGCAGAGCTCGGACCTTGCCTTCACGGTTTTCAAGTACGCAGGCGCTGCGTATCTCGTCTACCTGGGGCTGCGCACCCTGATCGGCAGCTTTCGCACGACGGCTAACGTCGCCAACGTCCCCGCTTTGGCAACAGCGAGGGTGCTCAACCCGCCGACGGCGTTCGTGCAAGGGCTGCTGAACAACCTGCTGAACCCGAAGGCCGGCGCCATCTTCGTGACGGTGATGCCTCAATTCATCGAGCCGCATGACTCGATCGTCCGCCTGATTGCGATGGTCGTCTGCTACGACGCGCTCGTCGTCGCCTGGCTTTGTATGTATGGCTATGTCGTGAGTCGCGCAGGGGCAAGCCGCACGGGCGTTCGAATGCGCAAAGGCCTCGAGCGCGTGACCGGGACCGTCATGGTCGGCCTTGGCGTGCGCCTGGCATTCGAGCGCCGGTGACGCGTCAGTACTGAGGAGATTTGCAGATGCCGAACCACAACCCTAGCGGCAATTACCGCTTTCTTGGCGCGCAGGGCAGGCCATTCTCGGGCGGCGCCGTGGCAGATCCCGGATTCGACATGGTGCACGCGACGTTTGACCGCCCAGTCGCGTTGAGTAACGGATTGGAAGCGGCGGCCCGCCACCTGGCTGAGGTTGACCGGCCGGTCCAGGCGATCGCCGGTTTCGAGCTGAGGGTCCCCGAACCATTCACCACCGAAGGTTTCGAGGTATTCAACCGCGGCTACGTCGAAGGCCTCCGGTCGATCGGCCTCGTCGTCGAGGGGCTGTTGCCCGCAGCCCGAACCAATGTGGCAGCGGCCGCCGGCGGCGTTTCTGAGCCGAGCGTTTACGCGGTGTCCTACACCGTGGAGGGCGGTCGCGGCAAGCCGGCGTTCGTGATGTCGGGGGTGCCTGAAGAAAAGCCCGGCGACGTGAAATTCATGCTCGACTCGATGATGCGTGTGTTGTCGTCTCGAATGACAGAGCTCGACGTGTCCTGGGAGGACGCGACGGCGATCCAGCTCTATGGAGTCGATGAGGTCCAGAGCCTGCTGGTCGAGAACGTGTTGCGCCGCCTCGGGCCGGCCGCGGTCCACGGCATCCACTGGTTCCCATCGCTGCCGCCGATCGAAGGCTTGCGGCTCGAGATCGACGTCAGATCTGCAGGCACGGAGCTGGTTTTGCCGGCCTGAGCTCGTCTTTGCATTGGCGTCAGCACCGTACTTGACGCCATCCGACAGCGGGCTCTGAACCTGCGCGCCGTTGAGTTGTCTGCGAGAACTTACATGGCTTAACGGCTAAACGTCAGGGAACCTGCGGATTTGCCGTTACACCTTACGTATTGCGCCCAATTGTCGAGTTCACAGGTGTGACTCGAGCGTACGGCTCACGCCTTGCGCTCGACAGCGTTGACTTCGCGCTGGAGCCAGGTCAGCTCACGTTTCTTGTCGGCCCCAGCGGGGCCGGCAAGACCACGCTGCTGAAGCTGATCAACCGCGAGATTCGCCCAAGCAAAGGGCAGGTTTGGGTGGATGGCATGCCCGCCCACTCGCTGAAGGCTTCACGTGTGGCCGAGCTGCGCCGGCGCGTCGGAGTCGTCTTCCAGGACTACAAGCTCCTTCCCCGGCTGACGGCGATCGAGAACGTCGCCTTCGCGCTACAGGTTGGCGATCTGCGAATCTCGGACACGGAAGCCAAGGACCGCTCGCTTGACGCGCTGGAAGCGGTCGGCCTGGGCGATCGCGGTGACGCATTTCCGCTGCAGCTTTCGGGCGGGCAGCAGCAGCGCGTCGCTGTGGCCCGCGCGATGGTCGGGCAACCGCATGTCCTCATCGCCGACGAGCCGACAGGCAACCTCGACCTCGAAACCGCCTGGCAGGTCATGGATCTGCTGGAGAACATCGCCGCTTACGGCACGACAGTCCTCGTCGCCACCCACAACGTCGAGATAGTGACGCGACTTCAACGTCGAATTCTCACCCTGGTGCAAGGCCGATTGGTACGCGACCAGCCGGCGGGAGCAATCGGGAGAATGGCATGGCTGGCATCATCGTGAAAGGGCGCTTCCCCACACGCAGCACGCTGCGCGTTGTGACGACGAACGTCTTCCGTTACATGTTTCTCGGCGCGGCGAGGAACTGGTTCCGCAACCTCAGCAGCATCGCTCCTGCTCTGGGCTCGATGGCGCTGCTTCTGCTGATGTCGGGCATGGCAGGCCTGGGTGGCTTCGCGCTCTACAACCTGGAGCAGGTCGAAGCGGGCCAGGCGTCACTGGTGCATATCTACATACGCGACAACGCCGCCGACCTCGACGTCAACTCCCTGTGGTATGAGCTCGCGCACGACAGCCGGGTCGCCAGCGTCACGTACACGACAAGAGCTCAAGCGCTCGCGAAGGCTCAGCGCATGCCAGGGCTGCCCCAGCTGGCCGATGCCAGCGACAGCAACCCGTTCCCGGCCAGCCTCGATGTGCAGGTGAAGAACATCGACGACGTGGCGGCGATCGACAAGCTCGCCCGAAACGACGTCGCGGTTGACCCTGTCTATCCGACGTCGTACGACCGAGGTGCTTACCAGCGCATCCAGGCGGTCGTTGTCGGCGTCGCTGTGGGCGGTTTGATTTTCCTGGCGATGCTCGGTTTCGTGGCTGTGGCGGTGACGATCAACAGCGTCAGGGCGGCGATCCATTCCCGGCGCGACGAGGTCACGATCATGCAGCTGGTGGGCGCGCCGCGCTGGATGGTGCGCGGGCCGTTCGTCGTCGAAGGTGCAATCACCGGAGCGCTCGCCGGCACGGCGGCAGGCCTGGTGACTTTCGGACTTACTGTCGCTGGGATCGCCGCAGGGGCGGGCACATTCGTACAGTTCGCGCCCGGCGTCACCGTAACCGTCGCTGCCCTCGCAGCCGCAATTGTGTTTGCGACAGGCGTCGGCCTTGGCTCGGGGTCATCGCTGGTCAGCGTGCGGAGACATCTCGAGTCGTGAGAGGCGCACTGGTCGCCCTCTTGGTCGCATTCGTCGTGCTCGGGGCAGGCCCAGGCGGAGCGAGCGCGAACGCGAGTCCGACCGACCCGGCGGAGCAGAAGGCGGTGATCGACCAGATCCGCGCGCAGCTGGGCAGCAACCTTGCCGACGCTCTTGCCGCGCAGCAGCAGCTGAAGCAATCGCTGCAAAACAACGCCGCACAGCAGCGCGAGGTCCAGGGCAAGATCGTTGACGTCCAGCAGAAGATCGACGACCTTAACGTGCTCATCGAAATCGCCTTGCAGCGCGAGGCGATGCTGGCCGACCGAATTGATTCGGAGCGCGCGCAGCTTGGCCAGCTCGCAAGAGCGATCTACGTCTCGCCGACGTCGGTGCTGGTGATCCTCGGCGAAGCCGAAAGCCTGAGCGACCTGCTGACCCGCATCGCCGACCTCAACGTCGCCGGCTCGCGCGCGGCCGAGATCAAGGCTTCGCTTGCCAAAGACCTTGTCGACCTTGAGGCAGAACGCGAGAAGGAGCAGGCGGCGCGCGATGAGCAGGTCAAGCAGCGCGCACATCTCGCCTCGGAGCTGACTGAGCTGCGACGCCTGCAGAAGCAGCAACAGAAGTCGATGGCAGAGCTCCAGGTCAAGATCGCAGAGACTCAGACAGAGCTCTACTTACTCAAGAACCAATCGTCGAAGTTGGCACAGCAAGTCGCCGACATGCTGCAGCAGCAGCAGGACGCGATCATCGCGGCAGCGATGCAGTCGGTCTGGACGCAGGTGCAGCTGTGGAGTCAATCCAACAACGTGGGTCAGATTCCCACCAGCGCCGGCCATTCGACAAAATACCGCTTCATCTGGCCCGAGCCAAAGGCGGTGATCTCCCAGCCATTTGGCCCCAGCCACCTTGTCCTGGAGCCGCCATATGGTGGGTACGCTCACTTCCACACCGGGATCGACCTGGTCGAGCCGTTCGGCTCGCCAGTCTATGCAGCCGACGACGGTGTGGTGGCGCTGGTCGGCAGCTCCAGCAGCGGCTACGGCAGGTACGTCGTCATCGCCCACTCAGGCGGCCTGGACACTCTTTACGGCCACCTTTCGACAACTCTTGTCAAGGTCGGACAGATGGTCAACCAGGGCCAGACTGTCGGGCTGGAGGGATCGACCGGAAACTCGACGGGACCCCACCTCCACTTCGAGCTGCGGATCAAGCAGCAGCCAATCGACCCGACCCCCTATTTGCCGCCAGGAGCACCCTCCGCCTACAAGAGTTAGCCCGCGGCGCGTTGCTTGCCGGCCTTCCGCCGGGCGGCAGTGATATCGGACCCCGTGAGGTAACGCTGAACAGCCGGTCCCACCCACGTCGCCACCTGGTCCGCAGGCGCCGAGGCCAGGGGTTCCAGCTTGATGACATGGCGCACCATCGCGAGCCCGATGAGCGAGCTTGCCGCAAGGCTCGCCCGCAACTTTGGCTGGTCAACCTCAAGGGCTTTGGCCAAACGCCCCAGAACCTCACGGCTGATGAACTCGCGCATCAGCGCGGCGGCGCTTTCGCTGCCAACCACCGAGCGTATGAGGCCGAGCAGGGGCTGGCCGGCAGGTGAGTCCCACGTGTCGAGGAAAAAGCGTGTGAGTCGCTCACCCAACCCGTCGAGGCCTGGCGCGAGGAGAACTGGAATGAACTCGGCAGGATCGATCGGAAAGTCCATGGCGGCACGAAAGACGCCTTCTTTCGATCCAAAGTAGTGCAGCACCAGGGCAGGGTCGACCCCGGCCGCCCCTGCAATTCCGCGGACGGTCCCGCCCTCGTATCCGACCTCGCTGAAATGGGAGCGCGCGGCGGCCAGGATCTTTTCCCGCGTGCCGCCCGCTCCCGGCCTTCTACCTGTACGTGGCATCGGCGCCGGGTTAAACCGCCGGCGCGACGACCGCGGCGCCCGTGCGCCTGCGCGCGTTCGCGACTTCCCCGAGCCACATCAGGACGAGGCCACCGACCAGCCAGGCAGCCAGGACTGCCAACGGGGTTCCGAGAGCGGCACCATCGAAGTAAAGGGCGCCGCGCAACGAGCTGTAGAGCTGACCAGCCGGCATCCAGGGCGCAAGCCAGCGGTAGAAGTCGGGCAGCAGCTGGCTGCCGACAGGACCGCCCGAGGACACCAGGTCGAGAAGGATCACGACCAGGCCTGCAAGCGCAAGCCCGGGAGGGCCCAAGAGCCGGGCCAATCCAGCCACCACGGCACTCACGGCTGCGGCCGCGAGCGCGACCAAACCGACAGCGGTCCAGAACCCCGAACCGTAGTCGCCGGCGAGCCATGTCGCAGTGCCCATTCCAACGAGGCCTGCCAAAACGCTGAAAGCGATAACTACGACGATGCGCTCTCCGAAGCCGGCGTCGTTTGCGATGGCGAAGACGAGAGCCTGGCTGACCAGCGCGCTGACGATCACCGCCACCACCACAAAGAAGAGGATCAGTCCATGGGCGTCGCCAGTCGTAAACGGATGCACAGTCTCGACCGTCAACGTCGCGCCCTGTGCCTTGAATGCGTTGGTGAATGCGGCTGTCATCACTCCGGTGGCAGCGTCACCAGCAGCGCCGGCGACCACCAACCGAGGGCTTGGGCCGATGACCAGGAACCCATCTACGGTCCGTGAGTCGAGGGCTGCTCGCGCTTCTGCCTCCGATGCATAGGACGTGAGCTGAAAAGCGCCAGGAGCAGCGGAGCCAAAGGCAGCTGACATTTGCTGCACCGCGGCCGGCGGCCCAACCAGGCCGACGGGGATGTCGTGCGGATGCGGGTCCCGGATCGCGGATCCGATCAATGCGATCAATGAGAAAAGAAGCAACAGGCCCCCGACCACCGGCCGCCCCAGCCTCGCCATCCCTGGGCCAGAGCGCTTGACGGTTACTTCTCGCTTCAACGCGCCAGTCTGTGCCATAGAGCCCTCCTCCACCAATTCAACGTTGGTTGAATTCTACACGTGTTGAATTATGGCTGTCAATGGCTCGGTTAGCGAGCCTTTCAAGGGCGTTTCCGCAGTGATGACTGTCTCGGAAGCCGCTCAAGGAGCGGGGCTCGCTTACACCTCGGATGCGGAGCCTGGCATCCGGCGTGAGCGCAGAGGCCGGGGCTTTCTGTACTTCGACGCAGAAGGCGGCAAGATACGCGATCCCGCGTTGCTCGATCGGATCAGGTCGCTCGTCATCCCCCCTGCGTGGAAGGACGTCTGGATTTGCACCAGGCCCAGAGGACACCTTCAGGCCACCGGACGAGACGAACGTGGCCGCAAGCAGTTCCTCTACCACCCCAGGTGGCGCGAGACGCGCGATGCAGACAAGTACGCAAAGCTGGTGGGCTTCGCCCGGACGCTGCCGCGAATCAGGTCCAGAGTGGCACGCGATCTGCGGCGGAAGGGCCTGCCGAGAGAGAAAGTGATCGCCACCATCGTGAAGCTTCTGGAGACGACATTCGCCCGTGTCGGCAACGAGGAGTACGCGCGCGACAACGGATCGTTCGGCTTGACGACCCTGCGCGATCGCCACGTCAGCGTGAAAGGCCCGACTGTGCGATTCCTGTTTCGAGGCAAGAGCGGCCGCGACCACGCGCTCGCCGTCACCGATCGGCGTGTGGCGAACGTCGTCAAACGATGCGAGGAGCTGCCGGGCCAGATGCTCTTCCAGTACGTCGCCGAAAACGGTGAGCGAGGGACAGTGACTTCGGACGACGTCAATGGCTATCTCCGCGAAACGACGGGCGAGGACTTCACCGCCAAGGACTTTCGGACCTGGGCTGGGACCGTGCTCGCCGCATGCGCGCTGCGCGACCTGGCTCGATTCGAGTCAGAGACCGAGGCCAAGCGCAATGTCGTCGCGGCCATCGACAGCGTCGCCAAAAAGCTCGGCCACACCAGGGCAGTCTGCCGGCGAGCCTACGTGCACCCCGCCGTGATCGACACGTACCTGGATGGTTCGCTTGACAGCGCACTCGCGTTGGAGGGAGCAGTGGTAGGCCGAAGGCTGAGGGCCGACGAGGCGGCAGTGCTCGCCTTCCTCAAACGCACGGCGCGGAAGCAAGTGCGCATGCGTGGGAGCGAGCCTGAACCTCGGGCCGCCTGAGGCCAAAAAAACGTCGAGCGAAACAAGCGGTCTTGCGACGGCACCCCTTCCGCTCGACAAGCACACGATTGCCGATTCCTCGTAACAAAGCCAGCAACATTGCTGATTTCGTTGCCACGAGAGGAAACGGTTAGTCCCAATGCGCCAGCTGTTCGCGCATTCCCCGCGCGCCCGCCAGCGTCCGTTCGCGACTCAAGGCAAGCACGGTGGCCACCGCCAGCAGCACGAGCGCCACAGCCCCGAACGCTGCGAACAGGTAGCCGGCTTGCGCGACAGTGAGGAGCGCTCTAAGGGAAACCAATGCCAGGGCGATCCCGCCACCCGCAAGCAGCACCCGGCTTCGCAAAACGATTCCCGCGCCAACCGTCAACGCTCCTTCGATGAGCAGCGCGACGAGCCACAGGGGATCACCCGTAACAGTGAAGACTGCCGCCCACCCCATCACCAACGCCAGCCCTGTGCCAACTATCAGCTGACGGTAAACGGGGTCGACGTGAAAGCCTTCCTCGTGGCGCAATCGAATCCCACAGGCGATCACGCCAATGCCCGGCGGAACCAGCTCCCATGACTCGAAGCCGACATAGCGAGCGACGAAGTAGCCGGCAGCTGTAGCGCTGACGAGCGCGAGGTAATAGTTGGGTAGGAACCCATACGCTGTGGCGTCGAGCCAGAGGACGCCGCCAGTGATGAGCAGGGCGATTGCCGCCAGCTCCGCGCCCGCGCTCGCAGGGCCTGTTCGGTCGGGGAACGCGAATCCTGCCAGGGACGCCACCACCAGCAATCCAAGGCCCAGGTAGCGGTGCATGTCGACGACTGCATGCTTTCCGAGCCAGGCCGTGGTCACCCAGCCGGCGACCCATACCACCAGGCCCAGCAAACCAAGTCCCGCCGCATACAGGATGGTGTCGGCGCCCCGCGCGTGCAGCAGGGTGAAAATGCCAACCAGCGCCGCGACCACCGCAACTGGCAATACAAGCCTTTCGCGCTCCTGAAGGCCTGCTGTGTAAATCACCACTGCGTATGCGAGCAGCGCGATGCCGGCCGGGTCAGCCTCGGCGCTTATGGCCATGGCTGTGAGCGCGCCGGCGGCGATCGTGGCCGCGCCGAGCTCTGTGCTCAACGCCCAGCGCCGGCCAAGTGTCGCGCGGACCGCGAGACCTGCGAACCCAATGATCCAGGCGAGCACCGCGAATGCGATCCTCTCGCGCGGGCCATCCGCGACAGGCCCGAGAGCTATGAAGGTGACGTGAAGCGCGGCCGCGCACATCAGCGTTGCCGGGTAGGCCAAGAACCATTGGTCACGCCGAGCGCCGGCCTGAACGGAAATCACAGCCAGCGCTACCAGCTCGACGGCGATCAGCACCGTTGGGGTCTGTTCGTACGGCCAGAAGTAGATGACCGGCGCCATCACGAGCAGCGCCGCCACTGCGTACGACCTCTCGATCTCGCCCTTGGCTCGCACTGTCCACTCGGCGTGGAGTGCGCCGATCGCGATGGCGAGCATTCCTGCATAGCCGGCGTTGAGGTGCAGCACTCCGGCGCCCAGCAACAGTCCGGTAGCTCCCAGCGCCGCGGCCCCTGCGCGCAGGCCCTGGATCAGGGTGCCGGGTGTCGTCAGCAATCGCGACCACGTCAGAAGGAATCCGCCGGCAAGCAGGACTGCGATCGCCTGCGACCACTGGGGAGGTTCCTCCCTCAGCGTGAGGAAAGCGCCGGTCGCCGCCATGAGGCCCAACACAGGGAGCGCGCTGCTTTCCAGCTTTGGCCTGTCGATGAGTCGTCGTGCTGCTGCCCAGGCGGCCGTCAGCACAACTGCGGCGCCAACTATTGCCGTGCCCTGCCAAACTTCGGGGACCCAGGCCATCGCGAGGCTGCCACCCGCTGAACCGAGCGCGGCCCATGCGAGCCAAGGCATCTCTTCCTCCGCGCGCGTGACGGCCAGCCACCAGTAAGCGAGGGCCAGGGCGCCGGTCGCTGCCGCAAGGCGCCACCAAAGCAGGTCGTCGGGCCCTGTGAAGCAGAGGACAAGAGCTACGAGCGCGGTAGCGTGGACGAACCAGCGCCGGCCCGCTGTGGCGACAGAATGTGCGGCAAGGGCGCGCAGCCTGCCGGCTGCGACGTACACCAGCGCGAGCAGGGCGTCAAACGGACCACGCCAACCCTGAGCGTTCAGTGCGTCCACGCCTGCGAACCATGCGAGGGTGAACAGGCCACGCGCCGCATAGGCGCTCAACCTGACCGCACCGAGCTCGCTAGCGGCCGCAAACGCAGCCGCCGAAACCACCAGGGCGGCGGGGATTTCCCAATGGCCGGCGCCAATCGAAGCCCCCAGGAGCTGAACAGCGACCAGGGCGAGGACTGCATAGAAGAAGACGGAGGCTTCGCGGGTCAGAACCTTGAACGCAGGGCCTGACGCGGAGATGGCGGCATAGACGAGGAGCGCCACCGCAGTCAGAGTCGCTCCCGACGGGCCGAGGTCCAGTGCATGGCCGGTGACGGCGAGAGCTGCGGGGAGAGCCGCGCGCAGGGCAAAGCCGGTGTTCGCCGTTCTGCCCAGCCAGAAGTCAGCGAGATAGATGGCGGCCGCGATCCACAGCGCTATCGCGAGCGGCCACCTCTCCCCCATCACGTGTTCGGCGACAGCCAGCGCAACCCCAGCCAAAACCGCCAGGTGAATGTGCGCCGGGTGCGCGCCGTACAGCCGTCCGACGACCCCCAGCGAGCCCGGCACACGTGCCAGGACGACGAGGGGAATCGCGACGAGCATCGGCCATACGAAATGATTCGAGCTGAAGCCGAGCGGACCGATGGCGGCAGTTGCGGCCAGGATCAGCGCCGCCTCGCCCGCCCACGCGCGGCTGGGATGGGCTGCCAAAACCTGCCAGGCGAGATAGGCCACTCCCACAGTGGCAAGCGTCGCCGTCCAAACCCAGGTGTCGGGATCCACGCGCAAGGCCGCGGCGACCGCCGCCAGAACGGCGGCGTGGGCGTACAGCTGGAAGTGAGAGAAAACGCGGTCGGGCAGCAGCCGCTCGACTGCGGCGAATACGAGTGGTGTGAGGGCGAGCCCGATTGAACGCCAATCGTGGCCCAGGACAGCGCCCGAAATTCCCCACGACGCAGCGAGGACAGCCACGCCTGCCATCTCGCCGTAAGCACGAATGCCCAGCCTCAGGGCGAGGAACCCGTAGACCAACGCGCAGGCTGCGCCCGCTACCGAGAGCGCCTGGTTGACAGTGATCCCTTGCGCTCCGAGCTCGAGGAACGTCCACGCCGCCAGTCCGACAAGGGGCAGGAGCACTGCCGCGAGCGCGATGTAGATGCTGCCAACCGACCGCAGCCGCTCTCGTCCGTTCGCCAGGTAGCCCGCGATGGCGAAGACCAGATTGAGCACGACGACGGCTCCCAACCGCACCTCTCCGCCGAGTCCCACCGTCCCGTACAGCTCGAATAAGACGGTGGCCACCACGAGCAGGAACGCGCCAAAGGAAGCGAGGATGAGTACCGAGTGCTCGGCGAAAAGGTCCCGAAGAGATATGGGCGGAGCGCTGGGTGAGAGGGCTACAGGATTCGGTGCAACCCACCCGGGGGCGGGACCAACCGACTGGTGAGTTTCGGCCACCACGGCCGAAGAGGGGGTCGCGGCCGCAGGTTGGATGACGCGCTCTCCCGGTGCGCTGAGGGCAGCAAGACGCGCCTCGAATTCGCGATCCAGCCCAGACGCCGCCGGCGCGGATATCACCCTTCTGGAGAGGAGGCTCGCGACGTCCTTTCGCACGCTCTCGCAGTAGGCCTGCTCAGCGGCCAGGCGCCCCTGGTCCCAGGCGAGCTGGACGCCATACCGAATCCGCAGCATGGCGGCCACCACATCGGCAGGGATCCCCAGCTGCAGGCTGTCGATCACCTGGGCCACGGCGGCGTGCGCGTCGTAGCCGGCAGGTACGAGAGCCAAGCACCAGGGCCCCCACTCGCGCTGGATCGTTTCGATTCCGGCCGCGTCGTATCTCGGCCGCGGGCCCCTTCCAGGTTTGCTGTCGGTCACCTGCTGACGCGGGAGACGAGTCGCACGTACCTGCCCTCACAAACGGCTGCCGAAAGGCTGCCTGCGCCAGCACTATCGATCGAAGCGGGTATCAGTGTCAGTCTCAATCGCGTTCCGAAATTCGTCTCAGGCCAAAATGCATGGTCCGGCTCATCGGTTGGATAGGATTCCGGCCAGCATGCCGCCGAAGAAGACGATTACGTCTGGAGCCAGCTCGTCGAAGATCTCCGCGGAGCCGAAGCACGTCGCCGACGAGGACAACGTGAGCCGTAGGCTTACGCCTGTCGAGCCTGGGTTGGGTCGAGGTGGGTGAGCTTGGCGCTAGTCTCCCAGAGCCGGCGCGCGACGTCCTCGTCGTTACTCGTTTTTGACGACTTGGTGGCGACGCCTTTGTGGCTGAAGTACTTTCCGCTGACACCTTCGACTTCAGGCGACGAAGCCAGGAACACAGTCGGACGGGCCCCATCAACGGCCGAGCCTCTCATGAAGGAGAAGAGGCTGAATGGAAAAGGTACTTTCAGATTCGTCTTCACGAAACCCGGCTCGACAGCGTTAGCGGTAATGCCCGTCCCTTTCAGCCGGCGCGACAGCTCGTAAGTGAACAGGAGGTTGGCTAGCTTCGAGGCGTTATACGAGCCGCTTACGTCGTAGCTCTTTGCGCTCTGCAAATCGTCGAAGTCGATCTTGCCCATTCCTTCCACGCTTGACGAAACGGTCACGACTCGCGCGGGAGCGCCTGCAGTCAGCATCGGTAGCAACAGGTTGGTCAAGAGGAACGGACCAAGGTGGTTGGTGGCGAAGACTGTCTCAACCCCGTCGACAGTCTCCGTGCGCTTGGGCAGCAGGACCCCGGCGTTGTTGACGAGCACGTTGAGCTTGTCGTGGTGGGCTGCGAATTCGCGGACCAGGTTTCGAATCGATTGTTGCGACGAGAGATCGGCGACCAGGAGCTCGACTGCGCCATTCCCGGTGTTTTGCTGCACATCGGCTCGTGCGCTCTCGCCTTTGTCAGGATCCCGGCAAACCATCACCACGGTTGCTCCCTTACCAGCCAGGGCGAGCGAGATCTCCTTCCCCATGCCGGAGTTCGCGCCGGTAACCATCGCGACCTTGCCCCGCATAGTGTCGTTCGAGTCGATTGGATTCACCATGTTGTTGCTCCGTCTCAGCGCAGGAAAGGGGTTCGTCAAATGAACTTACGCCAGCAGCAACGCGATGTGGTAGTCGAGAGGCTGGCGGGCATCGTCACTCTTGTCGGTTGTTCCTGTGCGATAGCCGGTAGCTTTCTGCCATGGATCGAGGCGACCGATCCTGCCTCGGGGACCACGTTCACGAAGGCTGGAATCGACGGTCACTATGCGATGCTCGTTGACCTGCTGGCTTTGATCGCCGCTGTCATCGGCGGGTTCGTCATCCTCAGGCGAACGCGCGGAGCGGTTCTGGGTCTCACGTTGACGCTGCTGGCGATGGCGCAGCTAGGCATCGTGATCTTCGTCGCCACAAACCTCTCGCTCGGAGTGGTCCAGCTGCAGGCAGCCGGGGCCACTGCCGGTCTCGGGCTCGGTATCTACCTGACCGGGTTGGGCGCTGTGATCGCTTTGGCGGGCAGCTTTCCGGTGTGGCGGAAGGCGCCGCTTCAGAGCACTATCGCCTGAGGCAAAGCCACGGCAGCTGTAAAGAGGCGACCGGGGAATCCGAGCTCCCCGGTCGCCGGTTGATCGGCTTATGGAATTGCGAGGGTGGCGACTACCTGTTGCTGGTAGTGAGCCGCGTTGGTCCCATCGTCGAAAGTGCTGACTGACGTCGTAACGCTTGTCGTGCCACTGAACGTGATGCCGAAATAGTCGCCGATGAATACGGCGGTGGGATCGCACGAGCAGAAGCGGAATGGCGCGTTGAGCTGCGGATCCCAGGTGTGCTGGCTGATTCGGATGTTGTGCCCGATGGGTGCCAGGCCCGGCTTGTAGAACTGGATGCTCGTGTTGATGCAGTAGTTGGCGGCGCCGTATGGCGGTGTGCCCGGGAAGTTGGGGTTCACCCGGTCGAGCGCCAGGCCGGCCGCAACAGCTTCAGCAGTTTCGGCTGCCGGACAGGCGAGCCGCCGGTCGTAGAAGTTGACGGCGACGGTTCCGTTGGCCGCCGCTGCGAGGTTTGGTTGAAACTCGTCGACAGGTGACTGGTTGTCGTTGACCTGAATCGGGGTCGACCAGGTCATCCCGCCATCAAACGACGCGGTGAGAAGCACGTTCGAGACAGTCGTCTTACGTTCGTTGTAAGCGATATACAGGGGGTAATTCCCATTCACCTTGACGGGCCCGACAGTAAAGGTGTTGTCGATGCCGTCGGTGAATGTCGTGTTCGCATAGCCGCCCACGAAGGCGGGCACCGAGATCTGCGAGACGGCCACGGAGAGGGCCTGCCATGTCTTGCCGCCGTCGTTCGACTTGTCGGTGTACACGGTGATGCAGCAGTAGCCGTGCTTGGCGGGGAAGTTGGTGACCGACGTGTAGACGGTCCCGTCAGGTGCAACGTGGGGCAACAGATAGGTGTCGCTCGCCGTGTTGTTGACAGTCGGCAGGAGCTGAGGCGCCGACCAGTCCGTGTGCGTCCCGTTCGGATTCGCGTGAGCGATGGACACGAAGGGCTTGCTGTTGATGCCGTCGAAGACAGCCCACATCGCGTAGATCGTGTTGTAGAAGGGGCTGGTGGGGTTGGTGTCGATGGTTATCCACTGCTTGTCAGGCTCCTGACCCTTGGCAGCGTACGGAGCCACGTAGTCCGGGCCGCCGTTGTGGGTGGTGAGCCACTGGGTCGCTGCGGTCGATCCGTGGGGCCTGACGGCAATCGATATCGCCTCCGCCGGAACAGCCGGGTTCGGCTCCTTGTTCGGGTTCGTCTGGTAAGAATGCCCCCCGCCGCCCGTGTAGAAGAACTGATATGGAAGGATCAGCTCGTAGAAGTTCCCATAGCCATCGAAAGCTCCCACGGGGTCGGTGTTGTCGGTCCACCCTTCGTACCCCGGGATGTGGCCCTGGACCGGCCAGCTCAACCCGCCATCAAATGACTCGTAGAAACCGAGCAAGTGGTTGTAGCCCTCTGCGCTGACAAACCACTTGACCGAACCGATCAGGTGCGCCGGATGGGTCGGATCGACCCTGATGTCTGACTCTGAATGGTTCTTCACCAGGGCCGAAGGACCTGTCGCAAAGCCCGGATTGCTGCCGGCCTGAGTCGGATAGGGACCGCTTGAGTTTTCGCCAGTGTTGGCCCCGGAACACGCGGTCATGCCGTCGTAGCCGTCGTTTGGACCGTTGTTCACCGCGTAGTTGACTTCCGGCCGGTAGCAGCTCGTCTTCTGGCTCGTCGCGAAGACGTTGGTCACATTGTTGGCGGCGAAGCTCGAGGCGTACGCGGAGTCGCTCTGGGTCCTAGGCGACCCTTGGGCAGAGGGAGAAGCTGCGGCCGGCGTCACGGTGTAGGCGACGATCGCCAGAACGGGAACAGAAAGCGACAGCAATGCGCGTCTTTTCAAAGCTCGTCCCTCCACGCAGCTAAAGTGCCGGGGCGCGTTCATCAATCGGCCCCGGCTTCATCGGATGATATCGCCAACCCGGGTCTTGCAGGCAGCGTTCGCGGTGGGCGGCGGCAAGCACGAGGAACGCCTGCTCGCCGCCCGCGAACTCGAATATCGATGGTCGGGGCATCCGCGAGAGTCTCGCGCATCCCCATCAGCGTCAGCTTTAGCCGGAGTGCACCGAGGGCTCGAAGAACACGCCGTGCGGTTGCGAACCACCGGTCGGGTACGGATACTCGGCGACGACGCTGGCGGTGCTGTTGTTGATGACGACAATGGCGCCCGGGCTCTCAACCGCGATAAAGGTGTAGCGCGAATTCCGCGAAAGCCACTGGTGCCCGGTGATGGTGTGTCCGGGCATGAGCACGTAGCTCGTCGTAAGGGTCTCGGTGTCGATCAGCGCCATCCGAGCCGGCCCGCTGGTGGGAGCCCGCAACCCGACCACGAGGGTCTTCTGGTCGTTGCTCAGCGACAGCGTGTCCGGTTGCTGATTCGCTTCGGCCTGACCGATCACCACAGGGAGCTCGCCGGTGAGGTCCAGCACAACGATCTTGTTCTCGCCCCGAATCGAGACGTAGCCGATCTTTCCGTTCGGCGTGACGAGGATCTCACTCGGGTCCTTGCCGACGGCGAAGTTCCAGAGGCGCTCCCCGGTGAGAGCGTTGAACTTGACGATGTTCCCGACGGTGTTCCTGACCACGTGAGTGTTGGTGGCGTAGAGGTCTTTGCCATCCCGTGTTATCCAGACCGCGTGGGTTCTCACCGTCGTGTCAGGGTCCGCCAGGTAGCCTGCGACCCGCTCATTGAGACCTGTGTCAACGACGCCCACGTAGTTCGACCCGAACTCACCGACGTAGATTCGGTCGCCGTTTGGACTCGACATCATGTGGTGAGGGCCGAGACCCATCGGGATCGTCTTGACGACAGTGATCGTGTCCATATCGATCACCGACAGCTGGTTCGCGCTCTCATCAGAGCTGTAGACGTATCTCGTGCCGTTCGGGTGGGTGATGCCGATCGGCCTAGAACCCACCGCGGTGGTGCCCAGCACCCCTCCAGTCGCCGCATCGAACGCGGTTACCGAACTGCTCCCCGGCGTGCGCTCGGTGACCCAGAGGGTCCCACTTGCGCCGGGAATCCTGACTGTATCGCCTGCCGCGACCGAACTGCCACATGCCGCCCCGACAATTCCGGCGGCCGCCGCCATGACCACTAATCCGCGCCACATCTCGACACCTCCAAGGGTTAATGCGCAGATGCTGGTGGCGGCCGCCAGGGCCGGATAGCGTAGAAGTACCTGGTCGCTGCGAGCCCTAGCTCAGGTGATGCTCGACTCCCCAGGCGGCGACCTGGGCACGGTTCGCAAGCCCAAGCTTGTTGCGGGTGCGCTCTACATGCCCTTCAGCTGTGCGCTCCGAGATCGCCAGGGCGGCGGCGATCTGCTTGTTGCTGAGACCGCGGGTGAGAAGAGACACGATCTGGCTTTCCCGCGGACTGAGGGCGGGACCGCCCTCTGACGGCTGCTCGAGCTGCACGGCATAGGCGACCGCCGCCTCTCCGTCCATCGCCGATCCAGAGCGCCAGGCCGCGTCGGCCGCCCGCGGCCCAAGCGCAGCGCGCGCTGACGCGACCTGGGCATCGAGCTGCTGTCGTGGATAACGATCGAGCGGCCCTGCGTGCCCTTGAAACATCGCAGTCGCAGCCGCCACCAGCCGAAGGCCCCGAGCCTTCTGGCCCCGCATGAAGGCGGCGCGGGCCATGCCTCGCAGACTCGTGCCCAGCGAGTGGCTGGAACCAATCTCATGCGAAAGCTTGAGAGCGGTGCTGAACCGGAGCTCAGTCTCCTCAGCATCACCTGCCATCGCTGACGCTTGGCCCAGGCCATGCAGTGCCGAGATCACAGTGAGCCTGTCACCAGAGCTCTGGGCCAGCGCGTAGCTGCGCTCGAACGTTCGGCGGGCGGCGCGTCCATCGCCTCCTTCCAGGGCCAACAGGGCGAGATTCATGAGCGCGTGCTGTACGCCGGGCGGTGCATCGATGTCCTGCCAGGCCTTGAGGCTTGCCTGGTGGTGGGCGGTGGCCGATTCGAGGTCGCCCTCCTTGAGAGCCAGGTGTCCGAGCTGATCGAGCGCGAAACCCTGTAGGTAGCGATCACCAAGCGATTTCGCCAGCGCAGCCGCACGCTCACCGGCGGCACGCGAGTCTGTAAGGCGACCTTCCTCCATGTCCGCCTTGCAGATCCAGCCTTCCGCAATCGCCTGCAGGTCCTTGCGGCCAAGGTCGATTGCGGTCCCGAGCGCTCGCCCTGCCGTTTCGCGACCACGCCCGGGCTGCTTGCTGTCGTGTGCGTGAGCGGCCCGAAGAATGTCGAGGCGGACGCCGAGCTCGAGGTCTGATGCAGAAGTCCACGCCGCCGCCGCCTCGACGGCCGCCTGCCCACGGACCAGATCGATGTCGTACATCAGCTCGGCCAGGCCGACCAACGCTCGCGGCTCGGGATGCCGGCCTCCTGCCTTGAGGACGGCTTCTGCGAGCTCGCACCCTTCCTCCAGATAGCCGCGAACGCTCCAGAAGTTGGTGGTGCCGGCAAAGATCTGTTGCGCGAGCACGGGGTTGTGGCTGCACCCGAGGCGAATCGCCTCGCGCAGGTTGGGCCGTTCCGCCTCCAGGCGGTCGAGCCAGGCGCGCTGCTCGCGGGATCGGAGGCCTGACTCGGCTCGCCCGGCCAGGTCCGCGTAGTAAGCGAGAAATTTCGCTACGACCTCCGATAGCCGGCCGGTTTCTTCAAGGCGGGCGCGACCGAACGCCCGCAGGGTTTCGAGGAGCCGGTATTCCGCGTAGCTGCCAGTTACGGTTGTCAGGAGGGAGCTCTTGACCAGGCGCCGCCGAGCAGCATCGGTGGCCCCAGCCACAGCGACGCTCGCCTCACCCGAGAAGCCTCCCGCAAAGATCGCCAGGCTGTCGAACAGCGCCTGGTCGGATGGAGTAAGCCGCTGGTAGCTCCACTCAACTGCCGCGCGGAGAGTCGGATGGCGCGCTTCGGTTCGGGCCTCGACGCTGAGCAGGCTCAAATGGTCGTTGAGCCCGGATCGGATCGCCTCCAGGCTGAGCCCTGCGGCCTGGCCTGCGGCGAGCTCGATCCCGAGCGGCAGCCCATCCAGGGCGGCGCAGATGGCCGCGATCTGGGGAGCGGTCCGATGGTCGACCTGCAGCTCACGGCTGACCAACCGGGCGCGGTCGAGGAATAGCCGGCCCGCATCCGATTCCATTACCGAGGCGGCATCGGGCCTCGGTACGTTGAGGCGCGGAACCGACCAAACGAGCTCGCCCGGGAGGTCGAGGGGAATGCGGCTGGTGGCAAGGATCGTGAGCTCAGGACACGCCTGAAGCAGGTGGGCCGCGAGGTCGGCAGCTGCGGAGATGACGTGCTCGCAGTTGTCGAGCAGGACTGCTGCCGGCTTCCGGCGCAGGTGCGCAGCGATGGTTTCGACCAGAGGGCGTCCAGCCTCCTGGCGCACACCGAGTGCATCGCCGAGCGCCCGGATGCAGAGGTCGGGCGAGGCCACAGCAGCCAGGTCGGCGAAATGTATCTCCGGCAGCGTGGCGGCCAGCGCCAGCGCGAGCCTGGTCTTCCCCGCACCGCCTGGACCGACGAGCGTGATGAGCCGTTGTTCGCCGAGCAGCTTGCTCAGCTCCGCCATTTCTCGCTCCCGCCCGATGAACCGTGTGAGCCGGAAAGGCAGCGCGCGCACAGGGATCTCGGCGACCGCACGACGAGACGGTGGTCGGTGAGCGCGGCGGCGGACCGCGAGGCGTTCCGACACGACCCCCAAAGCGTAGAGGCCCTGCCTAGGTTCTGGGCTGCTAGCTTTTTGGGGTCGGGAACCGCGGCGCGAGGCTTGGGTCATCTCGACCGAAAGACCACCGGCCCCAGATTCCCAGCAACACAACCGCGAGCACGAACGCCGCTGCAGCGGCCAGTACGACCCCCAGTGATGGAGCCGCGAAGGCGCTTGCGACAAGGGCACCGATGGCTCCAACGACCGCCGCGACAATCACTGACAGCATCCCGGGCAAAGTTTGAATGACGTGTAACACCGACCCGAGTCCTCGAGCAGCTGTCACGTCGATGCCAAGTGTCTGGAGGGCACCAGGCAAATCGTCGTATTGGCTCGTCATGAAATTCCGCTCCAGCTCCGGATGCAGCTCGAGGTACCCATGCCTCAGCCTGTTCATTGCAATCACCCATCGGAAGTCGTCGCGGTTGAGGCTCATCAATCGACCGATGGTGGCGATTCCTGCGAACAGGACGACAGAGAGGGTGAGTATGGCGACCAAGATGAACGTAGGGCCGAACTGATCGGCCTGCGCGACCAGTGCGAGCGCGATCACTGCGCCCGAAAGGATGGCCAGGAACATGCTCACACGGCTGAGCGATTCGGTAAAGGTCAGCGAACGAGTGGCGAGCAGGCTCCAATGCTCAGTGGCGAGTATCTGCAGCGCCGTCGCAACACCAGGTCCGGGAGCAGCAGGCGGGACCTCGCTCGACACGTTGTCACTATGACACCGCGTGTCCTTCAAACGGATCCGACATCGAGCGGTTGCCGATGCTGGCCGGCGACCTCGTGTGACCTACCAGGCCTGGCGCTGCACCGTATGCAGCTTTGTCCTCTCCACCCGGGCATCGCGCTGGTTGGTCACAACGACAACTGGGATGTGCCTGCACCCATCGTCTGACCTAAGCGCTTGAATCAATGAGATGTTGCCGCGACCGCCGGCCGCCAGGTGGACAAAGATGACCTTCGGTGCCGACTGCCTGGCTCGACTGAGCGCTTCGGATGCGTTCTCGGCCACTGTGACGAGATAACCCTGGTCTTCGAGGCGTCCCTGGTTGGTTCTTCGGGACACCGGCTCATCATCGACCAGGAGGGCGACTGAACCGCGGGTGGCGTCCATAGCTAGCCTCCTTTCTCCTTCTCAGCAAAGGGTCGGCAGGTTCACGGGAGGAAACGCCAGCCTGTCGGTGAAGATCGAAAAACAGTGACCCCGACGGATCGCCTCGCCGGCTTCGGAACCGGTCTTGCGACCAACTCCGACTCCTTTGAACGTGTCCCTCGGGGCCACTACTGACAGTACGCCGATATCGCCGGTCTGCCTATCAGTCTTACTTGGGTAGCCTGGCTACCGGTTGCGTTTTGGCGCTCGCCTAGCGGGCGGCTTCGACTTTCGTGTCGTGATAGATGACCTCTCCATCGTGCCATTCAGGGTCAGCCGCCAGCAGCTCCCTCATCTGATGGAACCGCTTGTCCTGCTCGGGCGAGTCAGCGAACTTCTTGTACGCGCTGCTGCTCTCGAAGATGGTGGCGACGAAATGAACGTTCGGGTCGGCGTCAGACTTGAAAACGTAGGTCGCCACGTGGCCCTCAGGACCACCCTGCGGTCCTTCCATCGCCTTCATCATCTTGTCTTCGGCACCCGGCTTCAGCTTCATCTTGGCTACGGTTCCGTACAAGGCAACCTCCTCGCCCAATGGGCGACCCCGGCGGGGGATTGACGAATGGCGGCACACGTGGGCAGCCGTGGAGCGACCCGACATCGACTGTACGCGCACCCGTCGGCGAGTGCATCACACTGCGTCTGGCGAGGTCCTCCACATGACCAACCATGGGATCAGGACCTCGCTGACGAGCAGCAAGCTGACAATCGCCACTGCGAGCGCAGCCTGAAATTGATCGGTCCTCTGACCGCGCACCACGACCACCAACGCGCTGGCGGCGGCGGTAAGCACGGCCGCCCATGGCAGCGCGAACTGCCAGAGATCGATCGGCCGCTTGTCGGCAGCACGATCAATCGGCCGGGCAGGCCAAAGGGCGGCAATAGCGATCATCAGATACCCGACCACCCATCCCGTGTCGACAAGGAGGGTTGGATAGGTGCCGCTTGCCGTCATGTAGGCGAAGACGCTGTCCGCAATCGCGTTTGACGCCAGGCCTCCGAGCAGAAGGAGCATGCGCCCGTGCTGGAGGCGCGCCGCACGGCGGAGAGCGAGGATGAGGACCGTCGCGATCAGGATGTCACCAACCGGGTATGCCAACCCGAGCGCGCGCTCACCAAAGCTTCCCTGGCTGAGCTCGATCTGCTGCAGCCCCAAAGACCACGCTGTGAACGTGAGGGCGAGGGCGATCATGAGCCCGTCCAGCCACAGGCGCCAGCGCTCGGCAGTCCCCCTGGGAGCGGTCCAGAAGAAAAGGATGCCGGCGATCGAAAGCGGTACGGCTGCCAGGAACCCGATGTCGGCAACCGATGGGAAGGGGGATGCAACACCAAGCCCAACCTCGTACACGCTCCAGACGACCTCCCCGATGCACCATGCTCCCGCGGACGCGGCCAATAGCGCCCACCCGCGGCGGAACTTCCCTTCCGATCGTGTCGCTGTCCAGCCACAAGCGCCGGCGGCGATGAGTGCGGCTACAGCCTCGCCGATGTCGTCAACGGCGGTGACAAAGCGGTCCCCGCCCAGTTGATAGCCGAGGACCAGAGCAAACGCAACGGTTGAGACGCCGGCCGCAACAGCAACCACAGCGAATGGTTTCCAACCATATGGGCGGATTGAACGTATTCCGCGCGTAAGCGCGACACCTGAAGCCATTTGGACTCGATGCTAGGTGAGCGGTGCGTGCGATGCGCCCTGCAATTAGCTGGGATTAACACAACACAATGTCGGCCGGATGCTTCCTACGCCGCGGACAAAGCCGACCGGCTCATTCGGTGGGAAGGGCATATTTCTCATAGCGAGCTCGATAACCACGCATTCGACCAACCGCTGCCAGGACGGGGAACAATACGTTCTGGACGATGATCGGTGGACTCGAGGGCCTGATGAAGTCGCCAACCTCCTGCAGCAGCACTGCCCCTTGCAGCAAATTGATCTCGCCTTCGGACGACAGCTTGCCCTCGCGGCTGAGCCCGAACTGGGTCTCGAAGAAAATCTCGGCTGACGTCAATGCGGGCCGGTGCTCGTAGTAGATGTGCATCACACTGTCGCCAGCGTTCCACTGGCTGTGAGAGACACCGACCGGACAGACCAGCGTGTCCCCAGGCCGCGCGACGCCGGTCGCGTCTCCGATCCGGTATCCGTACTCGCCCTCCAGGATTACGAAACTCTCCTCCTGGCTTGGATGGATGTGCGCCCTCACGACATATGGCCCTGGTTTCACGAACAATTCCGCCCGGAAGAGCTGCCCGTTTGAGGAGTCGGCTGTAGAGCGGAAGATGAGCCTCTCGCCCGTCTGCGGGCTTTCGATCTCGGTGCCGATCTTGACCAATACGAGTCCCTATCTATTGAGAAGTGAGCCGACCAGCGCTTTACCTACCACCACGGGGTGATTCAAGGCAGTCGCGATCTTTCCGCCTCTCGAATTGGGATCTCGTGCGACTCCCAGTTGTCTGAGCGGGGTGCCGATGTCGAAGTAGGTCCTCTCGCAGACCATTCGTTCCTCTTCGAATTGAAAGACGATGATCAAGGGAAAATCCACTTTGCGACCTGTTGCAGGAAGACCTCGCCAGTTGCCATCGTGAGTTCCTGTAAAGCGGCCCTCGACGATGACGGCGTCATCGGCATGATGCATCGCCTCGGGTTGGAACTTGAAGTCGGAGAATCCCTTCTTGTTGTCATTCAGAAGGGTGTTGACTCCAGAATGGCCGTCCCAGACCTCCCCGGTGGCGACGATCTCATACCGGGGGTGGCTGAAAGCCGCGATGCAGCGATCGAAGTCGTGCGCGTTTTCGGCCTCCATATGCTCGAGGACTGTCGCCTCGCGCAGCTGACGCAGGCTGGTCATCCTAAATTCCCGTACAGCTCGGGCTCTTGGGTTGGTGCGAGTTTGCCGGCAGGCCCAACCTCTGTAATCACAGCCATGGCTTCCCGGAGGTCAGCTCGCCGGCGTGACGCGGAGGACCGGGATCTCCCTGTCTGTCTTCTTCAAGTAGTCGCCGTAGCGCGGAGCCACCGCAACGACTCGAGAGTAGGCCTGCTCTCGCTCGGCGCCGGACAGGGATTCGACAGCTGCGCGCATCTTGCGGTTGCCGACCTGGATCCAGACCTTGTCGGGGTTCTTGGCCAGGTTGATGAACCAGGCAGGGTGCGTGGCGGACCCACCTTTTGACGCCACCACCAGCCAAGCGTCGGGACCATCTGGGAAGCCGCCAAGCACATGAGTGTGTTCCTTGCCGGTCTTGGCTCCAACCGTGGTCAACAAGAGCACGGGGAAGCCCATGAACAACTTGGGCTCCGGGCCTGATGCTCGCCTGAAACCATCCACCTGGCGGTCGATCAAAGGCTTGGCCAGCCGCATCAGGAAAGCGCCACCTGGCATCTTCGAACCCTTGCTGCCGCTTGGTGGGATACGTATGTCTGCAGGTTTCTGTTCCATCAACTGCCTACAACCACCTTCCGACCCTAACCCTTCCCAAACTCTCGGAAGTTGTAGGAGGTCGGCTTGTCGGTCAGTATTGGGCCGGCGTACAGGCAATCAAGCGGCAAACGGTCTGCACCGGTATGGCCAGCGACAGCGCTTCCGCTCCCGGTGCGACGAACTTGGCAGTCGCGACTGCGATCACCCTGCCTTCCGAATCCACGACCGGGCCTCCGCTGTTCCCAGGGCTGATGGCTGCCGAGAACTGGATGTAGTCGCTGCCTTCGACGCTCCGAAATCCTGAGACCACACCTATCGAGACGCTGCCGTCAAGTCCCAGCGGCGATCCGATGGCCATCACGCTCTGAGCGAGCTGGGGCCGCAACGTTGCGCGCTGAAGAGCTGGAAGCGTTACGGCGATGTGGATCAAGGCGAGGTCGTCGTTGGCGTCCACGCGCGTGATGGTTCCTTTGATCGTCCGATCGCCGAGCCCGACGTCGACAGTGGCGATCCCCGCGTCCCACGCCTCGGCGACCACGTGCAGATTGGTGATCACATCCGACCCGGACGAGTCCGAGCCGGCCACCCACCCGGAGCCCAACGAATCGGCAGTTGAGATGGTGAGCACTGAAGGCTCTACTGATGCCGCGATCGCGGTCCAGTCCGGCTTGGGCTGAGTCCTGTTGTTGAGGGCATCCACCCTGCCCTGAAGAGCCTGGATTTCACGCGCCTGCGAGGCGATCTCGAGTCGCAGCGACTGCATCAAGCCTGCAGTCGCAGCCACGATGACGACGATCACCACCACGGCGATCACGGCGGCCCAGTTCGATCGGCCCCTGTCGAGCTGCCGGGGACCGGCATCCGGTGGGAGCACGTTCCCGCGCCGGATGCCGGCGAATCCCGTCAGACCAAAATTGATTCGGCGCACGATCCGCTACTTGAGCTCAGCCCCGAGAGCCGCCTCGGCCTTGGCCATGCTGAGCATTGCGGCGTTGAGCTTGTGAAGACCGTCGAGGAACTTGTTGACGTTGCCGCTGTCCATGCCCGAGATGATTTCCCGGTCGGCTGCGATGGCCGCGCTGAGAGCATCCCGAAGCATTCCGTCAGAGCTCGCCAGCGCCGTCGGCGCGGCGGCGGCTGCCCGGTCGGCCTGAAACGCCTGCATATCGGTGAGCGCTGACTGCGCCGCCGTACGGCATGAGCCGAACGACGAGCACGCGATGATCTTCTGGTAGTCCGTGCGAACTCGCCCGCTGTCAACGACGACCATCCTCGTGTAGGCCGCCGTCTCGTTGCGGGCCTCGAGGGTCTGCCGGGTCGTCGCGAGAGTGCCCTGGGTAGTGGTCAGCGTCGCCTGTGTGGAGGCTGCGTCGCGCAGCGCTGCATCACGCTGGCCGGTGGTCGCGTAAAGAAAGTAGCCGAGCGTGCCGGCGCCGATGATGCCGACGACGCCCACTGCAACAGCACCCTTCCACTGGCGGCGTGCACGTGGACGATCCGAAGCCCCGCTCGACTCCGGCGCGACCCACGCCTGGCGGGGTTGCAGGTAAGGCAGCCTTGCCGCCAGCGCCAGCTCGGCAGGCCCGGGCTGAGCGAACGGCGCCGGTGCCGGAGCGTAGCCCGTTTCCGGCTGCGCGGCCGAAACAGCAGCTGCCGGGTCCGGCTCGGGCCACCCCCCTTCGGCTCCATCGGGATACGAACGAAAACCAATGACACCGTCAACGTTTGGGTTCGAAGACATCGCTGTAACTCCTCCTTGTTTCATTCGCACGCGTTTCATGCGTGACGGCGCGCAGTGTCGGAGGGTTCGAGTCTCAGGATCAGTCTCGCCGTGCTCTCAATTTCGGTCTCATAAGCGCTGAGCGCGAAAACCGAGAGGAGGATCAGGCAGGCTCTCGGACCCTTTCCAGGCCGTCGAGGATGAGATCGAGCCCAAACTCGAACTCGTCGGCGTAGTCGTAGCCGGGGTTCATGGCGTGCTCGGTGATCATCTCGGCGAGGTGCGGGTACTCATTGGCGGGGAGCTTCCGGAGAATGCCCTCTGCCAGCTGCGTGGCCTCCTCCGAGGAGTGCGACGGCAAGTTCATCTGCTGCAGCGCGAAGCCGTAGATGTAGCCGTCCATGACCGAGAACGCGTGAGCTGCCATCTCGACAGTGAAGCCTGCAGCCCGAAGGCTTCCGAGAACCGAATCGTTGTGTCGCAGCGTCGCCGGACCGGGTTTGGTCCTCGACTGCATCAGGCTTGTGGCCCACGGGTGCCGAAGAAGAACATCTCGGGCTGAGATTGCCCGCTGACGCATGGCGGTCTTCCAGCCAGCCCCGTCGGACGGAACGTCGATCTCGCCGAAAACCAGATCGACGATGCCGTCGACGATGTCTTCCTTGTTGGCGACATGGTTGTACAGCGACATCGCTTCAACCCGAAGCTCCTGTCCGAGCCTGCGCATAGTCAGTGACTCGATCCCGCCCTTGTCTGCAAGAGCAACGGCGGCGCGCATCACTCGCTCCCGGCTCAACGGGGCGCGAGGCTTGGCGCTCGTATCGGTTTGGGCAGCCATACTGGATCGTCTCCTTGACAAGCTTACGGTGTACGTATAAGCTTACGCCATAAGTTTACATCGTAAGTATGCGTTCAAGGAGAGCCCCGTGACCCCACCCAAGCGCCTCGCCAGAATCGCCGGAGTCCTTTACCTCCTCGTCGGCATCTTCGGCGGCTTTGCCGAAGGATTTGTGGACCCCAGGATGTACGTTGCCGGCAACGCCGCGGCCACGACCGGGAACGTTGTCGCGAACTCCGGGCTTGTCCGCTTTGGAGTCGTCTCCCACCTGGTGGATGCAGTGTTTTTTGTGTTTCTCGCGATGACCCTCTACATCCTCCTCCGGCACGTGCACACGAGCATGGCGAGGGCGATGCTGGTCCTCGTCGTACTCGCGTCAGGCATCATCAGCCTCAACGCCGTCTTCCTGTTTGAGGGCTTGCGCGTCGCCACCGACAGCGCCTACGCTGCCGCCTTCGGCGCAGCAGGTTCGAATGTCCTGGTGCTGCTCCTGCTCGACATCCAGCACTACGGGACTCTCTCAGCGCAGGTCTTCTTCGGCCTTTGGCTGGTGCCTTTGGGCTATCTCGCCTACAAGTCATCAGGGCTGTTCCCCAAGTGGCTCGGAGTTCTGCTCATCGTGGGCGGCGTCTGCTACCTGATGGACCTGCTCGCGGCGTTCCTGGTCCCCGACCTAAGCCAGAAGATCCACACCTTCATAGTCATCCCGTGCGCGATCGCGGAAATCTCGATGGTCGTCTACCTGCTCGCGGTCGGCGTGAAAACCGCAAGTGCAGACAAGCACAATCTCGCGGCGGCGTGAGGGTACCGGGACCGACGGAGGGCGCCCGCCGAACTCCTTCGGTCGCCTAGACTCAATTCCCTTGCGCAACGTCGCGATCGGCCGAGAAAACCCTTGATCCAGAGCCCCACGGCCTGGCTCTCCGCGGATGAGATCGCGCGTCGCGTCACCTCCGGCGAGCTCGGCCCGCAAGAAGTTGTGAGTGCCCATCTCGACGCGATCGATAGGTTCGATCCCCTGTTGCATGCCTATGTTCACGTCGACCGGGACGCACGCGCTGCAACCGGCCCGCTGGCCGGAAACACAGTTGCGGTCAAGGACAGCCTCCCTGTGGCGGGAATGCCGTGGACCGATGGCAGCGCAGTCTGGCGCGACCGGGTCCCTGAGGCGGACACCGTCTCGGTGGCGAGGGTCCGAGCAGCCGGGGCAGCCTTGCTTGGCAAGACCAATCTCCCTGAGCTGGCAGCAGCTGTCGGAACCACCAACGCGATCTTTCCGGCCACCAACAATCCATGGCGCTCCGGCATCACTCCTGGGGGCTCGAGCGGCGGCAGCGCCGCGGCGGTCGCCGCGGGCATGGCAACACTCTCGATGGGCACCGACATGGGGGGCTCGATTCGAATCCCGGCCTCGTGTTGCGGCGTGGTCGGTCTGCGCCCATCGCCGGATCGGATTCCCACCGAGATCGCAGACCCCGCCGGCCTCTCCGTGATCGGCCCGATCGGACGGAATGTCGCTGACGTCAGGCTTATCTACTCGGTGCTCGCGTCCGCGCAGCCGCCCAAGACTTCGCGCGAAAGGGTCACCTACAGGATCGGCCTGGCGGACACGACAGCCCTGGGCATGGAGTCCGCGTGCGCAGACGCGTGCAGGCGGGCCGGCGACGCCCTTGAGTCGGCGGGCCACCGGGTGGAGCGGATCGGATGGGAATCCGAGCCGGTGGCAGCGGGCTACGGAATCGTGCGGCGGGCGAGCATGGCATCCTTCCCGGCGGACCCCCAGCTGTTCGCCCCGGGGATCCGCAAGCTCGTCGAGCAAGGCCGGGCCCTGAGCGCGCTCGATTACTTCCAGGCGTTTGAAAAGGCGACAGCCTCCGCATACGGCGTGGTCGTCAAGCCCTTGCTGTCCGAGTTCGACTTTCTGCTCACACCGACCCTCGGCCTCGTTCCCATGCCGATCGAGGAGGTGCCGCTGTTTCTCAGCGGGCCGTATGGGCGCTACATCCAGTTCGTGCTGCCGGTCAGCTTCGCGCATACACCCGCGGTGTCGGTTCCCGCCGGCTTGCACGATGGTTTGCCGGTTGGGGTGCAGCTCGTGGGACGCTCTGGTCAAGAGTGGGCGCTGCTCGATCTCGCGCAGCAGCTGGAAGCCGTTCCAGGCTTCGGATTCCAGCAACCGCCCCCGCTTGCCTGAGAATTCGCAGGGGGTGGTGTGATGAAAGCTCAGCGAGTCGAGATGTTCGTGTGTCCCATGGCTTCGCCGTCGGACACGTCAGGACTGCAGAAGCTGGCCGGATCCGGAAGTATCAAGCCGGACACGCTTGTCGCCTTGGTGGGCAAGACCGAAGGGACCGGAGCCCACGACGACTGGGGCCGCGTATGGGCCGACGTGGTGCTGCGCGAATGGACTGCAAAGTTTCTCGACGTCCCGCTCGACGACGTGGCCAAAAACGTCATCTTCGTGCTGTCCGGCGGATGCCCGGGTGTGATCACGCCGCACATCGTGGCGGTCACCAGAGAGTGGATCGAAACCGCTGACGCTGACGGCCACGCGGGTGAAGACCCGAGGCTTGTCGTCGGCCGGGCTGGATCGGACCCGATGTCGCCGGAAGAGGTCGGAAGGATGGGCCAGATCCGGAAGGTGGCTGAGGCGACTCGCCACGCGATGGAGGACGCAGGCCTTACCGATCCCCACGACGTCCACCTGGTGATGGTCAAGGTGCCCGGGCTGACCACGGCGAGCATCAAAGACGCGGAGTCACGCGGAAAGTCGGTCGTATCGCATGACCTGACATTTGGTCCTGAAGGCGCAGGGGTATACGCGAACGACGCGGCCGCCCTCGGCGTTGCGATGGCACTGGGTGAGGTCCCGGAGGCGAAGCTGTCGGATGAGGTTGTGCGCCGTAACTGGGACCTGTACTCAGAGGTTGCGATGACCTCGTCCGGCGGCGAAAAGCGCCATGGCGAGGTGGTTCTCTTCGGTAACTCGTCGAGCTCGCGAAGCTCCCTGCGCATCGGCCATGCGGTGACCAAGGACTTCATCGACGCCGATGGAGTCAGGAACGCTCTCCGCACCGCCGGGCTGCGCTTCAACGGCGGGTTGCCGGATGAAAGCGACCTCTCGCGCCTCGTCCACGTTTTCGCCAAGTCCGTGATTCCAGGCAGCGATCAGGTACGCGGTCAGCGGATCACTCTCCTTGACGACGCCGATGCCTACCAGATCGGAAAAGCGCTGGGCGGGATGCTCATCGCGTCGGTGACTGGCCGCACAACGAATTACGTGAGCGGAGGCGAGCGCAACTCTCACCAGGGCCCACCGGGCGGAAACATCGTGGCCGCGGTCGTCAGGACTGAGACCTAGCCAGCTCAAACAATCGAAGAGGCGATATAGGCATCTCCGTGATCGGCACGCCGAGAGCCTCTTCGACTGCCGAAGCGATGACTGCTCCAACCGGAATCACCCCGGCCTCCCCCGCCCCCTTTATTCCAAGCGGATTGAGGGGCGACGGCGTCTCGATGTGGTCGATCTCGATCGGCGGAATCTCCGTTGCGTAGGGCATCAGAAACTCCATGAAGGAAGCGTTGCGGAGCTGGCCTTCGTCGTCATAGGCGAGGCGCTCGTAGAACGCTCCGCCGATGCCCTGCGCCACTCCGCCCTCGATCTGGCCTTCCACCACCATTGGATTGATCACCCGCCCACAGTCGTGGACCACCACGTACTTGAGGATCTCCAGGCGGAACGTTTTGGGATCGACACGAACATAGGCCGCGTGGCACCCCGAAGCCCAGGCCGACCCGGGCGGACTGTAATAGCCGGTCGCCTCAAGTCCTGGCTGGTCGCCCTCACGCAGGGGTGGGCCTGGCCGTGGCCTCGCGGTGAATTGGGTCGCAGCCTCGGTGCCGCCGCCAAAGGCATATCGGACCGGGTTGGCAAGCACCGAGACCGCCGCCAGCGGCATGCCACGCCCGGGTGAGCCCTTCACCTGGACGCGACCATCGACAAGCTCGATGTCCTGGGGATCCGCCTCGAGGTGCTCGCCGGCGATTCGCCTCGCCTTGTCGGCGACCATCCGCGCGGCCACCCCCATCGCATTGCCTGCTGTGACCGCCCCGCGCGAGGCGAAGGTGCCCACCCCCCACGGGAAACGGCGTGTGTCGCCGCTGGTCACCTCGACGTCCGCCACGTCAACCCCCAGCTCATCGGCGACAATCTGCGCCCAAACCGTCGCGTGCGATTGGCCCTGGCTCGGAATCCCTGTCGCCGCCACCACCTTGCCCGAGACCAGCACCTGCACGTGCGCGCCCTCGTACGGACCGACCCCAGTGCCTTCGACATAAACGCTGAGCCCCATGCCGACGTGCTCGCCAGAAGGTCGCGGGCCAAGCAATGCCAGAGCCTTGTCGACCAGCGCCGGGTAGTTGCCGCTGTCGTAGACGACCGTGTTGCCGTCCTGCCATGCGACTCCCAGGTTGTACGGAAACTGGTCGGGCTGGATCAGATTGCGTCGCCGGACCTCGACCCTATCGAGTCCCAGCTCCGAGGCGATCGCATCAAGCGTCCGCTCCATCACAAAACACGCGTGTGGGCGGCCGGCTCCGCGATACGGCGATGTCGGCGTCGCATTGGTGTAGACGTCGCGAAATCGAACGCGGTAGGCGGGCACGCGGTAAGGCCCCGGTATCTGGGCCGCGGTGATGATCGGAAGAATGATCCCGTACGGGGTGTACGCGCCGGCGTCGTGGATGAAATCGTCGTCGAGCGCGAGCAGCCTTCCGTCATCGTCGAAGCCAACCTCCACTTCGTGCACCTGGCCTCGCTCCTGGTTGACGGCAGTGAAATGCTCCTGCCTGTCCTCAGTCCACTTGACAGGTCTGCCCAGCTGCATTGCAGCGAAGGGGACGAGCAGCTCGTCCGGATAGAAAAGCATGATCTTCGGTCCGAAACCGCCACCGACGTCGGGCGCTATCACCTCGACGTTCGATTCGGGGAGGCCGAACAGCACGGCAAGCCCGCCGCGAATCGAGGTCGGCGACTGCGTCGAGTCGTAGACGGTGAGCTTGCGTTCGTGCGCGGACCATTGCGCCCACACCGCGCGACCCTCCATCGGCGCGGCAGCACCCCTCTCGAACCGCAGGCGCAGTGACTTGCGCCTGGGCGCCGCGGCCAGCGCCGCGCCAACATCCCCCACCTCCTGCTTCATCTCGGCAGCGACGTTGCCTGGAACGTCGTCGTGCACCAGGCGATCGGCGCGCGCGGCCAGCTCGGGGGTGATCACGACCGGCAGCGGTTCGTACTCCACCTCCATCAGCTCGGCCGCGTCCTCGGCGACCGCCCGGCTTTCTGCAACCACAAAGGCAACAGCCTCGCCGGCGTACCTGACCACTTCCGAGGCGAGACATCGCTGGGTCCGGCCATGCGTGAGGTTCGGGTGAGGGATAAGAATCGGCAGGTCGGTGCCGCCGAAGGGTAGATCGGCCGCCGTGTATACAGCGGCAACGCCCGGCGCGGCGCGAGCGGCGCTCGCGTCGATCGAGACGATGCGAGCGTGTGCGTAAGGCGAACGCACGAGCACCGACTCGAGCGCGCCGCCGTCGATATCGTCAGTGAACCTGCCGTGCCCCCGCAGCAGCCTGTCGTCCTCGACTCTCTGCACCCGGGCGCCAAACCAGCGCGTCGTCATTGGCCACGATCCCGGCCCTTTGGGCCGGACTTTCCCTCAAGTGGGGAAGATAGCTCGGCGGCGCGATGTGCGGCGCGCCGGATCGACGCGTAGCCGGTGCACCGGCAAAGGTTGCCGGTGATGCTCTCCTCGAGCTGCTCACGTGTCGGGTTCGGATTCTTTTGCAGCAGTCCGACCACCGACATCACGAAGCCCGGTGTGCAGAACCCGCACTGCAGGCCGTGACATTCGTGGAACGCCTGTTGGACCGGGTGCAGCGGTCCGCCATCTTGCGCCAGCCCTTCGATGGTGGTCACCTGATGTCCTTCGCCCTGGACTGCCAGCATCAGGCACGACCGCACAGCCACTCCGTCGAGCAGCACGGTGCAGCAGCCGCACACGCCGTGCTCGCATCCGACATGCGTGCCGGTGAGCCCGAGGTCGTGGCGGAGGTAGTCGGACAGCAGCCGGCGAGGCTCTGCAGGCGCCGGCCTGTCGACCCCGTTGACTTTCACGCCGCGAGAGCCTTCTCGGTCAGGACCCTTATCAGGTGCAGCCGGAACTCGGGAGTGGCCTCGAGGTCGCCGCTCGGCTGCAATCCCCGCGTGGGATCGCTCGCATCGGCAAGCACCGGGGTTGGTGCAACTCCGAACAGGGCAAGCCGCTCCCCGGCGCGCACCACTCCGGCGAGCGCGAAGTCTCCGTGGCGGCGCGACTCTTCCAAGATCGCGTACTTGGCCGTAGAAGCAGGGAACCATGCCTCAACAAGGAGCTCGTCGGCAGCGAGCGCGGTCTCCATCACGCCGGTGAAGAGGCCGTCGGAGGCGATGGTTCGCTCGCCCCGCGCGGAGCGCGCGACCACATGACCGCCGAGCGCGAGGAGCACGGCGGGAAGCTCCGACGCGGGGTCGGCGTGGGCGAGGCTGCCGCAAACGGTGCCCCGGTTGCGAATCACGCGATGAGCAACAAGCCGCATCGCGTCACCGAGTAGCGGGCAGACCCGCGCCACCAGGGATGAATCCTCCACAGCCGCCTGGCGAGCCAGCGCCTGCACGGCGACGCCGCCATCGCGCTCATAGATGCGGTCGAGGCCGTCGATGCGGTTTATGTCGACAAGGTGCTGAGGTCGCGCGAGGCGGAAGTTCAGTAGCGGCACCAGCGACTGGCCGCCGGCGAGAACTTTCGGGTCGTCGAGCGAGGCGAGCAGCGCGCACGCCTCCTCGACACTGCCCGGCGCGTGGTACCCGAACGGCGGGGGCTTCACTCTTCGAGCATCGCGACGGCTCTGCACAATGCAGCCTCGCCGCCTTGAAAGCGCCAGGGGAAGCAGCCGAACAGGATCTTGCGGTCCAGCACCTCGTCGATCTGGCCGCCAAGGTTTTCGATGTGCACGACGTCGTGGGGGAACAGCAGCGTGTGCATGATCTGGTAGTCGGCCTTCGGAAAGATCTCGTCAAGGCTGCGACCCAGCTTCGTCTCCGCATCCTCCGCCTCATCGGCACGGACGCGGCGGATCACCGTGTTCATAGGGTGGTCGGCGCTGCCGGCGTCGACGGCGATCCAGCGCACATCGCGCTTAAGCACCCACTCGGCGAACGCCCGGGTCGGCCCCGGATGGCGGATGAAGTACTTCGTCTCATCGACGTGGGAACGGTCTGTCCAGTTCTCGGGGTAGTGGCGGTGATAGCCGGTGTGGATGACGAGGATGTCGCCAGGCTCGATACGCAGCCCGGTGTCCTTCTCCCAACGCTCGAAGTGCTCGGGTCCATACAGGTCGAAGTCACCGAGGCCCATACGCTCGAGGTCGACGACGCACGCGGGACCGATCAGGAAATCGAGGCCAAGCTCGCCGATGAACTTGCCGCCGGAGAGGAAGTGCGCGGGAGCATCGAGATGAGTGCTCACGTGCAGCGTCATCGTGATCTCCTGACCGCCCGCCTTATCGAAGGCGAGGCGCTTGATCCAACGGATGGCCGGGCCGGCATAGCCTGCGAAGGCCGGCGTGTGAAGAGAGAAGTCCTGAGTGAGGTCCAGGAACTTCACGATGCGTGCAGCTTCGAACGCTCTATCTTGCCCATGGCGTTTCGGGGGATCGCTTCGATGACGACGATGCGGCGCGGACATTTGTAGGCGGCAAGACGCTCGCGCGCGTACTCGATCAGCTCGCTCTCCACGAGCTTCTCGGACTTCGAAGGCACCACAAAGGCCGTCACCTCCTCCCCCCAGGACTCGCTTGGCACACCTGCAACGGCCACCTCGCCGACTGCTGGATGTGTCTCGAGCACGAGCTCTACCTCGCGCGGGTACACGTTGAAGCCGCCGGTGATGATCAGCTCCTTGAGCCTGCCGCGGATCGCGAGCGTACCGTCGTCGCCGATCTCACCCACGTCACCGGTGCGAAAGAAACCGTCGTCAGTGAACGCCTCCTTCGTTGCATCGGGGTTGCGCCAGTAGCCCTTGAAAACCTGGCCGCCCTTGAGCAGCACCTCATCCAGCTCGCCCAGCTTGACCTCGACGCCGGGAAACGGATATCCGACCCGGCCTGCCTGGCGCGGACCGTCGTAGGGATTGGTCACCACGATGCCGCCCTCGGTGATGCCGTAGCGCTCGATCGGCGGCTGTCCGAGAAGCTTGCTGCAGCGCTCGAATAGCGCCGGCGGAAGAGGA
>DATLPO010000011.1:0-33107 GCA_035535675.1 Candidatus Limnocylindria bacterium
GCGATCGTCAGCATCGAGATGTTGATCAACCCCGCGATGCTCATCGCGATGATCACGTCCCATCGCTCGAAGCTGAAGATCTTTCGCTGCTGTTCTTCGGTTGCGCCGACGACTCGGCGCTGCGTCAGGGCTGAGTGCAGATAGATGACGTGGGGCATGACCGTTGCCCCAAGGATCCCCGCCCCCAGCAAGACACTCTCGGTGCCTGCGAAGCGTGGTGTGATCAGGCCGGTCAGTACGCCAGACGCCGAGGGCCTGGCGAGGAACACCTCGAACGCGAAGGCGGCCACTATGACGCCTACGAGAGCTGTGATGACTGCCTCGAAACCGCGGAAGCCACGCGACTGGATCGCGAGGATGCCGAAAGCTGCGAACGCGGTGATCACGCCGGCGACGAAGAGTGGAACGTCAGGAAAGAGAAGGTGGATGCCGATGGCGGCGCCGATGAACTCGGCAAGATCGGTGGCCATCGCGATGACCTCGGCCTGTATCCACAGGCCAATCGTCAGCGGGCGGGGAAACTTTTCACGACAGACCTCGGCGAGGTTCAGACCGGTGGCGATGCCGAGCTTCGCGCTCATCGATTGGATGAGCATCGCCATGAGGTTCGCGGTGAGGACGACCCACAACAGCATGTAGCCGTACTGCGCGCCGCCCGCGATGTTGGTAGCGAAGTTCCCGGGATCTACGTAGGCGACGGCTGCGACGAATGCCGGACCGAGAAAGGGAACCAACGCGCGAAGGCCTCGCGTCTCTCCGCTGAGCGCCCTCTCCGCAGCGCGAAGGACCCGCTCCTCGCCAGGGAGCGCGACCGCAACAGAGTCGGGAGCCAGTTTGCCCGGGAGCTTCGGTATCTCCGCTGTGGGTGGCGGTTCGGGCTTTGGGACCTCAACGGCCACTTGGGCGTGCTACCTCCACGAACATGCCGCGCGCAAGGCCGAGGGGGATGCTGACGCGGCGGCCCTTGATGCGGACCTCGATCGGGCCTTCGTACTCGCTCGCTGCCACCACCTCGACGCGGGTTCCGGGCATCAAGCCACGGCGCTCGAGCTCGCGGAGGCGCCCGGCGTCCTCGTCGGAGACGCCCTGGACGACGACCTTCTCGCCCGCCCGACATTCGCTCAGAGGGCGCTCGCTGACGGAGCGCACCTTGCCGCTTGCGCTGGGGATGGCGTGGCCGTGGGGGTCGAGCTCGGGGCGCCCGAGCAGCTCGAAGATGCGCTGCTCCATGCGCTCCGACATTACGTGCTCGAGGCGCTCGGCTTCGTCGTGCACCTCATCCCAGCTGTAGCCCAGCACCTGGACCAGGAACATTTCCAGCAGGCGGTGATGGCGCACCAGCTCGATGGCGATCTTCCGGCCTTCCCGCGTCAGCTGCTGGCCGCGGTACCTGTCGTGCTCGACAAGACCCTGGGCGGTGAGCCGGCCGACCATCTCGCTGACCGAGGGTGAGGAGATGCCAAGGCGCTGCGCCAGATCGCGGGTGGGCACCGGGCGCTGGTCGCCGTGGAGCAGGTAGAGGGCCTTGAGGTAGTCCTCTTGCGCGCGCGTAAACGTGCTGCGGCGTACGAGCTCGACCATGCCTAGGTCAGCCTAATCCAGGTCGCTGGTATGCCTATCACGCGAGATAGGATAGCCTAACTCTCGGTTGACCGTTAGTGTCCGGCTGGCGCCGGACCCGCCGCGCCCTATGAGGACGCGTTCGCGCCCCCTCCCCCATCCCCTCCTCCCCGGAGCGGGAGGGGAGTTGAGCTCTAGACGCAGGCTCCGGTTGTATGACTCGCCGGGTTGTAGGTCACGCTCACGTCTGGGGTGATGGTCACTCTGTTCGGAGACGTGATCACCAACAGGTATGCGGCGCAGCCTTCCGCAAGGTGGAAGTCATTGGTCACCGAGGTCACGCCAAGCCAGCTGGTCGCCGCGCCGGAGTGGTGCATGCACCAGTCGGTGTTCCCCACACCGTTCTCGATGCACCTGATGGCGGCGGAGAACTGATCGAACGAAAGGATGCTCGCGTCCATAGCGCCAGTCGACTTGAGACGCAGGTGGTACGTGAAGGTGTCGGGGACGCCCGCGGCCAGATAGTAGGAGGGACCGGTCAGCGATTGCTTGACGTTCCAGATCCCCAGGTGCGGGTGCGCCAGCTCGGCCTTCGCCGCGGCAAGGTCCTTCTGCGCCGTCGACAGGTTGCCCTGCGTGGTGGTCAGCTGGCCCTCGAGGATCATGTTCTGCCCCTGCAGGGACTCGTTCTCCGTCGTCCGCGCCTGGTTGGCGTTCTGAAGGTTGACGTTGTCGTTGTAAAGCAGGGCGAGCCCTGCTGCCGTGACCAGCACCGCGAGGGCAAGAGCAGCGGTCCACCAGCGCCGACCGTGAGAGAGCTGTGCGTAGACCGGGCGCGGATACTGATCGACCCTCGAAATCGGTGCATTCGCCGGAGGAGGCGCTACCTGAAGGTCAGCATGGTCCGCTGCTGTCGCGGGGTCGTTGATCACGATGGGCGCAATGATCTCACCGGGTGGCTAAACCTGGCCGGGTCTCGGCCACACCGACATGATGGTGAGGATCGTCGAGGCTGTTTCCGCCTGCTTCGCGATGTTGTAGGTGAAGGTCTTACCTGTGGGCTGGGTGGCGGGCCCTGGACCGCAGTTGGCTCCGCACGGCGCCTCCTCGATGTAGAAGATCGAGCTGGAGTCGAGGAACACTGAAGAGGACCGCACATTGGGAAGCTGCGTTGCAGCCTTCGCGCCGTGCCCGTAGACCCAGACATGCGGAGTCCCCGCGGCGTCTCGGACTGTGAACGCCAGGTAGTCGTCGCCGGCGTCCGCGCGCGGCTTGATCCAGGCCAGGCGCTGGATCGCGGGCAGCGTGAGGCCCTTTGTCAGGTCCCACGCATAGATCACGTTGGCCGTTTGGTGGCGGAAGTAGAGCTTGCTGCCCGTGCTGCCCCACGTGGCCATGGTGGCCGACGCCTGGGAAAATGCGATCCCACCGGTCGTGGCTTTCCTCACCTGCAGGTGCGCGCCGGTTACGGTCCAGGTCTGCACCAGGGCGAAATAAGCGCCGTCAGGCGAGAAGTCGAGGAAAGTGTCGTCCTCGCTCGGGTTGACGCCGCGCCCAGGGACCGCGCCGAGGCTCGTCACCACGCGATCGCCGCCACCACTCAGCAGGTGGAGGTCGACTCCGCTCGCGTCAGAGGTCAGGTACGCGAGCAGGTCGCGGTGCGGGCTCCAGGCGTGAACACCGTCCAGGTAGCCCCCGCCCTGCCAGCTGGCGACCACCGACGCAGTCCCGGAGAACAGGTCGAGGGTGACGATCACGCTCAAGCCCGGCGTGCCGGGAGCGTGTTGGCTCGCGGCCCAGGAGATCTCGCTGGCCGTCACGAGCTGCGGGGTCCAACCGCCGGTCAGCGTGCAGATCTTCACAGGGTGCGTGGGGTCGGTGACGTCGGCGAGGATCTTGGTGGTCGAGCCTTTCAGGAGGAGGACAGCTTCTCGCGTTGAGGCAGCGCCGGTGCAGGCAGCTTTCATCGTGGCCCAGGCCGGAACCGGAACGGGGCTTGGCGGAGGGAGAGGGCTCGGCGTTGGGCTGGCCGAGGGGGTTGGGGTCGGGGAGGGCGTCGGGCTCGCGAGCTCGGACGGAGTCGGGCTCGTGACAGCCGTGCCTGAAGATCCGCAGCCGGCAAGCGCCAACAACATAGAAAGGGCCACTACCCCGAGCCTCATGCGGGATTGAAACGAGGCAATGGCCGGCGACGTTACGCGCACGGCGCCCACAATACCGCGCGCGGTGACCTCCGCCGCCTACAACGGTTGAGAGTACCGGACCATCCCACCATCGACGTAATAGGTAGATCCCGTCACGTAAGAGGATGCATCGGACGCCAGGAACAGTGCTACCTCTGCCACCTCCTCGGGCCGGCCCATCCGCGTCAGCGGGATGATCCTCTGCAGGGTCGCCACCTTCTCGGGATCGTTGAGCGTCCTGGCGTTGATTGGAGTCGCGATTGCCCCCGGCGCCACATTGTTGACGCGGATCTTGAAAGGCGCCAGCTCGAGCGCGGCGTTGCGCATCATCATGCGCAAACCTCCCTTCGCAGCGCAGTAGGGTGTGTAGCCCGGGAACGCAACGTCCTCGTGGATGGAGGAGATGTTGACGATGGAGCCACCCTTGCCCAAATCCCGCATCACCCTTCCGCAAGCCTGCGCACAGAGGAACGCGCCCTTCAGGTCCACATCGAGCACGAGATCCCACGTCGCTTCGTCGATGTCAAGGAATGGCGCCGACCTCTCGATTCCAGCGTTGTTGACGAGCACGTCGACCGAACCCAGCTCCCTGACGGTCGTGTCGACAAGGGCCTGAACCTCCCCCACCTTCGACACATCTGCTTTCAGTGCGATCGCTTTTGGGAGGCGCTGCGCCAAGGCTTTGGCCTCCTCCTCGTAACCGAGGTAGTTCACGCACACGCTCGCTCCCGCCGCCGCGAAGCGCTCTGCGATCGCGTGGCCGATTCCGCTGCCCGCCCCGGTGACGATCGCTACCTTGCCGTTCAGATCCATCTCACTCCCCCATGTGTCGCCGGATGATCAGGTCGGCGACGAGGCCGGTCCAGCCCGTCTGATGAGACGCGCCGATCCCTGCCCCGGAATCGCCGTTGAAGTACTCGTGGAACTGGATCATGTCGTGCCACGCGTTGTCGTCCTGGAACTTCGCAGCACCTCCGAACACGGGCCGCTTGCCGTCGTGGTCCAGGAAGATGCCGATCAGTCGTGCAGCGAGGTCATCGGCAACCTCCGAAAGGTCGAGCATGGTTCCCGACCCGATAGGAGCTTCGACCTTGAACTCCGGTCCCAGGTAGCGGTGGTACACGCGAAGGACCTCCACCAATAGATAGTTGACAGGCATCCAGATCGGCCCGCGCCAGTTTGAGTTGCCCCCGAAAACAGCGTTCGCGGACTCTGCAGGCTCGTACTTCAGCGACGACATCGCCCCGCCCAGATCCACCTCCAGCGGGTGCTCGAGGTGATAACGGGACAGGGCGCGAATGCCGTGATCGGATAGGAACTCTGCGGGATCGAGCATCCGCGAGAGGATGCGGCGCAGGCGGTCCGGCGAGACTATCGAGAGCATCCTCCACCCCGCGTGGGCGGGATCGCTGATGTGCTGAATCACTGCGCCCACGTCCGGACGGTTGCGCTCGAACCAGTCACACCGGGCGGTGAACTCCTTAAGGCGACCCATAGTCTCGGGGCCGATGGTCGATACCGCGAAAAGCGGGACCAGGCCCACGAGCGAGTGCGCACGGAACGGTTCCATCCGCCCGTCCTCGAAATGAAACACGTCGTAATAGAAACCGTCGTCTTCGTTCCAGAGGCCTTTTGCGTTGAGCGCCGACGCGATCAGTGCGAAATGCTCGAAAAACTTGGTCGCCATGTCCTCGTAGGTGCTGTCGTGCTCAGCCAGCTCAAGGGCGACCTCAAGCAGGTTCTGGCAGTACATCGCCATCCAGGCGGTGGCGTCGGACTGTTCGATATGACCCTCCACCGGCAGGTTCGAACGGTCGAACGGGCCGATGTTGTCGAGGCCGAGGAAGCCGCCTTGAAAAACGTTGTTGCCCTCGCTGTCCTTGCGGTTAACCCACCAGGTGAAGTTCAGCAGAAGCTTGTGGAAGATCCGCTCGAGGAAGCCGCGGTCCTTGCTGCCGTCAATCTCGAAGACTCGCAGGGCGGCCCACGCATGTACGGGAGGGTTCACGTCACCAAACGCCCACTCGTACGCGGGGAGCTGGCCGTTGGGGTGCATGAACCATTCGCGACAGAGAAGCACCAGCTGCGCTTTCGCAAACTCCGGGTCGACTCGGGCGAGCGCCACGCAATGAAAGGCGAGATCCCAGGCCGCGTACCACGGGTACTCCCATTTATCTGGCATTGAGATGACGTCGCGGTTGTTCAGATGCTCCCAGCCCGAATTGCGGCCGGTCAGCCTTGAGTCACGAGGCTTCGGACCGGCCGGGTCGCCAATCAGCCATCGGTGCACGTCGTAGTGATAGAACTGCTTCGACCACAGCATGCCGCCAAGCGCTTCGCGGAGCACCATCGCCTCATCGGGCGAAGCTGCAGGTGGGGTGAGCTCGGCGTAGAACTCGTTCGCCTCTTTTTCGCGGGCACCCATGATCGAGTCGAAGTCCGCGCCCGTTCTGCCATCCGGGCTGAGACGAAGCCGGATGGCGACGCTTTCGCCGGCACCGATCGTTAAATGGTGGCGGAGCGCCGCCTTCGTGCCCTCGTTGGCGGGGTTGACCGTCGCGGCGCCGTGCACCACGTGGTCGTTGATACCGTCCTTTGGAAACTGGCTTCGCCCAGTTACTCCCCACAGCCTCGCGCTGTTGGTCTCGTTGTCGCAGAAGAGGAGATGCAGCGCCCCATCGCAATGCAGCGTCCTGGTGCCAAGATCGTGGTGCTCCGCGACAAGGCCGCCGCCTGCCGCTCGAATCACGGGAACGCTGTCATCGAGGCCCCACGCCCACGTGTTGCGAAACCACAAGGTTGGCAGTACGTCGAGCTCGGCACTCTCCGGCCCCGCGTTCCGCACCGTCAGCTTGATCAGTAAGTCTTCCGGGTCCGCCTTGGCGAAGTCGGCGGTGATCTCCCAGTAGCGGTCCCCGTCGAAGACGCCGGTGTCGAGGAGCTCGTACTCAGGCTCCTCGCGGCTCCGCTGCGCGTTTTCGGCGACGAGCTGCGCGTAAGGGAACTCGGCTTGTGGATACATGTAGCGCCAGCGCATCCATGAGTGTGTCGGCGTCGAGTCGAGGTAGAACCAGTACTCCTTGGCATCCTCGCCGTGGTTGCCCTGGCTTCCGGTGAGACCGAAGATCCTCTCTTTGAGGATGGGGTCGCGGCCGTTCCACAGGGCAAGGGCAAAGCACAGAATCTGCCGGTCGTCGCAAACGCCGGCGAGGCCGTCCTCGTTCCATCGGTAGGCGCGCGAGCGAGCGTGTTCGTGAGGGAAGAAGTCCCAGGCGGAGCCGTCAGCGCTGTAGTCCTCGCGTACAGTCCCCCAGGCCCGTTCGCTCAAATAGGGCCCCCAGCGCTTCCACGGCGCTCGTCCTTTAGGGACCTCGTTGAGGCGCTCGGACTCCGCAGACATTGACCCTAGGTTATGCCCGCGCTGGACCTCACACTTATTGCCGTGAGGTTTGGGCGGCAGCTGTGCGGGAACCTTGACGCTGCCTCCGAGCGCGAGTGGTTGGTGCCCGACGGGCTTGGCGGGTACGCGATGGGGACCGTGGCCGGCCTGCGGACCCGGAGGTATCACGGCTTGCTCGTCGTCGCCACGCGGCCGCCGGGAGGCCGGATGCTCGGGCTCGCCGCGATCGATCCTGTCCTGATTATTGGCGAGCGGCGGATTCCGCTGGCGGTGCACGAATGGGGATCGGGGGCGATCGTGCCGAACGGCCACATCCACCTCGAAAGCTTCGAGCTCCAGGACGGGCTGCCCCGATGGCGCTGGACGGTCGGCGACGTGACCATCGAGCGCGAGATCGCGATGGACCACGGACGAGCCTCCGTCGCGGTGATGCACCGAGTCCTGCGCGCTCCAGGACCGGTTGCTCTCGAGCTGCATCCGCTATGCACATGGCGCGATGTGCACGGTGTTCGGTTCGCCGAAGGCGCGCCGCAGGTCGACGTCGGGGCCGATGGTTTCGTCTTCGAGGGCGCTTATCGGGTCGCCGGGTCCGGCTACGTGCCGGGGGGCGAGTGGTACCACGGTGTCCACTACAGGGTCGAAACCGAGAGGGGATTGCGCGACCTCGAGGATCTGTGGCACGCCGGATACTTCGCGACCCAGCTCGAGCCCGGGCAGGCGCACGAGCTTGTCGCGTGGGCCGGCCCTGCGGGGATTCCACCCCGCCGGCCGGCAGCGATCTTCCACAAGGCAAGGCACCGGGCGGGCGCGCTCATCGCCACCGCGCAGGCGGTGGATGAGGTCGATCGCATGCTGGCGGTGGCCGCCGACCAATTCATAGTCGAGGGACCTCGGGTGGTCGCCGGGTACCCGTGGTTCGGCGACTGGTCCCGCGACACGATGACGTCGTACGAAGGCCTGTTCCTCGAGACCGGGCGCCAGGAGGAAGGGCGAAAGCTTTTGGTCCGAACCGCGCAAACGCTGTCGGAAGGAATGCTCGCCAACACGAGCGATGCGGGCGAAACCGAATACAACACCGCCGACGCCGCGCTCTGGTTCCTTCATGCGGTCGGTCGCCACGTGCAGAGAACAGGCGACCACGACCTGGCCGCCGAGCTTTCGTCATCGCTGCTCGACGTCATCCACCACTACACCGCCGGCACTCGCTTCGGCATCAAGGCTGACCTGTCGGACTCACTCCTTCGCCAGGGCGCCGAGGGCGTTGCGCTGACTTGGATGGACGCGAGGGTCGACGGCAATCCGATCACGCACCGAGCGGGCAAGGCAGTCGAGATCAACGCTTTATGGATCAATGGGCTGGCCACCGTGGCAATCCTCGAGGAGCGGCTCAAGCACGACGCGACCGATCTCCGCCGGCTCGCCCAGCTGGCACGTGAATCCTTCAAGCGCCTTTTCGTCAGTGCCTCAGGCTGCGCCGACGTCGTCGATCCCGACAGCTCACAGGTCCGGCCCAACTGCCTGCTTGCCGTCTCTCTCCCCCACGCCCCACTGCTCGAAGCGGGAATCGTGAAGGTCGCCGGAGCCGAGCTTCTTACGTCGCTGGGACTGCGGTCGCTGGCACCGACAGACCCGGCGTATCTCGGATTGCATCGAGGGGGTACCCCCAAGCGGGACGCGGCTTATCACCAGGGCACCGTGTGGCCGTGGCTGATCGGCCCATACGTCGAGGCGGCGCTCAGGACCGGCGTCCCTGTCGCCGGCGTGCTTGCCGGGCTGGAGCAGCACCTCTGGGAATGGGGTCTCGGATCGGTCTCCGAAACCGCCGATGGAGATCCGCCACACAGGGCGACCGGGTGCCCGATGCAGGCCTGGTCAGTGGCAGAGGTCATCCGGGCGCGTCGCATGCTGCAAACACGCGCGGCCACAGCCAGGCGGCTGCCTGCTGTCCCTTAGCGTCTGCACGCGGTCCTTTGTGGTCTGCTAGGCCGGTGAGAATCGTCTCGCTGCTGCCCAGCGCCACCGAGTCGCTATTCGCGCTGGGCCTCGGCGACCAGGTGGTGGCAGTGACTCACGAGTGTGACTTTCCGCCCGAGGCCGCGTTGTTACCGATCGTGACCCGCTCCACGCTGGCGCTGGAACACAAGGACAGCGGCGGCATCGAGGCGGCAGTTTCAGTGGCTGCAGCCGAAGGGCGCTCCCTCTACGTCGTCGACACTGACGCGATTCGAGACCTGCAGCCAGACCTCGTCGTCGCGCAGGACATCTGCCGGGTCTGCGCCGTTACCGCCGACCAGGTTGCCGAAGACCTGGCCGGGATTCGAATGATCCGCCAGCACCCTCACACGCTAGCCGATGCGCTCACCGACATCGAGGAGCTGGCCGCCTCATGCGGCGCCGACGCTAAGCCCCTGATGAGCAGGCTTTGCGCGCGGATCGCGGCAGCTTCAAGCCAGGCAGGTGATCGAACTCCCGTCCGCGGTGTCTTTCTCGAATGGATCGACCCTCCTTACCGGGCAGGACACTGGACACCGGACCTACTCACGCTGGCCGGCATCGACGACCCCCTGGCGCGACATGGCATCCCGTCGGTTGCAGTGTCGTGGAGCGATGTGGCAGCGGCGCAGCCGGAGCTGCTGATCCTCGCGCCATGCGGCTTCACGCTCGATCGCGCAAGAGCGGAGGCTGCCCTCGTCGAAACTCACATCAACGCGGTCGGCGCAGCACGCGTTGTGGTTCTGGATGGATCTGCCTACTTCAACAGGCCGGGACCTCGCCTGGTCGACTCACTCGAGCAGCTTGTCGCCAACCGCTGACCCTCGGCCGGCGAGCTCTAAAAGCTCGTCCGAAGCAAGGTACCGCCCAGGGGTCAAAGAGGACTTCGACGCTCTCTACAAGGCCACCTACCAACGGGTCTTCGGCACGCTGGTGGTGATCCTGCGAAACCCGGCGGCGGCAGAGGATGCCACGCAGGAGGCGTACCTGCGAGCGTTCCGCGCCTGGAAGCACTGGAAGCAGCAGGCCCCGGCAGAGGCGTGGATGTACCGGATCGCGCTGAACGTCGCCTTCTCGCAACGGCGCCGTGAGCGGCTATACGAGATCGGCGAGGTGATCAGGCGGCTCGGCGGTCCGAAGGATCCTGACCCAACCGATGCCGTCCAGACCGACCTGGCGCGCGAGCTGCACGCCCTCCCGCCAAAACAAGCCGCCGCGCTGGTGTTCCGGCACGTTCACGGCTTCACCAACCGCGAGATCGGTGCTGCTCTGGGGATCCCGGAGCGGACGGTCGCCTCCAGGCTGGCCGCAGCCAAGGCTCGCCTTCGGGCCCGCCTCGGAGACAGGGTCACTGTCGAATTGGGTACTTCGGACCCGTCGACGGTCCTTTGATGCGAGTGAACACTCTTGGCGCCGACTCATTCGACCAGTGGCTGGGGCAGCAGCTCCAGCAGCACGCGTCGGCGGTCGAGGGCCCAAGCCCATTGCCGGTGCAAGCCCAGTATCACGCCGCCTACGTCAAAGGCTCCCTGAATATGCCCTTTCTGGCGAAGGTCGGGGCGGTCCTCAGCACCAAGGCCGCCATCGCTGTCACCGCCAGCGTCTTGGCAGTGAGCGCGGCCGGCGCCGGCGAGGCGGCTATCACAGGCAGCGCCAACCCAGGCGACTGGGGGAAGCAGGTGGTTCAGCAGGTCAATTCGTGCAAGGACGCGCTTGTCCCAGGCTCGCACGGAATCGGCCAGTGCGTGAGCTCGTTCGCGTCACAACATGGAAAGAAAGTGAGCTCCGAACACAGGACCACCCCGGCCGCTACGCCGAGCCACGGCCCGAATCACACTCCAGGGCCGCCGGTGAACAAGCAAGTCCATGCCACTCCGCCCAAAAAGCCGGCCCATCCAACCCCGTCCAACAACGCGAAAAAGTAGACCCGAATCAGTTAATGCCCGCAATCGCCCGCGGAAGGAGGTGAGTGAAATGACCTGGCGGATTATCGACCGATGAGGAAGCAGCACGGTCAGGGAATGGTTGAGTACGCGCTGATCCTGGTGCTTGTTTCTATTGTTGTAATTGTGATTCTTTTGACTATGGGCAACCAGATAGCGAACGTGTTCTCCAACGTCGTCGCAGCCCTCGGCTAGAAACCTGCTTTGCGGGAGCTGGCACAAGCCAGCTCCCGCACTTTTTCGGTTACGGACGCAGCAGGTATTGGATGGCCCGACTCATCACCGCGTTGCGAGCTGCCGCATCGGTGATGCCTTCGAAGCCGAACCCGAAGTAAAGCGTGTCCGCCGTTGCGATCACCGCACCTTCAGGGAACCCGGCCGCGGTCGTCCTGATGAAATTGTTCGGATTGGGCGAGCTGCCGGCAGGCGGCCCGGTCACCGCCCAGCCGTCGAAGCCCGTCTCAAATGACGTCGTCCCCTCGCCGGTGGAGACGATGATGTCGTCGACGAACGTTCCCAGCCCCTGGGTCGCCCAGTCGCTGGCGTAAGAAATCGAAAGCTCGACCGACTTGCCGGCATAGGCCGCCAGGTCCACTGACCACTGCTGCCAGCCGCCTGAGTTGCCAGTTGCCGCGTTCCATGCACCTGTCGTACCGGTCGGAGTGCACGTGCTGTCAGTCGTATTCAGTGTTTGGTAGTGGTCGAGGAACGGGTGCAGATCGCGCCAGCCTGCCGCGCAGCTTTCACCAGTGGCCTGCGCAGTGTTCCCGTTCATGTCGGGGAGCGTCGTCCAATCGTTTTGGCCGGCGGTGTGCGCCTCAACGAAGACGAAGTCCCAGTCCTGCTCGGTGTCGAAAGAGGTCCAGAAAGACATCGTTGCCCCGCTCACGGGCACGCTGACAGTCCGAGTCACGCGCTTGTACGAGATGTCTCCGATCTGGGAGTAGACGTAATAGGTGCCGGTGTGCGGCGCAAACGGCCCGCCCGGGCGGTCGTACTTCGCAGCCACGTCGCTTGCGAATTGCGGGTAGGTCGCCTTCGGCAGAATGCCGCTCGTGGTGATGAACGAGGCGCTGTGGTCCTGGTTCTGGGCACTATCAGTTCCGTTGAAGCCCCAGTTCAAAGAGGTGAACGGGGTGGCGACTCCGTTGACGTTGTAGAGATCGCCAGTATTGGGATCGGTGCCCGCGTCCTCGTTGATTACATAGGTCCCAAGCCAGTACTCGAGGAAGTCATTGGTTCCATCGCCCGAGCCACCAAGTGGCCGGCAGCGCGGATTGACTACACCCGCCACCTGGCACTGAATATTGTCAAACGGATCGTAACGCTGGATCCCGTGGCCCCCCGCATATTCGTGTCCGGCGTACTTTCCCGTGTAGAGCAGCCGGCCGCCCTCGTTCAGGAAGTCGCGAACTTCGAGTACCTCCTCAATCGCGAGCCTTGATGCGTTACCGGGTCCCCAACCGGGCTCACGCGTGATGATGTCGTTGCCCGTGTACCACACGACTGCCTTGTAGTGACTGAGGACGCCCAACGCGTCGGGCGCCTTGCGACCACGAGCATCGACGTCGTAGACGTCGAAACCGGTGTCGTTGGCGGTAAGCGCATCCGTGTAATAACCGAGGTGAACCGGGCGCGGCGCCGCCGGGTAGACGGGCGACGCTCCGGTGTAGTCCTCGGCTGCAAGGACCAGCACTTTGTTGGTCGACTCGATTGCAGCCGTGTATGTGAACGAGGCGCTCGATTGGCCGCCGGCCTCGAACCAGACCTTGACCGAATCTCCAGGGCTGGTGCCGGTTACCTGGCCGCGCATGACGTGGTAATAGGTGGCGCTGCCGACGCCGTAGCGCTCGCCCGCCGTCCATTCAATGGTGGACCGGCTCTGGATTGGACCCGTGCCCACCTGGTACTTCAGCGTTACCGCACCAAGGCTGCGCTTCGCCAGGACCCGCACGTCCTGCGGGTCGCCGTACGAATAGTCGAAACGGAAGTCGAACATCGCCAGCGGGGCGTTCTTCGGGTCGACCTCGGTCTGGTCAAGGTACAACCCCTTCGTCGTGTTACCCAAGTGGGAAACCGGGTTATCAGGCCGGGTAACCGACTTGGCAATGTCAAGGTCGAACGGAAGCGTCTTTACGAACTCTCCCTGGATCAATGCTTCGTTGTCAGGGAACACGAAACCGCAGCCCGGGCAGCCCTCTTCGAGCTCCGGGGTGAAGGCGATGGTGCCTGCCCTCGCATCGGCGAAGTCGGTCGTCTCGCCGTTCGTCACATAGAGCTCGTCAGAGCTGATCCCGGGGTCGAAGCCGGCAATGCCTGGATTGGCGTTGGTCCCGCCGAGCGCCGCGTAGATCGGGTTGTCGGCGTCGGGCGTCCCGACCTGCCAACCCTGCGGGTAAAGGATGTACGGGCCAAATGAGTGGTAGTTGACGAGGAATTTCGGCTTGATCCGCAAGAGCAGGCCTTGCATGGCCTGAGTTTCGGGCTCTGACGCCGGGCTCGGCCCCCTGTAAGTCTCGCTTGACAGAAGAGAAGACGAACCCTCTTCGTCATAGTTCCAGTGGTTGTCGAAGTTACGGTTGGGGTCGACGCCGTCGGCGTTAGTGATCTGTCCGTCGCCGTCGTTGTCACGCAGGTTCTTCCGCCACAGCCGATCGCCGTCGAAGGTGTACTGGTAGCCGTCGGGATTGGCAACCAACACGAACCATTGCTCGGTGTCCTTGAGCAGGCCCTTGATGTCCTTGTTGTTGGCGCGCGCCTGGTCGATGAAGTAGTGCAACAGGCGCCTGTTGACCTCGACGCTGATCCACTCTCGCGCGTGCTGGTCTGAGACGTAGAGCGCCGCCGGCCGCACTCCATCGGCTTGCCCCCGCGCTCCCTCAGTGACCTTGAGGGCGATGATCTCGCGCCCACCATAAGTGCGCCCGAGAACCTCGAGCTTGACGAGATTGGGGTTGTTGCGAGCGATCGAGATGAGCTCGTCACGGATGCCGCCCACCTGGTCCCATGAGCGCCAGACGGTGAAGCCCGCAGTCTTCTGAGCGGCCGCTAGCTGGCCCTGTGTCTTACCGTTCTTGTTCCGCTTCAGGACTACCCTGAGCCCCAATCCCTCGAGTTTCGCCTTGTAAGCGGTCGTGAGCACGACATCCATCTCGATGCCGTCTACCACCTGCCGCACGGCAGCCACGTCGAGGCCCAGTCTCTGAAGATCGTGAAGCTGGGAGGCTGCTACCTTCACTGTGTAGAGTTCGCGCTTGTCTTTGTCCTTGACGTTGGTGCCTCTGGCTTCCCCTGTCACCAGGGTGCTCGCGAGCACGATTGCCACCAGCAGCGCAAGGATTCCTCGTCGCTTCATGGTCGCCCCCTATGAGTGCCTACCTGACTGAGCGGACCGCTCCGTTTTCAGCTTGCGCACAGGTCCGCTGCTACTCCGACCCTCGGGTATTCTGCCAGAGGCAGGCAAAACTCGCTGGCCTCCTCTCCCCCTGCGAGGAAGGCGTTCGTTAGTTGCTTGCGATCCTTCCGTCTTCCAGCCGCGTCACTGAATCGGCCACCTCCTCGAGGGCCTCATCGTGCGTCGCGACGACGACCGTGGTACCGGCGAGGGATACGTCCTTGATCAGCTGGACCACCGACCTGCTGGTTTCGGCGTCGAGCTGAGAGGTAGGCTCGTCGGCGAGGAGCAACGCGGGCGACTTCACGAGGGCGCGAGCAAGGGCGACACGCTGCTGCTCCCCGCCTGACAGCTCATCGGTTCGGTGCCGGGCGCGGGCCCCAAGGCCAACTCTTCGCAGTGCCTCGGCCACGCGAGCGTCCACGTCGGCGTCATCTCCATTCATGTAGAGCGCGAACGCGACGTTCTCGCTGGCCAGCAGGCTTGGCACCAATCCGGCGGTCTGGAACACCCACCCCACCTCCCGCCTGATCAGCGAGCGCCGGTCGCGAGGTCTCATCGCGGCGATGTCCTGACCGAGAACGTGCACCTGACCCTCGTCAGGGGCCAGAAGACCGCCGAGGATCGTGAGCAGCGTCGTCTTGCCCGATCCGGACCGCCCGAGAACGAGTGAGAACTCTCCTCGCCTGACCCTCAGGTCGACTCCGTCGAGCGCGGTCTGGACGTGCCGGCCGACCCGGATGCGCTTGACCACCCCCCGCGCGTCGATCACCGGCGCCTCGCTCATTCGTGGTCCTCCTCAACTGAGCGAATCCTCACCTCGTCACCTTCAACGTGCGCGCGAACCCGGCCCCGCAGGCCCAGCCGTTCCACGAATGCCTTGGGGAGCTGGAGTCGGCCTGCTCGATCCATGATCAGGACCTCGTCGGCGACAAAAGTTCCCTGGTCCTCGCGCCACCTCGTCTCGGTGCTCGTGCGGCCGTCGCGGATTTGAATCACACGGTCAGCGTGCTTCTCGACGTTGTGATCGTGGGTGACCATCACCGCCACCGCTCCGCGCGCGCGAAGCAGTGCTCGCACATCGCGCAGGAACCCGGCCGCGGTGGCCTGGTCGAGCTCGGCGGTCGGCTCGTCCGCGAGCAGGAGCTTCGGCTGGTTCGCCATGGCGATGGCAACCGCCACGCGCTGCGCCTCACCACCTGAAAGCTCGCCCGGGAAACGGTGAGCAACACCGGTGATGGCAAGCGCCTCCAATAGCGAATCGGCACGTTCGACCTTGTCTGCTTTCGAAACGCCTGTCATCGGCAGCATGACGTTCTCCAGCGCGTCGAGGTCGGTGACCAGGTTGGCCATCGGGTTCTGTACGACGTAGCCGGCCACATTGCGCCTGTAAGCCTCGCGCTCGGTTTCGCTCATTCGAACCAGGTCGTGGCCGGCGACCATGATCTTGCCGGCTGTCGGCGTCTCGACCGAGGCAAGGATGTTCATGAGCGTCGTCTTGCCGCTCCCGCTCCGACCGACTATTGCCACGACCTCTGCCGGCTCGACAGTCAGGTCGAGGCCCTGCAGCGCGACCACTTCGAGCTCGCGCGTCTTGTAGATGTGCACGAGCCCTTCGCAATCGATGACTGGCGCTGTCATCCGAGTCTCCGCAGCTCTTCGACCACGTTGACAGTGCTGCCGGCCCTGCGCGTAAACATTGCGAGCACGATCATCGCCAGGGCGAGCACAAGCGCAGCAGCGGCCAGCTGCTCTCCATCGAGGTGAATCAGCGTCGGTGGGGTCACGTCCTGAGGGTTATTGCCCAGCTGGAGCGAGGGCAGCAAGACGACTATGGCGACGATCGCCAGGGCCACCCCGGCAAATAGACCGAACACGGCGACTGTCAGTTGCTCAAGGGCGATCCCACGATGGATGTCATCGGGATCCAGCCCGTTGGCGAGCAGGATCGCATGCTCGGACAGGCGGCGTCGTGTGACGAGAAGGAAGTGGACCGCGAACCCGAGCACAGCAAGGCCGAGCGCGCTCGCGAAGCCGATCGCGAGGTTGGCGCGGAGCTGGATGAGTATGGGGTCGTTCAAAGCCACCGATTGCTCGGATGCCCGATATAAAACGAAGTTGATTCCGCTAGACCCTGTCAAGGTCAATGGTTGCGCCGCGGCTGCCGGCTTCAGCGACAGCCAGAGCTCGTTGGGAATTGCGGGCTCGTCTCCGGCGGCGGCAAACCGGCTGAGTGCACGGTCCAAGGGAACGACTACGAAGTCATCAGCCGGGTAGAGCGTTGGCACGTAGTCGACAGCCTGCACAAGCTTGCCGATGACCTCGTTGCCGTTGACAAGGATCGGGACGCTCTCGCCCTGCTCCAAGCCGAACCGTCCTAGCGTCTGCTGGGAAATGAGCATCGGGAGTGGCTCAGCGCCGAACGGAGGGTAGAAGGAGAGGGACCCGTTCGCCGGCAGCGGCACCTCGAGGCCCTGCACGTCGCCGCGCGGCCGCTTGATGCCAGGCGCGAACATCACGCCGCTCGAGTCGCGAGCCCACCACCCGGTGACGTGATCGAAGTTTTCGATTGTCGTCGCGCCGTCCGCAGACACTGCCTCGAACCCGCTCAATGCGATGGCGCCACCAATGCCGGGGCTGTTCGCTTCCAACGAGCGCAGCTGCAGCGGGTAGGTGGGCGGCGTTGAGAATGTGAGCGGTGCAGTCATCTGCCGCCAGTCATCGAAAGTTATTGCGCCGAACGAAGTGGTGGTTGACTGACCCTTCGCATCCGCGACCAGCGCAGCGAGCGTCGCTGGTTGGTCGATGCCGCGCACCCAGAGTCGCAGAGCCGTAGGTTCGCCCAGGAGGTTGGCGAAGGGCGGCTGCCCGGACAGGCTCTTTAGGGCCGGGCCGAGCTCCGGCGTCGTCAATCCCGGGCGTGACCACGCAGCCTTGAGATAGGTCTGGAGATCCACCCCAAACGCTATGACGGTGTCGCCAGAGGATGGAAATCTGACTGTCTTACGAAGGATTGGGGTCACCGCCGACACACCGGGAACCCCCGCAAGCGCAGTGCGCAGAACTGCTGGACTCCCAACCGGCTCCATGCTGATCCGTACGTCAGCACCCGTGGCGTAGGCAACCCGATCCACCACATTGGAGGTCTGGGTGGATGCGTACACCGAGGCAAACACGCCGACGCCAAGGGTGAGCGCCAGCAGCATCGCGACCCCGGCGTGCTCGGCCGGCTGCCCGGCGATTCTCCACGACGTCAATCGCGCAGGCACCCCTCGTGAAACCTGCCGCAGCGTTGGCGCGGCCAGAGGTAGAAGTCGCAGCTCGGCCACCGCAAGGCCGCCAAGACCGAGGATTGGAAGCACGAGTCCGATCGGGTCGGCCCCGGAGACCGCGGATCGCACAGTTTCCTGGCCGCGGAGAGACGCCTCGATAAGCACCGGGATCGCCAGCAATCCCAGGGCCAGGTCGGCGTTGCGGTAGCGCCACCAGGCGACCGGAGCCGGGCGCCCGAGCGATCGCCTCATCTGGCCGACCGTTCGCCAGGCAAAACGCGCGGCCAGGCCGAGACACAGGATGAGCACGCCGATTAGGCTCAATCCCAGCGTCTGCCCGAAATTCGTCAGGACGTCAGGTGCGGTCACCGAAAAGGCAGCTCCCTGGCCCTTGGCGACCAGCCACGTCGAAAGGAGGGCGATGCCGATCGCGAGGGCTACTGCAGGAATCACCAGTGCAATGAGATGCAAGCCGAGAAAGACTCCGAGACGAGCACGCGACCATCCACGGACCCGCCACAGTGTCGACTGCTGCTCCTGCGAGCGCAGGAAGCTCTGGCTCACGAACGCGAGCCCATACAGCACCACACAGACCATCGCGACCGCCACGATCTGGATCGGGAACTGGTTGACCGCCGTGCCTTCGAGGAAGTCTCTGATGCGCCGGTCGAGGCTGGTCCCCACTTGGGTGGCTGGTCGCAGGCCGTTGCCCGCAAACTGCTTGCTTCCTCGGAGCCTGACCACGCCCGCTTCCAGAGTGGGCGCCTGGGCGACTGTGAGCTGAGCGGCATTGGGACGGTAGATGGAGCCGGCGATTGAATGAATTCCTGGGACCTGCGACTGCAGGCTCCAATAGCCATCGGACGAAAGGATCATCTCGGTGGAGGTGGGACCGCCCAGCCAGAACGGATCGGATGCGCCCCGCGGCTTCCAGGTGCCCGAGACGCTCACGCAGACCGGGGGCGGCACCGGTATGACATCGATTGCATGAAGGCAAGCGACATCTCCCTCCTTCAGGCCGTAAAGGGCAGAACCTGCTTCGGAGAGGGCGACAGAAACGTTCTGATTCGCTGCGGCCGCCGTGGGCCACTCCCCTGACACGAGAGTCGCGTGTTGGTCCAGGGCCGGGTAATAGGAAGCGAGCAGGCTGGGCGCAGGGGGATCCGAGCCGTACTCCTTGCCGTTGACTGTGAGGATGCTGAATGAGGCGATGCGGCCGAACTCGAGAATCCTCTCGAGACGATTGCCGACCGACGAAGAGACTGCGGATGCGGCTTCGCTTTGTGTGATCTGGTACTTCTCTTCGGTCTCAGCACCAATGGTGGTGATGGTGACGAGCGAGTCGTGGCTGTTGACGTCGATTGCGCTCACATAGCCCGCGTTTCCGGCCACCGTGGTGACCGACTGGAGTGACAGTGGCACGCCGATGGCGAGCGCCATCGCGAGCAGCTGGGCGCCGGCTATCGCGCGCCGTTTGAAAAGCCGTCGCAACGTCAGCCGGCCGATCGAGGGCATGGCCATCCTGCGAGATTAGCTGGGACGGGGCTGCCCGCCTTAAGCTTCGGCTCTCAACCGTGGTGGCCGAAAGTGAACCTCGCTCGAGATCGATGCGCATCGTCATCACTGGTGGCAGCGGGCAGGTCGGGCAGATCCTCGCTCGTCACTTTCATACGCAAGGCGCCGATGTCGCAGTCATTGCACGTCACGTCGCACCGGCACCGTGGTCGACCGTCATGTGGGATGGGCAACGAGCGGGGGACTGGCGCAAGGAGCTGGACGGAGCCGATGTGGTCATCAACCTGGCGGGGCGCAGCGTCAACTGCCGATACAACGAAGCCAATCGCCGCGAAATCAAGGAATCGAGGATCGTCACCACCCAGCTCGTGGGTCAAGCGATCGCCCAGGCTTCGCAACCGCCGAAGCTCTGGATGAACGCAAGCACCGCGACCATCTACAGGCATGCCTTCGACCGGTCGATGGATGAAGTAGATGGTGAGATAGGAGGCAACGAGCCTGGGCTCCCAGCGACATGGCGCTTCAGCTACGACGTCGCGAAGAGCTGGGAAAAGGCCTTTTTCGAGGCGGCCACTCCCGGCACGCGAAAGATCGCCTTGCGAAGCTCGATGATCATGAGCCCGGACATAGGAGGAGTCTTCGACACGCTCCTGAAACTCGTGCGGCTGGGCTTGGGCGGGAGCGCGGGGTCCGGCCGGCAGTACATGTCGTGGGTACACGACGTCGACTTCGTGCGAGCGCTCGAATTTCTCATCGCTCGGAGTGATGTGGATGGGTGCGTCAACATCACGTCTCCGAACCCGCTGCCCAACCGCGAGTTCATGGCAGCTCTCCGGCGAGCGTATGGAGCACCGGCCGGCTTGCCTGCCACCAACTGGATGCTGGAGATCGGCGCCATTTTCGTGCGCACCGAAACCGAGCTCATCCTCAAGAGCCGGCGGGTCGTGCCCCGGCGGCTGCCAGAGGCTGGTTTTACGTTTCAGTTTCCTGATTGGGAGATCGCGGCAGCCGATCTGGTCAAGCGGTGGCGGTCAGGCCGCCTTTAACCGTGCGCAAAGTCGGTGCGGTGATCGTGGGCCGCACTAAGCAGGCTTGCTACCGCCCGAGACCCACTTCCTCGCGTCATCCAATGAGTCGAACGTTCGCGTCACGAAAACCAGCTTTGGAAACCGATTGATTATTTCCTGGCTCGCAAACTTGCCCAGCCCCTGGTGCGCCAGCACCACCGCGATTCGCTTCAGGCCGGCAGCGGCGGCCTGAGGAACCCACGTATCACGGATCCAGAGTTGATCCTCATTGGTAACGACCTCGAGCCTTCGGTTGTCGCTGATCAGCGCGTCGGAGTGCCTTTCCCGAATCGCGTCCAGGATCTTCATGGTGCCTGCGCGAAATTCGGCGCTGGTGGCAAAACCCGTGAATTCCGCGTACACGCACCTGTGCACGGCATCCCAGGTTATTGACAGATGCCGATCATCCGTAGGTACACCGCCCGGCCGAGACGCGCTCAATCGACTTGTCCTTTCGCTAGGTCAGTCAGAGGCGCCGGCAACCCACTTCTTCGCCTCATCAACCGAGTCGAACGTTCGGGTCACGAACACCCCGTCTGGTAACCGGTTGACTATTTCCTGGCTTGCATACTTGCCCAACCCCTGATGCGCCAGCACTAGAGCAATGCGCTTCAGGCCGAGGGCCGCGGCTTGCGGAACCAACGTGTCGCGGAGCCATAGCTGGTCTTCGTTGGTGACCACTTCAAGCTTTCGGTTGTCGCTGATCAGGGACTTGGCGTTGCGCTCGCGTATCGCGTCAATGACCTTCATCGTGCCGCTTCGAAACTCGGCGCTGGTGGCAAATCCTTTGAACTCCACATTTAGGCAATTGCTCGCGCCGTCCCAGACTATGGACAGGTACGGAAGGTCCGCATGAACGTCGCCTGATCGAGCGCTGCTCACCTTGCTGCGTTGCCTCGCTGGAAATGACAGGTCATTACTGGGATCCCGCACCTCAGAGGTTAACTCTGAACGAATTACCCCGTAGCGCCGCCAAGCTGAAACGCCTTTCGAACCAGCCCCTTGACGGCGGGCCGCGCGGCGTCGGCTGGGCCGCGCAGGGTGAGAAACCGCGAGTCCTTTCCGCTCCCCTGGAGCAGGCCGCTTCCGTCGTCAAGCTCGCGGCCACGGTAGAACCAAAGGGTCGCATGGTCTGTGAAGGTGCCCACACCGACGACGTTCGCGCCGCCGGCGGCGTACCTGACGATCTTCCACATCGCACTCTTCGATCGCGGTGCTTGGCTTCGATAGGCGATCTCTTGAGCTTTCGGTGCCACCTGCTTGACAGTCGCGATTGCCGCTTTCACAGTCGGACGTGTTCGCGGCGGGATCTTCTTGAGCTGCTCGGAAAGCGAGACCTCGTCGGTGCGCGCCATTGGTCGGGATTCTAGTACCGGCGAATTGCGCGAGACTGTTCGAAGGAGATAAGGATGGATACGGTCAGGTCAAAGGATGGCACCACCATCGCGTTCGACAAGCAGGGCGCCGGCCCAGCGCTGATCCTGGTGGACGGAGCAATGTCCACGCGTTCATCAGGCTCCAAGCCAGAGCTCGCCAGGCTTCTCGCTGAACACCTCAGCGTGTACAGCTACGACCGCCGGGGACGCGGGGACAGCGGAGACACCAAGCCCTATGCGGTGAAGAGGGAGATCGAAGATATCGACGCCCTGATCGACGAAGCCGGGGGATCCGCCTTCCTTTTTGGTCAATCGTCAGGCGGCTGTCTGGCAATGGAGGCATCCGTCGAACTCGGCGACAAGGTCAAGAAGCTCGCGATGTACGAAGCCCCTTACAACGACGATCCTGCGGCGCAGAAGGTGTGGGGCGAGTACATCAAGAACCTGACCGAGGCCCTGGCGTCCAATCGCAAAGGTGACGCGGTTGCCTTATTTATGGCGCTGGTCGGCTTGCCGGCCGCTCGGATTGAAGAGGTGCGGCATGCGCCGTTTTGGGCCGGCATGGAGGCCGTCGCCCCTACCCTCGCCTATGACCACACAGCGATCATGGGCGAGGACGGCTCGATTCCTGCAGAACGCGCTGCTCGCGTCCACGTACCGACACTCGTGATGGCCGGTGGCGACGGTGTTCCGTTCATGCGAGAGACTGCCAAGACGCTCAGTACAACTATCCCGGGCGCGACTCTGATGACGCTGGAAGGCCAGACGCACGAGGTTCAGGCTGAGGCGCTCGCACCAGTTTTGGTGGAATTCTTCGACAACAGCGAGTCGTAAAGCTTGACGGTCTGAGACGCGATGGCCGGCCAGCCAAAGTGGCGCAGCACGCGCTGGCGCCCAGCCTTACCCATCTTTGCGGTCAGGGTGGGGTTGTTCAACAGCTCGTCAATTCGGTTGGCCAATCCTGTCGTGAACGCCTCTGGGTCCTCGGGGTCGTACTCGACCAGATAGCCGGTCTCACCTTCGACGACGATTTCCGGGATTCCGCCCACGCGCGACCCAACCACAGCCGTCTCACATGCCATCGCCTCGAGGTTCACCAGGCCGAACGGCTCGTATATCGATGGGCACACGAACACTGACGCGCCCGAGTGAAGATGGATCAAGTCCTGGAGTGGGATGAAGCGGCCGATCCAGACCAAGTTCCCTCTCTCCGAGCGGACTCGCTCTGCAAGCGCGGCCACCTCAGCCGCGATCTCAGGCGTGTCAGGGCTGCTGGCCGCGATCACGAGCTGGTGGCGCGGATCCATTTTCAGCGCCGCCGCGAGAAGCAGCGGCAAGCCTTTCTGCCGAGTGATCCGACCGTTGAAGAACGCGTACGGCTTGCCTTGATCGACACCGAGGCGCGCGAGAGTCTCCTCCGACGGTTGCGGCCGATAGATTTCCGGATCTATCCCGTTGTGAATTACGTGTACGCGGTCGGGATCGACGGCCGGATAGCAATTCAGCACATCGCTGCGCACGCCATGCGATACAGCTATGACAGCGTCAGCGGCTTCGGCTGCCGTTTGCTCACAGAACATCGATAGGGCATAACCACCGCCGAGCTGCTCCGACTTCCACGGCCTCAGCGGCTCGAGGCTGTGAATGGTCACCACGTGGGGAATGGACCACATGAGCTTCGACAGATGGCCCCCGAGATTCGCATACCAAGTGTGGCTGTGCACCAGGTCGGAGCCTTTGGCGGCTGCCGCCATGGCCAGGTTGATCGACATCGCCTGCAGCACGGTTGCCTCGGGCTTTGGCTCTGATAGAGCAGTCCAGGCCTCGTGAGCGGTCACGCCTGGCTCATCCCGCGGCGAGCCCCAGCAGTGCACAGAAACCTCTGTCAAGCGACGGAGCTCACGCGCGAGATATTCGACGTGGGTACCCGCACCCCCGTAAACATCCGGCGGATATTCACGTGTCAGCAACGCGACTTTGGACCGGTTTTTCACCTGCATCTCGCAGTGTGAAGGCTCCTATGGCAAATGTCGCAGCGCCAAACGAGGGGCCACCGCCGGTGCTCGAGTCGCCACCACAATGCCGGCGTTCCAACCTGGGGCGCGTCCGCCGGCGGGTGGCTTTATCAAGTCGACATCGAGTCCGGTTCGTGCGATCAACCAGGAGATCATCGAGTTCGAATTCCACATTTCACCGGCCCCGAGCTCGTCGCGGCCCCAAACGAGCGTGGGCATCTCTGGCATCAGCTCGAGGATTCGCCGAGCGTCGCGTAGATCACTGCTCAATCGTCGCGGACTGTCGTCCGCCTCACTGATATCGGCAATCACGCCATCCCGCCAACGGCGCAGCTCGTAGCGGAACATTCGCAAGCGACCAGCCCAGCGAGCGCCCACCGGGCCTTCGGCAACCACGCCCCGCTCAGCCCCGCGACCGTCGATCACGGGCGTGTTCTCGACGACATAGCGTCCCTCAGGCACTTGCACGACCAAAGCGGAGTGGTAGAGCTCACACACCGGCCGCCGATCCAGGCGCGCCTTGATCGCCTCATAAACGCGACCGTTCAAGCGCACGAAATTTCCCCCCGCGCCCAGCGGTAACCAGTACAGATCGATTCCGACTTCTCGATCCGGTGACGGAATTGCCATATGTTCACTCTCAGATTGGAGCGATGCGAGGTAGTGACCAAGAGCCGAACGACCCACGGAGACGCGGCGATAGTCCTTAGCGGGAAAGACTATGTTTGTCCGGGCCCGTCAACCTCGCGCCCGCCGAAGACTGATTGAAACCGGAGCCCCCAGGCGGGCTGTTAGCTGTAACGGGGACGCTATTCGAACCCACCTGGATCAACTCGAAGAGCTATTTAGCCGACCTCTGGTTGAAGAAGTGTGTTGATCATTGAATCGCCCAGCCAGTGCTCGTAACGGGAAGGCGTCCAGCCTCTCTCGAAGACAAGGTCGGTGTAATGGTCGGGCCCGCTTAACGACCAGATCACGGCCATCGCCTCTGTTGCCGATGTTCCCGGACGAAGTCGGCCGCTGTTCTCCAACATTGCGGCCAGGCCGGCCTCGGTCATGGCAACTAATCGTTGTTCCTCTCTCTCGCGATAGCGCGCCAGTAAGCCTGGATCGCCCGACTCGCGCATGAAGCGGAGCAGATCCGCGCACAGTTCATAAATAAGGCGGTTGACAAGGGCACCGGTGCGAAACCATACCTCGGGATCCGCCGACTCCCGCAACGGCTCGAACAGCTTCAGTGCGTCGGCGACGTGAGGGAACCCGATCTCGATGAGGCCCTGTGCCAAACGCAGCTTGGTGCCGAAAATCGCGTACACGGTCTGGTAGGCGACACCCGCTTCCCTGGCGATGTCTTGCATTGTGACGCTGCTGTAGGTCCCGCTCACGAGAAGCCGCCGAGCCGCATCGAGGACGCGGCCTCGTGTCATCTGGGCCTGCTCCTTCCGCAGCGTCCCGTTGTAAACGCGACGGGGCTTGACAGTCTGGCTCATTGCGAATAGGGTACCACTATCAATCAGAGTCTGACTCTAGTCAATAGAGGTGCACTCTAAAGGGTGGTTGGGATGAGCAGGATGGGCCGTTTTTGGGATTGGTTTCTGCCTGGGCTGATCTGTCTGAGTCCGATGGGGGCGATTGCCTACTACAACGCCGGGCTTGAGACTGAGGAGTCAGCGCCGCGCTACGAATCGAAGCGCGCCGGCCGACGTGCCCTGGTTTCCGACGCACTGAGACGCACGGCCGTAGTCCCCCTCGTGCGGCAGTGAGAAGCGCGTCTCACACCCAGTTCGATGTGGTCATCATCGGTGGTGGCGTGCAGGGGCTGGTCGCCCTCAACGCATTGGTCGAGAAGGGCTATTCGTGCGCGTTGATCAGCGACGGTGATCTGGGATCTGGCCAGACACTCCATTCTCACGGCTACCTCAATACCGGTTTTGGCATGTTCGGTCCGGAGCTCCCCCGCGCCTCAGTCGATGTCGTCGAGCCGTACCTGGAGAAGCGCGGCCTCGAGCTGAGCCATGACTGGGCCCTGATCCCGCCCCCGAGCATGCCACTCTTCGAGGGTCTCCCCACCGCCACATTGCCCAGCGGTTTCACTGCGCCGTCGGGTCTCAGGGCTGTGAGATTGCCGGACGGCAGCCTTCCGAAACGTCGTCTTGTTGAGATTCTGAGCGAGAGCTACCACGACCGGATTCTTCGCGGGCATGCCACGCCGCGCTGGAACGGCTCGCAGGTAGAGGCCGTGTCGGTGCGTGTCCCCGAAAGCGAGGGAGAGGTCGTTCTTTCGACCAAGGCGGTCGTTGTCGCCGCAGGGTGCGGCACCAAACGATTCCTACAAGGGCTGGTTGGCCAAACGCCGCAGACCGAGCAGATCAAGCATCGACGGGTCCACATGATCTGCGTTCGCGCGCCGCGTGGCACCCTACCGACCACAAGCATCGTAGCCATGCCCCTCGGCTTGATGCTTGCTGCTCATGACCAACCGAACAACGTCACGTGGTACGTCACGCCGATGGAAATGGGCGGACCGTCGTACGACGACATTCCCGGTGACGCGGCAAGCGACGTCGATCCCGAGAAGGTTTTGCGAGGTTGCGCGACTCTACTGACGCTGTACCCGCGGCTTCCGGAGATTGAGGGTCTCCAGCTCGGCTGTTACGCGGGGTATCGACAGGATGTCAGCGACTTGCCCGGAAACCGGATGTGCGAGCTCGTGGAGGGAACCAAAAACGTGGTCGTCGCTCTGCCGTCGGGGCTCGTAGGCCCCTGGCTCAACGCGACCAGGATGTGTGAAATTGTCGGTGGGCTCGTCGATCCAAGTGGCAACCAGCCCGCAGTGCCTGGTGGAGGCGTCGGTGTGCGAGTCGGCGATGCGGTGGAAGATCGCCCGGATTTCGTATGGATGGGGTGGGATGAGTGGGTGCGGAAATACCCACAGCTTTCGGTTCAGGCCGTCCAGAAAAAGTAGCCCCGGCGGGATTCGAACCCGCGATCTCAGCCTTGAGAGGGCTGCGTCCTAGGCCACTAGACGACGGGGCCGTGTTTGGTAGTCGCAGAAGGACGAACGCAAAATGCTAACAAACATCATGATCGCCCAATTCCCGCCGCGGCTCGAGCACGTCCCGCGAGGAATCGCTCGCCGGCAAAGGTCGCCAGCGCAACGACGAGGATCGGCCAAGCCAATGAATGCCAGTGGTAAGACAGGGCCCCTCCGAGCGCAAGTACGAGGCCCGCAACAACCAGTCCGGCGGTGACCACGCGGTGGCGGTCCCGTGAGGAAGCCAAAGCCTGATACGAGTGCAACCGATGTGCGGTCCCGATCCTCCGTCCGGCGCGCGTCAGCCGCACCAGGGTCTCCAGCGGATCGAGAAGAAACAAAGTCAGGCCGACAGCGACCGCGAAAAGGGCCATCGGCCGATCGCTGGTTGGCGCCAGCAGAGGCAGTGCTGCGACCGCGAACCCAAGCGACGTGCTGCCTACATCGCCAAGAAAGATTCGCGCCGGTGGACTGTTGAAGACCAGGAACCCGATGCTTGCCGCGGCGAGGATGAACGCGAGCTCGACCGCCCCCGCTGCCCAGATGGCGAGGACGACCCCGGCACAGCTGGCGACCGTCTGACCGGCGGCCAGTCCGTCGATGCCGTCCATGAAGTTGTAGAAGTTGGTCACGGCGACCAGCCAGACAACCGCCAGCGGGGCGGCCAGCCAGCCAATCGACAGGTCGAGTGGCGATGGAAGTGGCAGCCGAGGCACGCCGCCAATAAGAATCACGACGGCCACAGCTACCGCCAGCTGAACAGCAAGCCGGTAGCGAGCGCGGATGGAGCGGACGTCGTCGATCGCGCCGAGGATCGCAATCGCCGCTGTGCCGGCCAGCAGAACCACGAGTTCTCTTTCAAGCCGAACCCCTGACGCGAGCAGCACAAGAAAGCCCGCGGCAACTCCGGCCACGATCCCGATCCCACCGCCGCGTGGCGTCGCAGACTGATGAGAGCTGCGCTCATTGGGGACATCGAGCAACCCGAGCCTCGAGGCGTTGCGCGCGACAAGCCACACCGCGCCGGCGGCCACGCCGAACGCGACGATCGCCGCCGCCGCGAAGGCTGCGATCACGAAGACGCGCGCTTGGGAACCAGGTCGCGGGCGGCGGTGGCAAAGCTCCTCGTGGCCCTGAAGCCCAGCTCGCGTTCGATCTTTGCAGGGCTGTAGATTGCCGGCCGCGACAGCCTGGACAGCGCTGCCGAGTCGAAAGGCAACCTCCGCCGGGTCAGCCGCTCGCCAAGGTCTCCGACCAGCGCCGTTGAAGCAAGGACCGCTCTCGGTACATGCCACCTTGGGGGCCGGCGGCCGGATGACTCGAGGACGATCTCGTAGATCTCGCGCGAGGAATAAGGACGCGGCTCCGCGACGATATAGACCTGGCCGGCCGCCTCAGGTTTCTGTGCCACGAGGATGGCGGCGTCCACCGCGTCCTCGACGTGAACCAGGCTCCTTTTACCGGCATATCTGGGCAATGGAGGAAAGAGGCCGCGATCGATCGCATTGATCATCCGCGGCAGTTGACCCTTGTGCCCCGGGCCGTAGACCATGGGCAGCCGAAGGCTCACGGTCCTCATTCCCCCACTGCCGTTCATGCCAATCACCAGCTCCTCGGCGCGCAGCTTGGCGCGACCGTATGGGGTCGCCGGCGCAGGCTGCGCGGTCTCATCCAGCTCTGAAGTCGAGCCTTCTTGCATCACGGCGACGCTGCTGAAAAACACGAAAACCTTCGTCCCCGCGTCGGCGGCCGCCTGGAGCAGGTACCGCGTGCCCTCGACTGTCACGCGTATGTGCTCAGCCTCTGCGCCGGCTCCCTCGTCAATCATGTGCACTCGTCCGGCCAGGTGAAAGACCGCATCGGGGCGAATGTCCCCGAGTCCCATCGGGTCGCGGCCGAGGTCGACTGCGATGCTGTCAGCCCCACGCGCGGTTCTTGAGAGCCGGTATACGCGGGTGCCCATCCCCTCCAGGCGCCGGCGCAGCGCAGTGCCGATGAAACCGTCGGCGCCAGTCACGAGGGCCGTCTTCACGACTGGAATTATTCCCGCATTGGCGCGGCCACCCTTTGTGGTGGGCGGCGTTGGGGTCGAACCAACGACCTCTCGCGTGTGAGGCGAGCGCTCTTCCACTGAGCTAGCCGCCCGTTGGGGGGGACCATTTTACCTGCGGCGCTTACGATGTCTTGCGTATGCCGGCGCACGACGCGACCCCTCTTCACGAGCGCCACTGCGTGGCATGCAAGCCAGGCAGTCCGCACCTCACCCGCGCCGAGATCGAGCCGCTGCTGGAACAGGTCGAGGGCTGGACTGTCGAAGAGGCCGGCGGTGACCTGCGGCTCTCCAAAGTCTTCAAGTTCAAGGGGTTCATGCCCGGCGTGGAGCTCGTCGACAAGATCGCTCCCATCGCCGAAGCCGAGAAGCATCATCCGGACCTGCTCGTCAGCTGGGGGTCGGTGACCGTGTGGCTATGGACCCATGCGGCCGGCGGGCTGACCGAAAACGACTTCATCCTCGCAGCAAAGATCGACAGGGCGTAAGCCTGCGAAGGGCGCGTTTCACCGCTCCGATTGCGAGATAAGGGGCATGTGACGAAGTCTTAACAATGTCTACTTTGCTTTGTCGTTGAGTGCGTGCTAGGTTCTTCAAGCTCATGAGCTTTGTCGTCTGTTGGGTTCTTCATCGCAGTCAGCGAGAGGTACTGGTCCAAGGGATCCTCCCGTGGGGGATCGACGCAGTGGTTTTCTGCTGGCGTTGCGACCGCATGCGCGGCCGCGCAGTCAGAGTCCTGCACCTCAACCACAACCACCTGCACGGTTAACTGACCGACCGCTCAAGGTTCCAGAACCACGGCCGGGTAGGAGGCCCGGAGGGCTGTCCTTCGCGGAAACCGTTGTGCCGCCAGGTCACGCAACCCCAGGTCGACGTTCCAGCTCACCACCACCACCGCGTCACATCCGTCCAGGTCCCCCGCGCTCGACACGACCTTGAAGTTCGTCGTGTAGGCCGCAAGGACCTGCTCATCGGCGCGGATGACACAGGCAGTCCGTCCCGCCGCGTGGGTGCGCTCGACGAACGCGGCCGCTTGCGGCAGCGCCAGCGGGTCCTCCGTGTATCCCTTCGCCTGAACGAATGCGGCTGCCACGGCCCCGAGCAACACCACCGGGGCAAGCACCTTCCAGCGGGCGATCGCGGCCGCCATCAGCCAGGCGCAACCGGGGACCAGGAAGATGAAGAAGCGCGGGTATAAGTAGGCGGGCTGCAGGCCCAGCCAAAGGATCGCGACGACGACGGCGATCACCGCCACCGAGACCCACAGCAACCGCTCGGAGCGCACGGGCCAGAGGCCGAGGAGGGCCGCGCTCAGCCAGAGTCCGAGCGACAGTGGGAGCGGAGCGCCGAGGAGCCAGATGACGAGGTCGGCCGGGAACGTCGGGTTGAAGAGGCTTGGCGGGTAGCCATGCTGGAGCAGCTCCATGATCTGGATGTTGGCGTTGGCGGCGACCCCGATCGCAGCTGCGAAAAACCATGCCGGCGCGAGCTGGATGAGTGGAGGCATGGATCTTCGACTCGCGATCCAGGCGATATGGCCCAAAAGCACCACGCCGGCGAACAGCTGCGCGGCGATCGCAAGTCCCATCAGCAGCGCATAGGCGATGAGGCGGACGCGCGTCCACCGTCCGGTCATCAACAGGATCGTCGCGACAAGGGCGCATAGGGTCGCGATGGTGTAGCCGCGCAGGTCGCGCCCGTTGTCGACGAAGAGGGGGACCGTCGCGATGTAAAGGGCCGAGCTCACACCGGCCAGCATTCCGAATTTTCGCGACAGGACAGTCGCCATGATTCCGACGGTTCCGCCCGCCGCCAGGGCCGGCAGCAGGCGGTAGACGACCTCGCTTCGGGAGCCGGTAGAGGAATAAATCAGGTGGCTGATCAGCGAAAGGAGGACGTGATCGTTGGAGGCGATGCTCTTGAGCGGGATGCTCGGCAGGGCGGAGTGAACGGCGAAGGCATCCAGCAGCGAAGGGGTCGCTACGAAGTTGGCGAAGGTGGCGGCTGCGTCGTAGCCGAAGGAGCGGCCGGAGCCGATCATGTAGACGGCTGTCGTGGCGACGCCCAGGAGGATTCCGGCTATGAGCGGGCCGCGCTTGGGCATCGCCGGGAAGGTAACTGCTTTGCGCGCTCGTCGTTAAGTCACGACCCTCTTCGGCGGGCACGGCCCGCCAGCTCCCCGCGAAGCGGGGAGGAGACTTATTAAGCCCTCTTAGAGGCTTCCACCTCAATCTCGGGGAGAATCTCTTCGCCCGTGTATGCCGAGGCCTGCATTCGGAAGAGGCGCGCGTAACGGCCGTCCAGGCGCATCAGCTCCTCGTGCGTACCCTCCTCGACCAGCTTTCCGTGTTCGAGGAAGACGATACGGTCGGCGCGCCTCACCGTCGAGAACCGATGCGAGATGTAGACGGCTGTGCGGCCCTTGGTCAAGGAGCGCAAGCGCTCGAACAGGTCGTACTCCGCCTGTGCGTCAAGTGCAGATGTTGGCTCGTCAAGCAGCAAGATCTTCGCGTCTCGCATGAACGCGCGCGCCAGCGCGACCTTCTGCCACTCCCCGCCCGACAGGTTGACGCCGGAGTCGAACCATTTGCCCAGCGCCGTGTCGTATCCCCGTGGGAGCCCTGCAATGAGCTCGTCGGCTCCGGCTTGCTTGCCGGCGGTCTCTATCGCTTCGCGATCTCCGATGTCAGACACGTTGCCCAGCCCGATGTTCTCGGACGCGGTGGCTTGATAGGTCACGTAGTCCTGGAACATCGCGCCAATCTGAGCTCTGAGATCGGCGGGCTCGAAATCGCGAATGTCGATGCCGTCGATCAGGATCCTCCCCTCGCTTGGGTCGTACAGGCGGCAAATCAACTTGAAGAGGGTCGTCTTGCCGGCGCCGTTGCGCCCGACAACGGCGAGTGTCTCTCCGGCTTTCACGGTGAAGCTCAGGTCGGTGAGAGCGGGTTTCTCAGCGCCGGGGTACGCAAACGTGACGTTGTCGAACCTGATCTCGCCGCGCAACGGCTGAGGGACCTTGACTGGGGTCGCGGTCACCGGCATCGAGGACTGCGCCTCCATGAGCTCGAACAGGTTGTTGAGATAGAGGTTGTGCTCGTACATGCCCGAGAACCCGCCGAGGATGCCCTGAATTGAGCCCTGCACCGATTGCGCCGCAATCGTGTAGTAGCTCAAGTCGCCCAGAGTGAGGCGGCCGACCACAGCCTGCAGCGCCACATAGAGATAGGTGAGCGACGTGGCGATGGTGCTCAGGTTGCCCCACGCGAATCCCGTGACGTAGCGCCTCGCGACTTGGGCTCGCTGACTGGCGTAAAAGGTATTCGCGATGATCCGGTACCGGTCGATGAAATAGCCACCGAGGCCGAAGAGCTTGACCTCTTTCGCGTAGCTGTCAGTGGTCACCAGGTTCACCAGGTAGGTCATGCGCCGCAACAACCGCGAGCCCCAGCGCGCGATGTTGTAGCCGCGCCAGCCGTAACGCGTGTCGGCGATGAAGGCGGGGATAGGCGACAGGAGCGCCAGCAGCGCGAGGATGGGGCTGACAACAATCAGCACCGCGATCATCGAGACGAAGGTCAGCAGAGTCTGAACCAGCCCAAAGGCTGTCGAGATCATCATCACCGGCCGGTTTATGGAGTCGGTCTGGGCGCGCCGCAAGAGGTCGTAGGAGGCGGGATCCTCATAAAAGGAAAGATCGAGTGACGCGGCCTTCTCCATGACCATCAGCTGGATCCGCATCGCCACCGAGTTCTGAAGAAGCTGCTGCGTGATGTTCCGAATTGTTCCGAGCAACGCGGTGGCTGCGAAAAGCGCCAGCTGCAGAACGGCGACGAGGATGATCATGTTTACGACCGTGAAGGTGGGGCCGCCTGCTGGGAGGTTGGGATCGAGATCGTGGAACCTGACCACATCTGGAATCTTGGTGTCGTGGATGAGGATGCCCCGCACCACTGCGTTGACCAGCAGCTTTGAGGTGTAAGCGGCCCCGGCGGGGATGACGCCGGCCACGACGGTCGCCGCAAACAAGCCCAGTGTGATTCGCGGGCTCGCGTCCCAGACCAGCCGCAGGACACGCGGCAGGGCCGAGCTGGTGCCAACGACCGACTGCTTCAGGCTGAGCCACCGGCTGCGCAGGTCTTTAGGGCCCTGGTCCTCGGGCGGTCCCTCGAGAATCGGATCGCCGCTCAGTCCGCTGTTCGCGGGCCCGGAGTCAGGCTGTTTCTTCCGGCCCCCCCACCAGAACATGTTCGGGGGGCCGCCCTGCGGCGGCATCATTCCCATCGTTCTGGCAGCTTACCGACCC
>DATLPO010000012.1:0-9752 GCA_035535675.1 Candidatus Limnocylindria bacterium
GCCGGTCATGCCGGTGTCGGTGACTTTCGACCATCGCGTCATCGATGGCGAGCAGGGCCTGAAATTCGCGCTCACTCTGCGCGGCCTCATCGAAGAACCCGACCAGCTCGGTGCCTGATTGGTAGCGGGCGACCAGAGCGATCCGGTCGACTGCCTGGTGCTTGGAGCGGGTCCAGGTGGATACGTAGTCGCACTGCGGGCGGCGCAGCTCGGAAGGTCGGTGACACTGGTCGAACGAGATCGTGTTGGTGGCGTCTGCCTGAACGAGGGCTGCATACCGAGCAAGCACCTGTCGCGGTTGGCCGCGGCGAAGGCATCCGCGGAGAGATTCGCCCCCGCAGGCATGCCTGCATTCTCAGGTTCTCCGGACATGGCTGCATTCCAGAAAAGCCGCGCGGCAGCGGTCGGGACTCTCGTCAAAGGGGTCTCTGCGTTGCTCGACGCGGCCGGCGTCAAGGTAGTCATCGGCAATGCGCGATTCGTCGGCCGCACGCGCGTCTGTGTCGAGATCGGCGAGGAGTCGGTTCGCTATTTCGACTTCAAGGACGTCGTCATCGCAACCGGCTCTCGCGCGATCGAGATCGAAGGATTACCGCTTGACGGAGATCGCGTGGTCGAGCCGAGCCGCGCTTTGGAATGGACTCAGGTGCCGTCATCTCTGTTGGTCGCTGGAGACGACTACATCGCTCTCGAGATCGCGGTCGCGTATGCGCGGCTGGGCAGCAAGGTCACGCTGGCGGTCGCTGGGGATCGTCTCCTGCCCGACTTCGACCGGGACCTGTCGGCTGCGGCGATTCGCGGCGCCGGCACGGCCGGCGTGGAGGTAGTGCTTTCCGCCGATCCAGTCTCGCTGGCTGAGAAAGCCGAGCGTGTCGTGGTGTCAGCGGGGAGGAGGCCGAACGTCGATAGGCTCGATCTGCAGACTACAGGGCTTGCATCGCCTAAAGGATTCTTCAAGGTCGATCCGCAGCTAAGGCTGGACCGCCACGTCTTCGCCATCGGAGACGTGACAGAGGGCCTCCCGCTCGCACATCGCGCGATGATGCAGGGGAGGGTTGCCGGCGATGTGCTCGGCGGCAAGGCTGGCGCATTTGACGCTCGTGCGATCCCTCGGGCGGTATTCGCTGAGCCTGAGATCGCGGCTGTGGGCATGACGGAGGCAGAAGCGCATGCGGCCGGTATCGAGGTCGCAATCGGCAGGTTTCCGTTGGTGGCGCTCGGCCGCGCGATGATCGAATCCTCCACCACCGGGTTCACCAAGCTCGTTTTCGCCAAGGATGGCGGAACACTCATCGGGGCTCACCTGGCCGGACCCCGCTCGACCGAGCTGGTCGCAGAGATGGCATTGGCGATCGAGATGGGCGCCACCAATGAGGACCTGGCCCTCACCGTGCACGCACACCCGACCTTCGCAGAGTCGTTGATGGAAGCGGCGGAGGTCAGCCTGGGCCGGCCGATTCACGTAAGGCGGCCGGCAAGAAGTTGATTACCCGCGTCTTCTTCGGCCCGCGCCGCTCTGACATGACAAGCGAAGCCTGCCTTGAACACTGGCGCGGCCATCATTCCGCCATCGGCGCGCGGCTTCCGAATGTGCGGGCATACGTGCAGAACCATGGCGTGCTGGCCAACGGCCGATTCCTGCTGCCCTACCCAGGGTTCGACATCATGCCCGAGCTCGACTGGGACGATCTTGCCGCGATGGACGCCGCCATCGACTCCCCGGTGCACGAGCGGGATTCGATCGACGACGAAGCCAATTTCATCGACACCACCCGGACGGGATATGCGGTCGCCTCGCGCCACGTGCTCGCAGCCGGCAAGCCCGGGCCTGAAGCTGTGAAGCTGATCACCCTGCTCAGACGAGCGCCCGGTGCGCGCGAGGACGCGCTGGCAGGAGCTTTGACCGGACCTTATGCCGTGGCGGTCGACGGTGGTGGCCCGCTGCGTCACGAGGCGCTGATCACACTTCCAGATCGCCCAGGAAGGCCGCCCTTCTCGGTGCAGGCGATCGACATGCTCTGGTTCGCAAAGCCAGAGGACGCTCTCGCCTGGACCACCTCTGATGTGGCGTATCGCGCGGCGTGGCAGCTGGCCGGCATCGCGGACGGCACCGAGCGCCTCATCGCCCGCCCCAACAAGGTCGTCTGAGTGCGTTTCGGCGTCGGTGACTTCAGCGGCCAGCGTCCGCCGGGATCGCCGGTGACCCACCGGCAGCTCTACGAAGAGATGCTCGAACAGGCAGAGCTGATCGAGGCGGCGGGCCTGGACTCGATGTGGGTCTCCGAACACCACTTCGCTGAGGACGGCTACATGCCCAGCGTTCTGCCGATGGTCGCTGCGTTGCTCGGACGCACGAGCAGGATCACAGTGGCGACGGACCGGCTCGCCGCTTCGCTTCACAACCCCATCCGGCTGGCCGAGGACGCTATAGCGCTCGATCTGGTGAGCGGCGGCCGGTTTGTTCTCGGGCTTTCCCTCTGCTATCGGGCGGAGGAGTTCGAAGGCTTCGGAGTCGACAGTGCGGCCGACGCCCAGCGGCTGGAAGCGCTGGTTCCCGCGCTGCGCGCCGCGTTCGAGGGGCGCAGCGCTCGTATCGAAGGCAGGGACGTCGCCATCACCCCTGGACCGTCCACCTCAGGAGGTCCGAAGCTGATGATCGCCGCCGACGGCGACGACGGCGCATCGCGAGCTTCCCGCCTTGCCGACATGCTGATGGTCGACCCAACGGAGCCATGGGAGGTCGTCGATCGGGTGGTCGCCAGCTTCGACCGCGACCGAGGCAATGCGGCAGGGGAGCTCGTCCTGTTCACATACGGCGGCCTATCTGAGCATGGCCCTGAACAGGCGTGGTCCAACGTGGCCGAAGGGTTTCGCTACATGCGCCACAACTACGACAGGTGGATGAGTCGCGAGCCGACCCGAGAGCTGCCGCCGAAGCACTACAGATTGCTGCTTGGCAGCGCCGGCGACGTCGCAGAGCAGGCGGGGGAGTACCGCCGTCGCTACGGCGATCGCGTCCATATCGTCCTGCGCTGCAACTATCCGGGGATGGCCGCCGATGCGGTGGCGGAACAGGTCCGATTGTGGGGACTTGCCGCGAATTCGGCGCGGGTCGGGGGAGGCGATTAAGGCCCGTTCCGCAACGCTTCGAGCTGCCCACTTACGAACTAGTGCGCGTTCGTTTGACCCTTGACACTGAGTTCGATCTGGATATCCTTACGCCGAAGCCAGAACGGCTGATGGCCCATTCAGGAGGAAGCAATGTCGATCGACGAGGAAGTCGTTGCAGCCCCGCCAGCAAATCGATTAGAGCTTCCGAGCCGGAGGTCGCTCCTCAAGCTGGGTGGCTCGGCCGCATTGGGCATTGGCGCGTTCGCCATTGCAGCTTGCGAGACCGCCAGCAATCCTCCGGGCACCACCGGCAATGCAGCCGGCGAGACGTCAGTGCTCGACAAATGGATCTCGACCAAGAAGGCGAAGCTCGGCGTTGACCTGACGTTCCCGCCGATCCAGTTCAAAGACTCGGCAGGCAAGGCGACCGGCTACCAGATGGAGCTCACTGAGGCGATGATGGCGGACCTCGGGGTCACCCCTGAGTACGTCGAGATTCCCTTCGGCCAGCTGTTCGCGGGCCTGGTTGCCGGTCAGTTCGACATGATCGGCATCTCGGCGACCATCCTCCCGAGCAGGGCCCTCAAGGGCCTGTTCGCGGGGTTCCCAGTCTTCTACGAATCGATCGTCGTGCTCTTGAAGAAGGGCTCCACGGTGACGAGCGCCGACCAGCTCAACAAGTCGGGCACCAAGATCGCCGTCCTCCAAGGCAGCTCGCAGGAGTTCAGCAGCAAGCTGCTCTTCCCCAGCGCTTCGTTCTCGCCATTTGCAGGCCTGGCCGACGCTGTCAACGAGGTCGCGACGGGCCGCGCTGAAGCCACTGTCCTCTCGGAGTTCGACGTCGAGGACTCCCTGAAGGCCCACCCAGACCTCAAGCTGCTTGCAGGACCTCCCTTGTGGGTTGATGCCAACACCTATCTGATGCCGCTTGGCGATTACAAGCTTCAGGCATGGGTCAACAACTGGCTTCGCTACAACGCCACTCACCAGCGGCTGACGAGCCTGTGGAAGAAGTGGCTCGGTCCAGGCCTTCAGAAGTATCACCTGCTGACGTACGGCGTCGGCGCTGGAAGCGAGCCCGTCGAAGTCAAGGTTTAGCCAGGTCTCAGCAGCGGTGGCCGGCGTGTGCGCGCCGGCCACTTTCTGCGGCCTCGAACGCCGATGATCGTGCTCGCGTACCAGTTCGACTGGAGCGTCGTCACCGATCGTTGGCGGCTCTTCGCGGCCGGCGCGTGGGTCGATCTTTGGGTCGCGGCACTTGCCTTTGCCCTTGCCTGTGCTTTGGGCCTCTTCTTCGCGTTGCTGCGAACTTCAGGGGTCCGCCTTTTCGTCATTCCTTCGTATCTCTACGTCCAGGTCATGCGCGGCGTTCCGCTGTACGTGCTGCTCCTGTGGATCTACTTCGGGATCGCGAATATCACCGGCATTCTGTTCACTTCATTCCAGGCGATTGTCATTGCGCTCGCGCTGACAGGGTCCGGCTACACGACCGAGATCTTTCGCGCCGGGCTTGGCGCAATCGACAGGGGACAGATGGAGGCAGCACGCTCAATCGGCCTCAGCCGCTTGCACACCTACCGACATGTGATCCTTCCACAGGCGTTTCGCATCGTTGTCCCACCCCTCGGCAACTCGTTTGTGGGCCTCCTGAAGGGCGCCACGATCATGGCAGTCATCGCGGTGCCCGATATGGTGTTCCACGCCAACGAGCTCAACGTCACCCTGTTCACCCCGTTCGAAGTCTTCGCCGCGGTGGGGGTGATTCTTATCGTCATGGTTCTCTTTTTCTCCGCCCTCGTCTACCTGCTCGAGCGGAGGCTGAAGATCGCGTGACCTCGGTGTTGCTGTCCTACTCATACGACTGGAGCGTGATTCCTCGCTCGATCGCCTTCTTCGAGAGGGGGCTTCTCGTCACAATTCGAATCGCTCTCTTGTCAGTCGCTTTCTCGCTGGTGCTAGGCCTCGTCGTGGCGCTGGTGAGGATGGTGCCGGGCCCAATCGGTTTCATCGGCTTCATCTATGTGCAGGTCTTTCGTGCCCTTTCGCTGTACATCTATATCCTCTTCATCTACTTCGGGCTGGCGGCAGCCTTCCGAATACGCTTCGATCCGATACAGGCGGGCATCATCGCGTTGACCCTGCTCAACAGCGCGTACATGGCGGAGATCTATCGCGCGGCCATCCAGGCCATCGACCCGGGTCAGCGTGAAGCGGCCCGAAGCCTCGGGTTGGGCGGCATCGGCACGTTCACGACCGTAGTCTTTCCGCAGGCCTGGAGGATAGCCATCCCGTCACTGGTCAACCAGTTCACCGACATCATCAAGGACTCGTCGGTGGTGGCTCTGATCGGAGCGTCAGACCTCATGTACAACACCATCGAGCGAGTGAGCTTCTATCAACGCCCGTTCGAGTTCTACACGACCGTGGGAGCTATCTACCTGGTGATGGTGGTCATCGTCGCCCAGCTGGCCTCCCGCCTGGAGACCAGGTTGCGCAGGCACCTCGCCTGAGGGATTCCTGCTACTTCCACGCATCCTCAGCGGGGCGCGTCGGAGGCCCGTCGTATGACTCGTTGCGAAGGTCAGAGCCCTCCCTGTAGGCCGGGCTGTTCACCACCACGTAGGTCAGGTTGCCTTTGAACTCGTAGGGGGTTCCCTTCGGAATCAGCACGAAGTCGCCTGCAGTCACGTGCGCAGGCTCCTCGTCCCCGACCTTGACTATCGCGTGGCCATCGACGATGAACATCGCACGATCGGATTCGTCACACCTGATGCGACGGAGGCGGCCGAAGATCTTGATGTAGGTGAGGCTCAGCGAATCGGTGTTGGTCTCCATGTGGAAGTTGGGATCGCGCTTTTTGGAGCCGATCGCCTTCTTCATCACCAGCGTGTCGATGTCAGGGCCGATCTCCGCGAGCTCAGGTACGTCTCTCAATCTCACCACCGGCATCTGCTGCTCACCTCCAATTAATTCGTCGCGCCTAACCGGCCCGCCCCGTCAGGACCCCGAGAGTCAGGTCAACCTCCCCGAGATGGCGATGCAGGTGCGTGACGCTGACCGAAGTCAGGAACAGCCACACGGGCTGGCCCCCGTTGTCTCCGACCGCCTCGTCGTGCTCGGGCCCAGAGTTCATCTCAGCCTGGAAACCGGGCGTCTGATAGGCGGCGATGCCCGCGTCATGAGCTGCCACGTCGGGAATTGCGTCGAGGTCGTCTTCGCTCAAGCCTCGCACCCATGCGACGGCCGTCGCGCTGACAGCGTCGGCGTAATCCACGAGCTGGGGCAGCACGATCCTCGAAGCCAGGTCTCGGGCCTCGGCCGGCGAGAAGCCGGTGCCCATCCCAGGCGTCGAAATGCCCGGCATCTCGGACCACGGTCGCGTCCACGCCAGCTCGGGCAAGCCTCGGATTGCGGTATTGATTGCCCAGTCCTGGCTTCGAGCCATGTGCCACATGAGGAAACCGACCGGGTTGGCGCCGGGCACGCTTGCAGTCATCAGCTCGGGGGTCAAGGCAGAGGCAGCGTGGTGATACCGAACGTTCACCGTCTCGAGCTGCTGGACCAGCATCCCGATCGCATCCACGTCTGCCAGCTTAACGATCGCGGCTGAACTAACGCTCGTTCTCCCCATTGCTGTTTGGAGGATAGAATCGACCCTGGGGATGGAAACCAGCAAGCTCGGACCTGCGCTCAGCGAACTCGATCTCCAGATTCCTGAGGCTCAGGGCGCGACGATACTTCGATTAGAGGGCGTCAACAAGTGGTTTCACCGCGGAACTCTTCGCACGATCCACGTCCTCAAGGACATCACTCTCGAGGTCACCCGCGGCGAGGTGTTGGTGGTGATCGGTCCTTCCGGCTCGGGCAAGAGCACGCTGCTCCGCTGCATCAACTTCGTCTCTCCGCCCGAAACCGGAACGGTCATCTTCCTCGGCCGGAAGTGGAGCAAGGACAACGTCCCGCGCATCCATCCGATCGAGCGAATGAAGTACGAGCGCGAGCTCAACCTTTTGCGTACCCGGATCGGGATGGTTTTTCAGCACTTCAACCTCTTTCCGCACATGACCGCGCTGCAGAACGTGACCCTTGGCCTCACCCGCGTGCTGAAGGTTCCTGGCAAGCAGGCGCGGGAACGAGCGATGGTCGAGCTCGAGAGGCTGGGCCTGGGAGCCAAGGCGAAGAGCTATCCAAGTCAGCTGTCGGGCGGACAGAAGCAGCGGGTGGCGATTGCCCGGGCGCTTGCCATGAAGCCTCAGCTGATGCTTTTCGACGAGGTGACTTCGGCCCTGGACCCCGAGCTGATCGGCGGCATCCTCGAAGAGATCAAGAAGCTCGCCCTCGAAGGCATGACGATGATCGTAGTGACGCATGAGATGGGTTTCGCACGCGAAGTTGGCGACAGATTGATGTTCATGGATGAAGGCGTAATCGTTGAGGAGGGACCAGCGCGAGAGATGATCAAGAACCCGTCAAACCCACGAACCCAGGCTTTTCTGAGGGCCATCCTGTGAGCGTCAGGTCGGCGATTGCGCCGACGGCCACCAAGTCGGAGGTCGAGCTCGAAACGGAGCTCGTCCGTCTGGCACTGCGTGCAGCTGAGCACCATCCAATCCTTAAGGCTGTCTACGCTGGGCCGCTGGAATGGCTGGAGGAAGCCCAGGCCGACCCCGGAGTCCCTGAAGACCTCATCACTAAGGCACGCGACCTCGCTTCGAGGGCCGACAAGGCCGGCCAGTCATACGTCGCCGGGCAGGCGCGTTCGGTCGCGGTTCAGCTCGAGGTACACCTGGGCCGGACGCTTCCTTACGACCAGATGGTGAGCCAGCTCCTTGGCGTCGACCTGGAGGTCCCGCCGCCAGACGAGGTAGGGGCACTCAGAGACGAGATCGAAGAGCTGGCGAGCGGGTTGGAACCGTCAGCTTCGAAGAACGCGGTGCGGCAATGGGAGTCAAAGCGCCTGGTCAGCGACGAAGTCAAATGGGATATCGCGCTGGCGACGTACCTCAAGGGCCGACGCTACGTGTTCGAAGGCGAATTCCCGCTCGAGATCCACGAAAGCATGGAGATCATTCGCATAAGCGACGACATCTGGTCTGTGAACTTGAGCTGGTATCCGCCGCGCCGGATGAGCTTTCAGGTCAACGTCTCCACGCCCAGGACGCCGGAGACAGTCGCCTTCGAGGTCGCGCACAACATCTACCCCGGTGACTACCTCCATCTCGCCGTGCTGCACCAGCACGCGTATCAGCGCCAGGGCCACGTCGCGGCGTCGATCAAGCTCAAGAACGCGCCCGAGAGCGTGATCAGCGAAGGAATCGAAGAGGTGGCGTACCTGCGCCTGCTCCCGGATCCGACCCCGGATCAGCTGCTGGCATCCAAGCTGGAATGGCTGCGCCGCATCGCAAGCTTCGCCGCCGGGCTCTCGCTGGGGGTCGACGGCCGCGCCGAGGCAGAAGTCCTCGAAACGATGGCTCGAGACGGTTTCATGGATCCCGCCCGCGCCGAGATGCAGCTCAAGCTGGTCAAGCATCCGCTCTGGGGGCCTTACCAGTACACATACCTGCTCGGTCGCAAGCTGGTCCAGGAAGGCGAGCGCCGTGCCGCTGCACGCAACGCGCAGAAGGCATTTCTAGAGTACCTGTACAGCGGCCTCCACACGCCTCAGACCTTCCTTCCCGGCCTGGAACAGATCCTGGCGAATTGACGCTCGAGGGAAAGGTCGCCCTCATCACGGGAGGCGCCTCCGGTCTCGGGCTGGAGGTGGCGCGCCAGATGGCGGCGGCCGGAGCGCGCCTGGTGCTCGTCGACTGGGATGAGAAGAGCCTCGATTCGGCCACCGCGAGTGTCGCCAAAATGGCTGCTGAGGTGCGAAGCCTCCAGGGCGACGTGTCCGATCCGGCCACGGCGACAGCTGCGATCGATCTCGCAAGAACCGAGTTCGGCCGGCTCGACATCCTCTTCAACAACGCCGGCATCGACCCCTTGCGAGCACGCTCCGTTGTCGAAACGGAGGTGTCGGATTGGGACCGGATCATCGACGTGAACGTCAGGTCTGCTTACTTGATGTCGCGCGTGGCGGTGATCCTCATGCGTGAAGGAGGCGGCGGATCGATAGTCAACACGGCCTCGATCGCCGGCATCAAGCCCGCGGGCGATGAGGCCGCCTACAGCGTCTCCAAGGCGGCGATGATCTCGCTGACCGGCTCTCTCGCACTCGACTTTGCGGCGGACGGCATACGCGCGAACTGCGTCTGCCCTGGCTACATGGAGATGGTAATGACCGACCGGCGCAAGGACCTCACCGAGGAGCAGCAGGCCGCGCGCGCCGACGGTGCGTCGGCGAGGGTTCCGCTCGGTCGCCAGGGGACATACGAGGAGGTCGCGAAGGCAGTTCTGTTTCTTGCCGGCCCCGACTCCTCGTACATCACCGGGGCTGCGCTTGTGGTCGACGGCGGCCTGCTGTTGAAGTAAGACCTCCTCCAGGCAAGTCATGAATCTGCAGACCGTGCTCGGCCCGGTTGAGGTCGGGCAGCTCGCCCCCTTGCTTTACCACGAGCACGTGGTGCTGGACAACCGACAGTATCCGAGCCTCACCGCCTACTGGCTTCCCGAACCGTCGGTGATGGCCGGCGAGCTTTCCG
>DATLPO010000013.1:0-6599 GCA_035535675.1 Candidatus Limnocylindria bacterium
TCGGGCAGAGCCTCGTCAAATCTTGCAAGCAGCTCCCGCAGGGTCTCGACCATCGATTCCTCGCAGGTCACGACGACTGCCACCGATTCCTTTCGGAACAGCCTGGAACGTATGGCGTCGAGCTTCTTGACAAGGTCACCAAGCTCGCTCTCCTTGAGCTTGGCGAGCTCCCGCATGGTGTGCAGCATGCCGATCCCCTGAAGCCGGTCGTTGATGGCGCCTTCAGAGCTGAGCTTGGACTGGGCGAGCAGGATGGCGAACTGGAAGCCCAGGTTGGCGATCGAGCTCTCCAGGCGGGTGGCCATCTCGGCAATGATCTCCTTGAGCCGCTTTGGCTCGACCTCAAGGCGCGCCGTCAGGTCTGTAAGCAGGTCTACGAACGGCTTCGCGTTACGATCGAGCGCCTTGCCTGAGATGACGAATGACTGCAGGTAATCTTCTTTGCCGGCCAGGGGTTGGACCTGGGCGGCGGCGCCCACGCCTCCTGTGTAAGCGGCGATGCGCTTTGCGATCTCCACGTAGTCCTGGCCGGCTGCCCCGGACTGGGTGAGCACGCGGCCGAACAGCGGCAGGAGGTCCTTCTCTTCGGAGGTCAGCGCCGAGAAGTCGGATCGAATGTCGATGTAGGTGACTCCGTTGGTCGGCTGCGGGAAGAATTCGCTGGTTGCCGCGCCGACCGTGGCCTCTCGGCTGGGGACGTCCTCGAACTTCATCGGGATGTCGCTCAGCTCCAATGTGGGCAGCGTGGAAAGGTCCTGCTTGGCTTCCTGGTCTTGCTTGAGGCGCAGCGCTTCTTTGACGATCTTCTGTTTTTCGTCGTCGGTCAGCTTGGCCTCGATCGCGGCCAGGCGCTCGAGCTCCTTACGGCGCTTTCTCTCCTCGAGCTCGGGGTCGGGCACCACTGTCAGCAGGCCGCGGTGCAGGTTGTCGAGGAGCTCGGTTTGGATGAGGATCTCGAAGAAGCGGCCTTCTTTGCGGTCGCGTTCGAGACGGGCGAGGTCGGCGTCGAAGTTCAACGCGCTGTAGGGGTCCCCACCGTAGTAGTAGGGGGCGAGTGCGGTGAAGAGGACTTTGAGCGCGTAGGGAAAGCCGGCGTTGGAGCGCTCGCGCTTTTCGAACTCGAGGTGGTGGATGGCCGCGTCGACCTGGGCTTTGTCCACCCCTTCATCGACGAGGCTCTGGAGCGTGTCGAGCACGACTTTCTCGACCTTTTCCGCGTCCTCGGCAGCGATGTCTTTGAGGCCTGCGCCGAAAACGGTTTCGCGGAAATCGTCCTGCAGGCCGCTGCCGTCGGCCATCGCGGTGCCCAGCTTCGAGTCGATCAGGGCTTTGCGGAGGGGCGAGCCGGCGTTGCCGAGCAGAACCTCGCTCAGGACCCTCATCGCCAGCAGGCGGAAGGAGTCACCGGTCGGGACCGTCACCCAGCCGACGAGGGCTTGTGCTTTTCGTGTCATGTCCTCGCCCGGGGTCGCGGGGTAGGGCTCAACGGCCTTCACCGGCTGCTTGAAGCGCTTCACGTCGGGGATCGATGTGTCGACCTCGATGCGCTCGAAACGTGAAAGCGCGTTCTGCTCGATCGTGGCCAGCGTTTCGGCCAGCGGCTTGTCACCGTAGGTGTAGAAGTAGGCGTTGCTCGGGTGGTAGTGGACAGCGTGGAAATTGCGCAGCTGTTCCCACGTGAGGTCGGGTATGTGCTCTGGATCGCCGCCAGAGACATGCTCGTAGGTGAGGCCGGGGAACAGGGCTCGGCCCACAACTCTCTGGACCGCCGCTTGCGGTGTGGCGAGAGCGCCCTTCATCTCGTTGAAGACGACCCCCTTGTAACGCAGCCCGCTGGTGGGGTCTGCGGGGTCTTCGAACTCAAAACGGATGCCCTCTTGCTGGAAAGAGTCTTCGTCGAGGCGCGGGAAGAACGTTGCGTCGAGGTAGACCTCGAGGAGGTTGATGTAGTCCTTGGCGTTGCGTGTGCTGAAGGGGTACATGGTCCAGTCGGCGCTCGTGAAGGCGTTCATGAAAGTGGCCAGGGAGCGGCGCGTCATGCTGAAGAAGGGGTCGCGTACCGGAAAGCGCTGCGAGCCGGCGAGGGCGACGTGTTCGAGGATGTGGGCTACGCCGGTGTGGTCCTTCGGGACGGTGGGAAAGAACACGGCGAAGGAGTTGTTGTCGTCGGGGCACTCCACGTGAATGTGTCTGGCGCCTGTGCGCTCGTGCTCCAGCTCCAGATAGGTGCCTTCGAGACGCTCCAGGCGCTCGCGACGCAGGACTGTGTAGCCGCCGATGGTGCCGATTCCCCGCGTGCTGGTCCTTGCCATCTGGAGATTTAGCAGTCTACGGGGGGACGGGTTGGCGGCGCCCCGAGGGCTAGGATGGGGGTCGGATGCTCTTCACGCCGAGCGAGCTTGAATTTCTGCGATCGCAACGGGTCGGGCGCGTGGCCACCGTCGGGCCGTCGGGATGGCCGCACGTCGTGCCGGTGATGTACGCGCTCAATGAGGATGGCGCGTTTGAGTTCGACGTCGACGGGGTCAAGCTCCGCAATCTGACCAAGGAGCCACGGGCCGCCTTCGTGGTCGACGCGATGGGACCCAAACGCGGCGTGGCGACGCAGGGCCGCGCAGAGCTGATTGCCCCGGAGCGCGCCCGTCTAACCCCGGTTCGCAAGTTCAGCTGGGGTTTTTAAAAGGCTAACCCTGCACCTCGCGCATCAGGTTTGCCATCTCGATGGCGGCCTCGGCTGCGTCGGCGCCCTTGTTGTTCTTGGGGCCTGAGCGCGCGAGGGCCTGCTCCTTGTCCTCGGTGGTCAGCACTCCAAACGCCACAGGCACGCCAGTATCCAGCTGCACCTGCATGATTCCTGCCGCCGCCTGATTCGCGACGACCTCGAAGTGATAGGTCTCACCGCGAATCACGCAGCCCAGACAGACAATGGCGTCATGGTTGCCTCGCTCCGCGAGCGCAAGGGCCGTCACAGGTAGCTCAAGAGATCCAGGGACCCAAAGCACGTCCGGATCCTGAACTCCGTGCTCCTCGAGCGCTGCCAGCGCCCCGCGAAGAAGGCGCTTCGTCACCTCCTCGTTGAAGCGGGAGACGACAACGGCGATCCGCAGGTCGCCTCCATCGAGGTTGGGTTTGGCGCCTTTCTCACCCACCGCGCCCTCGCTTAGAGAAGGTGCCCGAGCTTGTCTTTCTTGGTCTTGAGGTAACGCGCGTTGTGCTTGTTCGCGGCGATGCTTATCGGCACGCGCTCGGTGACCTCGAGACCAAAGCCCTCCAGGCCGTAGATCTTTTTCGGATTGTTGGTCAGCAGCCTGATCTTGCGCACACCGAGGTCGTAAAGGATCTGACTGCCAATCCCGTAGTCGCGCTTGTCGGCGGGATGGCCGAGGGCCTCGTTCGCCTCGACTGTGTCAAGCCCTCGGTCCTGGAGGTTGTAGGCGTGGAGCTTGTCCAGAAGCCCGATGCCCCTGCCTTCCTGGTGCCGGATGTACAGGATGACGCCCACGCCATCCGCTGCGATCGTCTCCATCGCCGCATGCAGCTGAGCCCCGCAGTCACAGCGAAGGCTGCCGAAGATATCGCCGGTCAAGCACTCGGAGTGAGCACGCAGCAAGATCGGCTTCTGTGGGTCGATCTCGCCAAGGACGAGGGCGAGGTGGTTCTCGTGGCGAAGCACGTCCTCATATGCGTAAAGCTTCCACTCGCGAGGGTCCTTATCGCCGATCGGGATCACCGCTTCAACCCGGCGGGCGACAAGCTTCTCGTTTCGGCGCCGGTACACGATCATCTGCTCGACAGTGATGACCTTGATGTCGTGCTCGCGCGCAAAAGTATCGAGGTCGGGCATTCGGGACATCGTGCCATCCGATTTCATCAATTCGGTGATCACCCCCGCGGGGTAGAGCCCGGCCAGGACCGCGAGGTCGACAGCCGCTTCGGTCTGCCCGGCGCGCGTGAGCACACCGCCCTCGGCGGCTCGCAGCGGGAACGTGTGTCCCGGCATCGAGAAATCGGATGCCTTGGAGGCCGGGTCAAGCACCTTGCGGATGGTGGATGCGCGGTCGTGGGCTGATGCTCCGGTCGTCACGCTGTCCTTGGCATCGATGCTGACGCTGAACGCAGTCCCGAGCCGGCTTGTGTTGCGCTCCACCATTGGTGCGATTCCAAGCTCGTCAAGACGGCGGGAAATGATCGGCATGCAAACGAGGCCCGAACCGTGACGGGTCATGAAGCTGATGTGCTCCGGTGTGACGAGCTGGGCGGCGACCACGAGGTCGCCCTCGTTCTCCCGGTCCTCGTCGTCGACGACGATCACGAACTTGCCGGCTTCGATGTCGGCAATCGCCTCCGGAACGGTGGCCAGGGTCATGGCTCGTAGATATTACCGGCGGAGGTTTCGGGCTACGTAGCGCGCAATAACGTCCGCCTCGAGATTGACCACGGAGCCCTTTTTGTAACTGCCGGCGATGGTTGCTTCGAGCGTGTGCGGGATGAGCGCCACCCCGAACGTGCCGGGTGGTTTGTCGACCGTGGCAACCGTCAGGCTCACCCCATCAACGGCGATTGATCCTTTGACCGCAACGAACCTGGCCAGTGTGGCGGGAAGCTCGATGATGACCTCGCGACCTGGAGCCACGCGCTGGATGGACTTGACAGAGGCTGTTGCGTCGATGTGGCCCTGCACCAGATGGCCGTCGAGCAACGAGCTTGCTCCGAGAGGCAGCTCGAGGTTGACCTCGACTCCGGGGCGGAGGGCACCCAGATTGGTGCGCCGTAGCGTCTCGGGCACGACGTCGGCGAAAAAGACCGGACCGCGCTTCTTGACCACCGTCAGACAGCATCCGTTCACCGCGACGCTGCCGCCGACCTTCAAGTGACGTGCGATCCATGCGTGGTCGATGCCGATGCGTTTGCCGTCCGCCTCGACCACCTTGGCGACCGCGCTAACTATCCCTGTGAACATCCACGTACCCCGTGATCAATAGATCGTCGCCTAGCCGCGTCGCATCGAGCTCTCGCAGCGGGATCGCTTCGGCCAGGCGCTCGACACCCGCTCCTCCGAGGGCCCCCGGCGCATCGCGCCCGCCGATGAGCCGCGGTGCAACATAAGCGTGGACCTTGTCGACGAGGCCCTGCGCGAAAAAGGAGGCGTGCACCTCTCCGCCGCCCTCGACCAAGAGGCTGAGGATGCCCCTCTTGCCGAGCTCGTCGAGAAGCGGTTCGAGGGCGACCCGGCCGTCAGGCGCCGCCGGGAGACGGAGAACCTCGGCAGCTCCCATGCGGCCGGCGCGCGTAGTAGCGATCAGCGTGTTGGGTCCGACGACCCTGGAGGACATGCGGAGGCGTAGCTGGGAATCCAGAACCACGCGCAGCGGCTGGCGCATATCCTCGCCTTCGAGACGGGCGGTGAGCTCGGGGTCGTCGGCGATGACAGTGTTGACCCCGACCAGGATCGCGTCGTGGATGTGGCGCAGCCGGTGGCCGTGGAGGCGAGCATCCTCCCCCGTGATCCAGCGTGATTCGCCGGTGCGCGTTGCGATCTTGCCGTCCAGGCTCATCGCGAACTTGGCGCTCACGAAGGGGCGGCCTGTCAGGCGGTGCTTCACGTAGAACTCGTTGAGTCGCATGGCGCGCTCTTCGTGGACACCCACTTCTGTGGTGATGCCCGCGGCCTCCAGCTTGGCGATGCCCGCGCCCTGCACGCGCTCGTCAGGGTCGGCCATCGAGATCACGACGCGGCTCAAGCCGGCCAGGATGATCGCGTCCGCGCAGGGCGGGGTGCGATGAAGGTGGGCGCAGGGTTCGAGGTTGACGTACAGCGTGCCGCCAAGGGCGTGGTCGCCGGCTGCCTCCAGAGCTTCCTGCTCGGCATGCGGCTCGCCCGCGCGGCGGTGGAAGCCCTCGCCGGCGAGGTTGCCCGCGCTGTCGATCACGACCGCACCGACCATTGGGTTTGGGCTCGTCCTGTAGTCGGCCCGCAAGGCCAGCTCGAGGGCGCGCGCCGACCAGTGCAGGTCAATGCTCGGATCGGGATCTATCGGTGGCAGTCCAGGCAATATATCCGGCCACGCCGCGCGTGGGCGCCAGCGACTGACAACCGAAGTAGGTCTATGAGAATCCCCAGCTTGCTTTCATGCGCTGGATCCGTAAATGACGTGATCTCACTCAACAACTGAAGAGTGAGTTATAGGTGAACAAGCCCTCGGGCTATTAGTACCGGTCAGCTCAAAGCATTGCTGCTCTTACACCCCCGGCCTATCAACCTAGTGGTCTACTAGGGCCCTTACCTGGTTAACCCAGTGGGAAACCTTATCTTGGAGTCTGCTTCGCACTTAGATGCTTTCAGCGCTTATCAGAACCGGCCATGGCTACCCGGCGCTGCCACTGGCGTGACAACCGGTACACTAGCGGGCCGTTCAACCCGGTCCTCTCGTACTAGGGTCAACTCTCCTCAAGTTTCCTGCGCCCACGGCGGATAGGGACCGAACTGTCTCACGACGTTCTAAACCCAGCTCGCGTACCGCTTTAATGGGCGAACAGCCCAACCCTTGGGACCGACTCCAGCCCCAGGATGCGACGAGCCGACATCGCACGTTCTCTGC
>DATLPO010000014.1:0-9611 GCA_035535675.1 Candidatus Limnocylindria bacterium
TGAAGATCTCTGTCCGTCTCCAGGTGGTCGATGCGACAACTCCGGAAGCAGCGAGCGCCGCAGTAGACGAGCTCGTGAACCACTATCACGTGCCGGCGATCCTCGGCACCTACGGCAGCACGCTGTCGGCGGCGGCGGCAACACGCGCGGAAGAGCTCAAGACTGTCTACTGGGAGACCGGCGCTGTCGCTGATCCGATCACAGCTCAACGCCATTACGTCTTCAGGACGGTCGCGACGGGGAGCTCGCTGGGCCGGATGGCGGTCAGCTACACGCACGACTTTCTGATGCCAACCATGAAGCTGGCCTCTCCGCGCGTCGTGATCGTGCGCGTGAACGACATCTATGGCCGGTCTGTCGGCGGTGGCGAGGAGTCACTCGCGCACGACCTTGGCATCCACGTGGTGGACGTGATCGATTACGACCCGCGCGTCTACGACCCGGCGGCGATCGCAGCGAGAATTGCGTCGGACCGGCCCGATTTCTTGTGGGACGTCAGCTACCTCGACGACGGCGTTGGGATCTGGCAAGCCCTCTTGAGCCAGGGGGTGTCCCTAAAGGGCGCCATAGGGACGAGCTCTGCTTTCTGTATGCCGGCCTTCAGCCAGCGTCTCGGCAAAGGGTCGATTGGCGTCTATGCGGCAGACAAACCCGATGGCGAGATCAGCCTCGCCGCCCTCTCACCCGCTGGAAAGGCTCTGCTCGCACAAGCGCGCACGGCCTATCGAGCCGGCACCGGCGGTCCCGAGATGACGATCCCTGCGGTGGCTGGTTTCGTCGGCGGCTGGACGTTCTTCGAAAACGTGCTAAGTCAGGTGCCGGGCCCACTAACGCCGGAAACGATTCGTGTCGCTGCGCTGAAGGTTGACGTGCCTGTCGGAGACAGCATCAACGGCGGGGGTGTCCGCTTTGGTGAGGCGGGAGCGCTTGACGAGGGCCAGAACACTCGGGCGGCGGCTGTCGTCGGGCAGTGGCAGGGGGTGGGGGACATGAAGGTCGTCTTCCCGCCCGCCTACGCCACGGGCACCCCTATCGGGTTGCCCAAACCCGCCTAGGGCGATACAGCTAGAGGCCGTATGCAGGCCGCCAGGATTCACGGCGCTCCATGGCGCGCCGTTCGGCCAGCCGCCTGTCGACTAGGACCTCGATCCGGCCTTGATCCCGTCTGTCAGCAAGGCGGCGGTCGGCGTCGGAGCGCCGAGCATGGCCTCGCCCATTCGATGCCGCAGGGACAGTAACGAGGAGTTCGCCAATGAACTGCTGCACCGCGCGATTTACGAGCTTGGGGTGGGTGAGGTTACTCGCGTGGCCACCTCCCTCGATGGCGACCAGCGGTCTGCTGTTGGGGAGGCCTCTGGACAGCTCCCTGGCGACCTCTATATCGATCGCCGCGTCAGCCGTGCCATGGATGACCAGCGCCGGTGCATTGATCTCGCCGAGGCGATTGTGGATGTCATCGCGGCCGGCGAGCGCTTGGAACGCGGGGCGCAGCAGCGAGCGCGGCTTCTGGCGCCACTTGGCAATCCAGGGGTGCCGACCAGGCCATTCGTTGCCGAGGAGGATCGCAGCGATCGTCTCTGCCAGCTGCTCGTTCAACCCCTCGGCCTCCCATACGTCAAGCATCACCTGGTAAGTCGCGACCTTTTCAGGGTCCTCGACACCCGCCTGGGTGCCCAGGAGGAGCAAGGCCGAGACCCGCTCGGGGTGCTGCAGCGCGAAGCGGAGGGCAATGAATCCGCCCTGGCTCATCCCGCCGATCACCGCCTTCTCGATACCCAGGTGGTCGAGCAGCCCTCTCAGATCGTCGGCCAGGTCCCAGTACGTGAAGGGGTCATCGGTGTTTTCGGTTTCGCCGTGGCAGCGCGCATCCCAGGTGATGATCCGGCAGCTCGAGCGGCGATCTTCGATCTGCGGCGCGAACATCTCGCCGTCCATGAGCAGTCCGTGGGCCAGGACGAGAGGGCCGATATCGCCGCCGGTGTCCTCATAGTGAATCCACTGGCCGTTGATCTTGTGGAGCGGCATCTCCTGAGGTCAGCTCCGCGGTTCGAGCGCGAGCTGGACAAGCGTGATGTCCATCCAACGGTCGAACTTGTGCGCGGCGTCGCGGATCGTGCCGACGACCTCAAAGCCGAGCTTGGAATGCAGTTCGAGGCCGGCGCGGTTGTCGGTGGCGATCGTGGCGACGATCGTGCGGTAGCCGAGGCCGCGCGCCTCCTTGATCAGCTCCCCGAGTAGGGCTTTACCTATGCCTTCCCCCTGGTGGACAGGATCTACGTATACGAGATCCTCCACGATGTCGAAGCCGCGCTGGTTCCATGGAAACAATCGCGCCCATCCAATTACCCCGCCGTCGTCTACCGACACTATCAGCTTTGACCGTTTTCCGTGCGCCTCCCACCAGGCGGCGGCCTCCTCAGTGCCGAGGGGCTCCGAGTCGATGGTGGCAAACGTCTGGTTCACCGCCCAGTTGTAGATTCCAACTATCGCCTTCAGGTCATCGTGGGTAGCCGGCCGGATGCTGAAGGCCCTCGTCCCCCTGGCCAAGGCCTCATTTGAGCACGAACCAGGCCCGCTTGTCCTTGGGGTCTCGAGGCGGGGTCTGATACCTTCGCCGAGATGAATCTCTCGGCTTGCCGCTCGTGAAGACTGCCCGCCGGCCGAGCTTGAAAACTGCCCTGCCCGGCCCAAAGGCGGCGGAGCTGATCGCACGAGACGCCCTGGCCATGTCACCGAGCTTCACTCGCGCCTATCCATTCGTGATGGAGCGGGGCGAGGGCTGCTGGGTCACCGACGTCGACGGCAACACCTTCCTTGACTTCACTGCCGGCATCGCGGTCGTCACGACAGGCCACTCCCACCCAAGGGTGGTGGCGGCGATCGAGGAGCAGGCCAAGCGCTTCCTTCACATGTCGGGCACTGATTTCTACTACCGCTCTGAGATCGAGCTGGCCGAGCGCCTGGAGTCGAAGATCCTGCCCGGCACGCCCGCGAAGGTCTTCTTCACCAACTCTGGCGCTGAGGCGATCGAGGGGGCGATGAAGCTCGCGCGCTATGCGACGGGGCGTCCGAGCTACATCGCGTTCATCGGCGGGTTCCACGGCCGCACGTTCGGCGCCCTTTCGCTAACCGCATCGAAGGCCAGCCAGCGCCGTCGGTTTGCGCCTCTTCTCTCGTCGGTCTTTCACGCGCCATTCCCTTCGGCATCGCGCGGGGTGACCACTGACGACACCATCGCGCGGCTCGAGGAGCTGTTCAACACGGTCGCCCCTGCGGAAAGCGTGGCTGCAGTATTCGTCGAACCGATCCAGGGAGAGGGTGGCTACCTGGTGCCGCCCGACGATTTCCTGCCCCGGCTTCGGGAGCTGACTCTCAAGCACGGAATCCTGCTGGTGGCCGACGAGGTGCAGTCGGGGATGGGCCGTACTGGGAAGCTGCTCGCCGTGGAGCACTGGGATGTCGAGCCCGACATCGTGTGTCTGGCCAAGGGCATCGCCTCGGGCCTGCCGCTCGGAGCTTTCATCGCGCGCGCCGAGCAGATGAGCTGGCCGCCAGGCTCACACGGCAGCACGTTCGGCGGCAACCCGCTGGCCTGCGCCGCCGGCCTGGTGACGCTCGACCTCCTCGAGGAGGGGCTGATGGAGAACGCCACCAAGGTTGGAGCGCAGCTCCAGGACGGGTTGCGAGAGATCGCGCAGACGCACCCGCAGGTCACCGACGTCCGCGGCGTCGGGTTGATGGTGGCGCTGGAGCTCAATACCGCGGAGCAGGCCGCTCAGCTGGTGCAGCGCGCCTTCGAGCGCGGTTTGCTTCTGCTGACCGCCGGCGCTCGAGCGGTGAGGATCTGCCCGCCGCTTGTCGTCGACCGCGAGGACGCCGCGACAGGCCTGGAGATCATCGCCTCGGCTCTCGATTAAGCCGGGAACCTCAGGGGCAGCTTGGCGACCGCCCCGGCGGCGACGAGGTCGGCCACCAGCTCCATAAATGCCGCTGCTGACCTGTCGCCAGCTCCGAGCTTGGCCGAAGACTTCGAGAGCTGGTCGTTGATCACATCGATTGTTGCCTGGATGTGCGACTCGACGGCCGGACGTAAAGTCACGCCGGTCAACGTCTGGACGAAGCCGGAAAACCGCGGCACAAATACTTCAGTCAGCTGCTTTGACGCACCCTCCCTCGCCGCGGCGGTCGCTGCGGACGCGTAACCGATCACTGCTGCGTTCTTGGCGGCCCAGATCTGATCGAACTGGATCCCCGCTGAAGCGCCGAACAGATCGCTGAACACCGCGCCGAGCGCGTTGGTGTTTTCGCTGAGCGCGGCGGCCGCCGCTTTCTGCTCAGCGACCCTGCCTCCGATCCCTGCGCTCGACGTCATCGTCGTGAGGTATGCGTGCTCCTGCAGCAGGATGTTCACCGACACGCGCAGATCCACCGCGAGGCTTGATGCGTTGCCGGGGAACTTGTCGGGAAACCGCCGGGCGATCTGTGGAGCGAATCCATCTCCCAGTCGAAAGGCTTGCGTGTAAACGAGGTGCAGGTCCGCGTACAGCCTTGGATAGCTCTGAGCGATCTGATCGTCGATCATCGCTTTCATCTGGAGTGCGTGCTGCGTCGTCAGCTGTGCGATTGACTCGAGTGGCACGTCGGCGGCGGTGGAGACGAACTGCGAGAACTGCGGTACGAATCCGCCGACCAGGTTCTTCATCGCACCGTCGGCCTTGGTCTTGTTGTGTGTCACCTGCCCGATCGTGTAGTTGACGAGATAGTCGTTCTGGGCGCTCCAGATCTTGTCGAACTGGTTCCCTCCGTTATCACCCAGCGCGGAACGCATCAGCTCCGTGAGGTCGTTGCCGTTCGCTGTCAACAGGTGAAGGTAGCTGGTGAATTCGTCTGCCCTCCGAGCGGCTGACGATTGCTTTGCGATGACTATCACGTGCTCGCCGAGAAGAAGGTCCATCCGTGTCCGAAAATCCGCTGCCTTGGAGTCGGCTGGGTTCGGGCTCGGGGAGGTGAGGCGTGGAGCAGACGCGGTTGGACCGCCGGAGATCGTGCAGCCAGTCAGTGTCAGCGCCGCGAGTGCCGCCGCGGCTATACGGAGGATTGTCAAATCACGGCCATCCTAGAGCGGACGCCCGGTACCGCTAGGATCATGGCGCTTTGCCTGAGTGGTTGCTAGTCGACGGATCGAGCCTGATTTTTCGGGCTTTCTATGGCGTTCCACAAACCACGCGGGCGCCCGACGGCTCGCTTGTCAACGCCGTGCGAGGAAGCCTCGACACCATCGCCCGACTGATCACCGAGCGTAAGCCCAAACGAATCGCTCTGGCGACGGACGAGGACTGGCGACCTGACTGGCGCGTCGAGCTTCTTCCCAGCTACAAGGAGCACCGTACGGGGGAGCCTGTGCCGCCGGCCCTGATTCCGCAGATGCCGGTGATCATGGAGTGTCTCGAAGCTATCGGGATCGACGCGTTGGGGGTGGCCGGCTACGAAGCCGAGGACGTCATCGCCTCTCTTCTGGCGCGTGTCGAGCCGCCGGTCGAGATCTACAGCGGGGACAGGGACCTGTTCAGCCTCATCCGCGACCGCGAGATCATCGTTCTGTACCCCGAGAAGACAGGCCTCGCCGTCGTCGATGAGGCGGAGGTCGAGCGCCGCTACTCGATCCCCGGCCGCGCGTACGCAGACTTCGCGATCCTGCGCGGCGATCCATCGGACGGCCTGCCCGGGGTGGCAGGCGTCGGCGCCAAGAAAGCCGCTGATCTGGTGCGGCGGTACGGTTCGGTGCGCGCGATGCTGGAGGCGGGTATTTTCCGGGCTGCCGATGCCGAGTACCTTGACAAGGCGGGGAGGATAGTGCCTCCGGTCGCCGATCTGAAGATTGACGTTCCTCGTGGCAGGCGAGATCGATGGCCCGATGATCCGGCGCGGGTGGAGGAGCTTGGCAAGCGCTACGGGGTTGCGAGCTCATTCCAGAGACTGCTGACCGCCCTGGCCCTGATCTGAGGTCCTACTTTCTTGGAACCCGGGCTGTGCGCATCCTGCAAGCACTCGAGAACAGTGCGCGCGGCGCGGAGCACGTTCTGGATGTGCGAGCTGTCCCGCACCGACCCGTCATTCCCACGATACCCACGTCTTCCCGTCCTGCGATGCCGTGGCCACGAGCTGGTAGCTAAGGAGCCGGCGGGGAATCCACCCTGATCAGCGCCATGGGTTGCGCGCCAGCCGCGCCGAACGTCGTCGGCGTCCCTGGATTCTGCATCGAAAGCTCCGCGATGGTGCCGGCGTTGTTCAGCGCGTAGACCATGCTCCCGTCAGGGCTCAGCCCGAGACTCCACACCGTCCAGCTCGCAAGGTGCACGCTGCGGGCGTGCAGTGTGGCGGTGTCCACCCAGACCAGGCCGGTCTTTCCGGTCATGACGAGGGTCTTGCCGTCAGCGCTCAGCACCAGGCCACCGGTGGCGAGCTCCTTGGCCTCGACGTTCTTGATGAACAGCCCAGACGTTGGGGCTGGCATGTCGAGGCGCACCGTGCGTACGACGGATGGCGGGTTGTTGCCCTGTGTTTGCACTTCGGCAACGATTCCCTTCGCGCCATTGGCGGCGTAGAGATGGGACCCGTCGGCGCTCAGAGCCAGCGACCACTGGAACTCGTCCGAATTCGACTCGTAACCTGAACCAGGTAGGTCGAGACAAAACGCAATCGGATCGGTGAGGCTCAGCGCGTGGATGAACGCGCCATTGTGGGGGCGGGCGTAGACGCTGTAAAGCCATTGCCCGTCAGGCGAGGCGACACCCGACAGGCGGATGCCCGCCATGACAGCTGCGCCATCGCTCTTGTCGACAACGACATTCGGGTCGAGTTGTCCGCTGGGAACGTCGTAGACACGAACCCTGTAGCTGGCACCGTCGAGGTACTCGACAAGGTACATGCGCCGGCCGTCGTTGCTGATTGCGTCGAATTCGAAGATGCCGTTGAGGCCGATCGGCGCCGATGCCTTCATAAGGGACGTGTCAATCACCAGCATCTGCGAGCTGGTGGTGGCCTGGTCGCGCTCACGCTCGAGCACCAGCCATCGACCGTTCTGCGAAAGGCCACCCGGAACCCCGCTCACAGCTCCGTTGGGTAGCTGAAAGCGTCCTGGCAATTGAAGCTTGCGTGAGGTCGATCCCGTCATGGGGTCGATATCCGAAAGGGCGGTTGTGCTCACCGAGTAAAGGTGCCTGCCGGCCAGGAGACCCCAGGGCAGAGTTCTGTCAACCGAGTGCGATCGAGTGTCGATGACAGCGACAAGCTGCGAGTTCCTTGTCGACGCCGCTTCGTAGAGCTTGTAACTTCCGCCGGCCACGGGCGGCGCTTCCGCCCGACCGCACCCGGCCACCACCAACGCCGCGGCCACCGCGCAAACCAGAGCTCGCATGTTCTTCACCTCGCCTCCCATACACCGTTCGGGGGCTGGGGGTTCCCTACGAAAGGGAGGCGGCGATGCTCAGCGCCTGGCTTTTGGTCAGGTCGCCTTCAATGCGGACGATGGTTCCGCCCTCGTCGATGAGAATCGTATTGGTGGCGAGCCTCAGCGTCTCGTAGCGGACTTTGCCGGCGGCGTCGATGAAGTAGAAGACGTGCGGCGTGCCGGCGATCCAGTAACCGGGGTGGCCGGCCACTGTCACCTGATCGATGGTTGCGCCATCGCCCAGGGTCTTCCCAAAGGAGTCGCTCGTGAGGTTGCCCTGAACCTCGGTCACCAGCACGGCCGCTCCGGTCGGGGACGAGGCTGGAATTCCAGGACGCGCCGCGTAAACCAGCGTGACGTCGCCGCCCGCAGGCCCCACCGGCGGAAGCCCGACGTAAACCTCGTCTGGGTTTCCCAGCGACGAAGGCAACAGCACCTGCCAGTGGACCGTCGCTCGCGCCGCCGGCAGGGTGCTCGAGTCGCCAAGGCCGAGCCGCTGTCCGATCGGGCCCGGAGGCAGTGGCGTCGGGGTGGGCAGGACGGTCACCTGTGTGATCCGGGTTCGCAGGTTGAACCAGTGCGCTATCGCCTCGCGGGTTGGCGGGTACACAAGAAGGGCGGCGAGCGCCAGGATCGCCACCGCCGCCGCTATCGCCCACCGGCTCTCGAACCACGGCCGCGCCAGGATTCGACGCCGGATCGCCGGCGCCAGGTTGGGGGTGGCAGGCCATTCGAGGTCGCCGCCCAAATCGGCCAGGAGCTGCTCCAGCCGGTCCAGCTCAGGCACCTGACGCCTCCTCGACGCGAGTCCTCAGACGCGCGAGAGCCCGTGAGAGTCGCGACTTGACGGTGCCTTCGGGGATTCCGAGAGCCGACGCCGTCTCCTCGCCGCTGAGCTCCAGGAAGTAGCGGCTGGCGATCACGTGCCTGTCCTCTTCGCTCAGCTCGTTGACAAGCCCGAGCAGGCGCCGCCGGTCTTCTGAAGCGACGGTTGCCGCCTCGGGGGATGGGGCCGCACCCCCCGGGCGGAAGCCTTCGGCCAAGCGAAGCTCGAGCTGGTGCCGCCGTCCTGCCGAGCGGACGCGGTTGCGGGCCTCGTTGGCGACGATGCGGAGCAGCCATGGTCGTGGCTCGGCGCCAGGCCGGAAGCTCGCCAGGGCTCTATAGGCCTTGACGAAACCGTCCTGAGCAGCGTCCTCGGCGTCAGCTGCGGAGCCGGTGATCGTATAGGCGGTTCGAAACGCGACCTGCTCGTATCGGTGCACGATCTCCTCATAGGCGGCAGTGTCTCCGCGCTGAGCGCGTGCAAATAGCTCGCCATCGTCCGTTGGTCGGCCCTCCATCGGATCGCATGTATTACACCTCCAGCCGCATGATGGTTCCCGGCTGAAGCCGGAGGGGGTTGCAACCGCAAGGCCCCACCATGTGTTTGGGTGAGTTATGGAAGGCGTTGAGAGGTTGTTCGAGCGAATGGTGCGCGAGCACCAAAACCGGGTGTTCGCAGTCGGGTTTGCGCTCACTGGCAACCGGCACGATGCCGAAGAGGTCGCCCAGGACACTTTCTTACGCGCTTATAGAGCCCTGGTGACATACCCGCCGGAGCGCATCCGCGACCTCAAGCAAAGTCCATGGCTTCATCGCATCGCCGTGAACGTGGTTCGGAATCGGGCGCGCGGTCACAAGCCTCGCCTTTCCGAGCTGAACGGCAGCGAGTCAGACCACACGCCAGGGCCCGAATCACGCGCGCTGCAGCAGGCCGAAATGGACGACCTTGCGTGTCGACTCGCGGGTCTGCCGCCTCGCTATCGCGAGGCTGTCGTGCTGCGGCACGTCCATGAGCTGTCATACGAAGAGGTTGCCGAAGCGCTGGACCAGCCGGTCGGCACCGTGAAGTCCAACGTCCATCGCGGGCTGAAACTACTTAGAGGAGAGAACCATGACCGCGTTGATGAGTGAACTGAAGAGGCTGGGCTCGATGAAGGCTCCGGCCGGATTCGCCGAGCGAGTCTTGATCGAGGTCGGAATGGCCGACTCGTACGCTCCCTTCGAGACTGTGCTTGGCACTGTCTATGTCGCCTGGAACCGTTTTGGTGTTTCGGCTGCGGCGCGCTCGGCGTCAGCCGCCGAGTTCGGGGAGTGGTTCAAGCGCGATGTGGGGAGG
>DATLPO010000015.1:0-39844 GCA_035535675.1 Candidatus Limnocylindria bacterium
GCTGCATGGATCGTCACGATTCCGGCAGCTGCACTCATCGCATGGATTGCCTTCGCGATTCTCCATACCGCCGGCCTGCGCGGATAACTTATCTACCGAAAAAGGTGTCGATGCAGAGGTCAATTCGGTAGACTCACGCCAACGCGTCGAATAATTGACGTAGTAAATCGTCGCAGCACAGCGTTGCAGCAGAGGATGGAACAACCTTGGCGACAAAGATCCTGGATGTAGTCGATGTGAGTGTGATCAGGGCCGCGGGCGGTGTCGTCTGCCGGACGGGCCCGTCCGACGAAACCGAAATTGCCGTCATCCATCGCCCCGCCTATGACGATTGGACGCTGCCGAAGGGCAAGGTCGAACCTGATGAGACTCCCGAGGATTGCGCCTTGCGCGAGGTTCGCGAAGAAACGGGATTCAAGTGCGAGCTCTTGCGGCCGCTCGGTTGCACCGCTTACGTCGACCGCAGAGGCCGCGACAAGGTTGCTTGCTACTGGGTCATGGAAGTCAAGGGCGGACGCTTCCGTCCCGGCATCGAGGTTGACAAGCTGGTCTGGCTTCCCGTCAATCAAGCCGTCAAGCGCCTTACCTACAGCCGCGACAGAACACTGGTGGTGCAGCAAACCCTCCCATAGCCACCCCTACGCTTTAGCCGAGCGCAGCACTCGGTAAGCTGAGGCTATGCAGACTGTTTCTGCCGTCGACAAGCTTGTCATCGCAGGAGTCGAGCTGCGATCGAGACTCTTCCTGGGCACCGGCAAGTACCCCAGCGACGCAGCGATGCTCGCCGCTCTCGAGGCCTCCGGCTGCGAGCTCGTCACCGTCGCGCTCCGGCGCCTCGACCTCGACGACCCCAAGAAGAAGACGATCCTCGACGTCATCGATTGGAATCGCTACCGCATCCTCCCCAACACCGCGGGGTGCCGGACCGCGGACGAGGCGATCCGGATCGCACGCCTTGCAAAGTCGATGGGCCTCTCCGACTGGGTCAAGCTCGAGGTCATCCCCGATCCGCGATACCTGTTCCCCGATCCAGAGGAGACCCTCAAGGCGGCGAGAGTCCTGGTCGGCGAGGGATTCAAGGTCCTGCCATACATCAACGCGGACCCGGTGTTGGCCAAGAAGCTTGAGGAGCTGGGCACGGTGACAGTGATGCCGCTGGGCTCACCCATCGGTTCGGGTCAAGGGCTGCAGACACTCGAACAGATTCGAATCATCGTCGAAGAGGCGACAATCCCCGTGGTCGTGGACGCGGGCATCGGAGCGCCTTCCGATGCGGCGCTGGCAATGGAGCTCGGCGCCGACGCGGTCCTTGTCAACACGGCAATCGCGCTGGCGCGAGATCAGGCGCTGATGGCCGAGGCGATCAAAGAGGGAGTGGAGGCAGGTCGCAAGGCGTATGTCGCCGGCCGCATCCCCAAGCGCAACCAGGCCAGCCCCAGCTCGCCAACCGAGGGCGTCTCGCGACCGAGCTGATCACGCCGGTTGCGATGGCGATAGTCGCGAGCGCGAGCGCAGGCTTGCGCGCAGCACGGCGCGCCACCATTCTTCAGCTGAGGGCACCCGGCCTGAGCGCACGGCAACTCGAAATCAATGCCAACGAACTTGTCGCGGCCTCGCCGGTGCCAGTTCTGATCAGCTCGAGGTGCGACATCGCCCTTGCAGCAGGCGCGGCGGGAGTGAACCTTCCCGAACGCGACATCACCGTTGCCGATGCACGAGCGTTGCTGGGCCAACGAATCATCGGTCGCTCAGTGCATTCCCTTCAAGCGGCCACACAGGCCGAGCAGGACGGCGCCGACTTCGTGATTTTCGGGCCAGTGTGGATCAGCGAGAGTCATTCGGAATCTGTTCCAGCCGGCACCAGGGCATTGACGGAAGTCGCGCACACCCTGCGCATTCCCGTACTGGCGATCGGTGGCGTCACGGAGGACCGCATCGCAGAGTGTCACGCCGCAGGCGCGGCAGGCTTCGCGGCGATCAGGCTTTTCCAGTGACGGCTGTGCAGATCAACGGCAAGCAGGTCCAACTCGATGGTCCCACGCCGCTGCTCGCCTATCTGGAGCAGCTCGGCGTAAGTCCTCGCGCGGTCGCGGTCGAGCACAACGGCGTGATCATCGAGCGCGATGCGTACGCGACAACGACTCTCGGTGAAGGTGACGTCGTTGAGATAGTGAGAATGGTTGGTGGCGGGCTAGACAGAAAGTCGTCCTCCCCGCTCCGCCGGGGAGGTCCGGCGCAGGCCGGGGAAGGGACGCTCACCTGAGTACTTAGACAGACAACCCGAGCTTCTCTCGAATGGCTTGCTCCGCTTCAGCCCTTTCGTTCCACGGCTCGGCGCCGGCGGCCGTGCGCATGGTGCGTTCGTGGCCCTTGCCCGCCAGCAGGACGCAATCTCCCGGCTGCGCGATCTCGATAGCGTGGCGAATCGCGGCGCGACGGTCGATCACCACCTCGTAGTCGCGACCTGGGGACTTACCCACGACCCCCGCCTGCACGTCCCGAGCTATCTCGACGGGATCCTCGCTGAGCGGGTCGTCGGTAGTGATGATGAAGAAGTCGGCAAACTCTGCGGCTGCTCGCCCCATGCCAGGCCGATCGTGGTTGGATCGAGCCGTCGAGCCGAAGACGGCGATGAGCCGGCCGGGGGTGAACGGTCGAAGCTCGGCGAGAGCGCTCGCCAGGGCGCCGGCCGAATGAGCGAAATCTATGAAGACCCGGAAACCCTGCCCCAGATCCACAGGTTCCAGCCTCCCACGCACTCCCTCGAAGCCGGCCAGCCCGGTGCCGACAGCTTCCAACGGCACACCGAGCGCTAGGCAAACCCCTGCCGCGCAAAGGGCGTTGTAGATGTTGAATCGCGCCGGCACGACGAGCGTCACTTCGGTCTCACCCATCGGAGTCTTCATTCGAAAATGGGAGCCCGCCCCGGTCACGCTCAGGTCTAGTGGATGCAGGTCAGCGGTAGTCGTGAGACCGTAAGACCACCTGCGTGAGATCGGCCGGCGAGAGAGCTTCTCGTAGCTGCGATCGTCGCGATTGAGCACCGCCGTCTTTTCAATTCCCTTGTCAGCGGCGCCTGCGGTCAGGTCGATGAGCCGTGCCTTGGCCTCCAGGTAGTCATCCCAGCTGGCGTGGTAGTCGAGGTGATCGTGACCGACATTTGTGAATGCCGCGACATCGAAGTCGCAGCCCCGCACCCGCTCCTGGACGAGTGCATGCGACGTCGTCTCTATGACCGCGCACTGCACCCCCGCCTCGACCATGCGCTGAAGCCATGCCTGCACCTGCGGCGCCTCAGTGGTTGTCTGGCCACTGAGATTGTCGGTCTCGTTGCCGCTGACGGTGAACGCGACTGTGCTCATCGCGCCAGCCTGGATCCCGCTGGCCTGGAGAACATGCTCCGCCATGTGCGTGGTAGTCGTCTTGCCATCGGTGCCGGTGATCCCGGCCACCTTCAGGCGGCGCGAAGGCCGTCCGTAAAACTCGGCGGCAATCTCAGCCAGTCCGATGCGGGTAGACGGCAGGAGCAGCAGCGGTGTACCTGGAGGCATCGGGCCGGGGCGCTCCAACGCCACTGCGACTGCGCCCTTGGCAACAGCGTCGGCGGCAAACGCATGACCGTCCTCATGCAGCCCGGTTACCGCCACGAAGAGATCTCCCGGCTTTACGCGCCGCGAGTCGTAGGCGATCCCCGTCACCTCGACATCGCCTGCGCCTTCGAGCTTTGCGCCGGGCACCCCACCTGCGATATCCGCGAGCTTCATCTGAGGGCAGCATAATCGGCGCGTGATCGCTGACATCGGTGGTCGCCACTTCGAATGGGGCGCTCGAACTTACGTCATGGGGATCGTGAACGTGACGCCTGATTCGTTCAGCGGCGACGGTCTCGGCGCCGACTACGAGGGTGCTGTCGCGCAGGGTATGCGCATGGTCACGGAGGGCGCCGATCTTTTAGATGTCGGAGGCGAATCCACCAGACCCGGCCACGTGCCTGTCAGCACCAGTGCCGAGATCGCACGGACCGAAGCCGTGGTACGGGAGCTGGCCGAGGCAGCCGGCGTGCCGGTTTCGATCGACACATACAAGCTCGAGGTCGCCGAGGCGGCCGTGAAGGCCGGAGCCACGATCGTGAACGACGTGTGGGGATTGACCCGTTCGCCTGCCCTCGCAAAGCTGGCTGCCGAACACGAATGCGCGCTCGTCTTGATGCACAACCAGGATGGCACCGACTACGCAGGCGACATCATGAGCGAGATCAAACGTTTCCTCGAGGCCGGCGCAACGCTCGCTGTGGCGTCAGGTGTGCCGCGTGAGCGAGTGCTCATCGATCCGGGGATCGGCTTCGGCAAGACAGCCGAGCAGAACTGGGTCGTGATGCGCAGGCTCGAGGAGCTCCGGGAGCTCGGACTTCCGATCCTCATCGGCACTTCAAGGAAGTCGTTCATTGGAAAGCTGCTCGACCTCCCTGTCACCGAGCGGCTCGAGGGAACCGCCGCCACTGTCACTGCGGCCGTGCTGCGGGGTGCGAACGTCGTGCGGGTGCACGACGTGGAAGAGATGACGCGAGTCGTGCGCGTCGCCGACCACATGCGGTGACGCCAAACAGAACCGTCGCGTATCTCGGCCTGGGTTCGAACCTTGGGCGACGCGTCCGGAACTTAAGCGCCGCGCGCAGGAGACTGCGCCAAAAAGGCGCCAGGGTGCTGCGTCAAAGCCGCGTCATAGAAACCGAGCCGTGGGGAGATCCCGATCAACCTCGCTTCCTCAACCAGGTGGTCGAGGTGGAGTGGGTGGGTGGCGTGCGGCAGCTACTGAGAGCCGTCAAGGAGGTCGAGCGGGAGGGAGGCCGCAAGCCCACGCGACGCTGGGGCCCTCGAATCATCGACGTCGACATCCTCTTGTACGGCGACGAGCGCGTTTCCGAACCGGATCTTGAAGTCCCCCATCCCGGGATCTCCGAGCGACCGTTCGTTCAGGAATCGCTCAGGGAGCTTGGGATCGAGCCTGGTTAGGTCGGCCGGGCATTGGTGAAGCGGTATCCAATCCCCGGCACAGCCAGGATGCAAGGCGCGGGTGAGGAGGCGCTCCCGCGACTCCGTCGCGGGGACCCCATAAGGAATACCCCCACCTGTTAGCCGCCACGCTGGAGGGGCTTGGAAATGCAACGTTGGGTGACGGCCGGAGTAAATCCGGCCTAAGGCTCCACTCAGTCGGTCCACGGCTGACGCCGCGTGTTAGGTGGGGCGGGCGTTGGTGAAGCGGTATCCAATCCCCGGCACAGCCAGGATGTAGTAGGGCCGCGACGGCTGGGTTTCAATCTTCCGGCGGAGGTTGCGGATGTGAACGTCGATGACGCGGGTTTCGATCGGGTATTCGTAGCCCCAGATCGAATTCAGGATCTTCTCGCGGCTCAGGACCTTTCCGGCGTTGCTGGCCAGGAAGTTCAACAGGTCGAACTCGGTGTGGGTAAGCTCCACTTCCTTACCCGACTTGTAGATGCGGCGCTCGTTCACATCGATGAGGAGGTCGCGGAACTCGAGTCGGGTTCGCGTGGCTTCCACCGATTCGAGGCGTGTGCGCCGCAGGTGGGCCGCCATACGAGCCACCAGCTCCCGGATGCGCAGCGGCTTCGTCACGTAGTCGTCGGCGCCTATCTCGAGGGCGACCACGACGTCTATCTCATCCGAACGTGAGCTCATCATGATCACCGGTACCGCCGCGTCGGTCTTGCGAAGCTCGCGGCAAACGTCGAAGCCGGAGCCGTCAGGAAGCGCCACCTCGAGCAGCACCAGGCTCGGATGCGCGGAGCCAACCTCACGCAACCCGTCGGCGCCGTTCTCGGCCTCGAGCACCTGGTAGCCGTCCTGGGCGCAGGCTGATCTGACTTCGCGTCGGGTTGAAGCATCGGCGTCGACTATCAAGACCTTGCGGGAGGTCTCAGTTGTGCTGATCACAACAACATACTAACTGATTTGAAGGATTGTTAGGAGATGTTGCGTTTCAGGCCCCGAACCCCGCGACGCGCTCGATCTTCCAGGTCTAGCAGCCGCGACCCCGTAGTCGACAGCACGAGCTCCCAGGCGCCGGCGTAGGCCACCTCCTCCCCGCCGAACTCCGCCTTGAAGAAGCCAAGGCCGTGCCATGGATGCTCTGGTCCGGCACCTGGCGGCGGGACACCCCAGAGGTCATAGTCGCGGCAACCATCTTCGGCGGCGGCTCGAATGGCCGCCCACCATGCAAGGTCGTTTGCCATCAGCTCCGGGTGAGCCCCGCTGCGTCCCGCAAACAGGTGGTACGCCCGACCTGCGTGACGCGCAACAAGCACCGCCGAAAGCGCCTCGTGCGTCTCGGGATGCCGTCCGACGTAGGTCCGGCTCCAGGGAAGCAGGTTGAGAAGGAGGTCGTAGTAACGGCGCGACGGCAGGTTGATCGACTCTCTGCGCTCCACGGCGGCGGACTGCTTCGCGAGCTCCGCAGCGTCCTTGCCCTCCTCAACTGCGACGCCGCGGCGCAAGCCGGCGCGGATGTTGTAGCGACGGCCGTGCTTGAAAGTGGCGAGCATCTCGTCGGGCGGCCGCATGGCGAGGATGCGAGTGTGCTCAGGCTGTATGGGGTCGACCCGCACGAAGGTGCGTTCGGCGAGGACCTCTGCGAATGGAGCCGGAGCCTCGGGCTCGATTCTGAGTTTGGCGATCTTGGCGCTGCGCGCCCACTCAACCAGCGCATCGATCGACGGGGGAGTTGCGGGCACAGGTCCCCGCGGTACGTACGCTTCCCGCACGGGTCCCACGCTTCGAAGCTGAACACTCGCCAGCGCACCGCCCGCGAGCCGGACTCTCTCCACAGTCCAGCCTGCCTGCGACTGCACCTCTCCCCACCCCCACGTCTGGAGCAGAGGAGAAGGTGACGCCTGCTCTTCGAGGTCTCGATCCCAGCTTGCAGCGTCGATGCTCATCCGATCTCGAGTCCTCCGGATCCTTCATCGAGGTGGCCGATGTCGTTGACCCCGCTGACGACAAGTCCGCCGTTGCGCTGCTCGATCACAGTCAACGACGCGTTCTGGATCCTGAACGGGAAGATGCCGCGCCCGGGCCTCCCAACGACGTGGTGCAACGCAATCTGGATGACGCCGCCATGCGTGACCACCAGCACATCCCCCTCGTGATGGCGCGCAAACAGCGAATCGAGAACTCCGGTTACACGTTCCTCGAACGCGGCAGAGCCTTCGCCGCCTGGAACAAGGTCCCAATTCGGCTCCTCCGTCCAGCTCGCCCAGGCCTCAGGAAACCGGACGGCCAGCTCTTCGGTCAGCAGGCCTTCCCATTCGCCGAGGTAGATCTCGCGCAACTCAGCCATTGGAGTGGGCTCGATGCCGATCGCCTGGCCGACCACCCTCGAGGTCTCGGCTGCACGCTTCAGGTCGCTGGAGTAAAGCCCGACAAAAGGGCGTCCCGCCAGTCTGCGACCAAGGTGCCCGGCCTGGCGGCGGCCCTCATCCGAAAGCGGGGGATCGAGCTGCCCCTGGATTCGGTGCTCGTGGTTCCAGATCGATTGGCCGTGACGCACGAGCAGCAAGCGGACTCGGGGCGGAACGGCTTCGCTGACGTCGGGCGGCTCCGGGCGCGCGGATTTGATACCGATATCTATACTAACTTTCTCTTAATCCCACGATCGGAAGCTGGGCCGATCTCAGGAGATACCACTTGCAGTCACACGGCTCTTTGGCCGAGACATCTCTTCGCTCGCTTCTGGAAGCCGCTCAGGGTGAGCGGTCCACCGGTACGCTGACGCTCAGGAACGGATCCGGCGAGCCTACCTCGCTGTACTTCCTGTTCGGCCACCTCTTTCACGCGCAAGGTGATGGTTTGGCGGGAGACGACGCAGTCGTCAGCGCCCTCAACTGGAGCAAAGGTGAGTTTGAGTTCGACGCGAAGGCTAAGCTTCCGGCCGATGAGACAGTCAAGGCCGGCATCCCCGAGCTCGTCCATGCAGCCGAGGCTGCACCGAGGAACAATGCGCCCGAATCCCCCAAGGTCGAGAAAGCCGAGGCGCGAGGGGAGCGCCGAGATCACCCAGAACCGGAGAGAAAGGTGGAAGCACCCCAGCCGAGACGCGGCGTGAAGCACCGACCGCAGCCCAAGCACGGGCGTGAGCCGATACCCGTGCCTGCCGGGCAGGTCATCTACGACTCGCTCAAAACATCGTTCGTCGACTTCCCGCGCCTGATCACCACGCTCGAGAAGGAGGGGTACACGGGTTACGTGCGCCTGCTCACGGAAGACGCCACTGGTCTGATCCTGTTCCGCGAAGGCTCAGCGCTTGAATGCATGTACGACGGGGCGGCCGAACCAGGCGGCTTGATGCTCGGCAAGACTGCCCTGCACCAGTTCAACGAGGACGTGACCACCGGGCACGGTGTGCTCGATGTCGTCGGCCTCTCGCCGGAGCTCATCGATGGGCTCTACGAGCTCACCGTCTCTAAGCCGATGTACACAGAGCTGTACGCGGCCTGGGTCGACATGAAGGCCCTGCTCAAATTCCTTAGCGACCGCAAGCTCAGCGGGAGCGTGATGATTCGATCTAGCGCCGGCACCGGCGTGATCATTCTTTCCGACGGCGAGCTCGCCGGCGCCTACACCAGTGAGTCCCGTGACATCTCCGACAAGCCTGATCGCGCGCTGGCTCTGTGCGACGACCCCAACGCGATGATCGAGGTCAAGTCGGCGGATGCTACGAAACATCCCCCACTAGACGTCGACGAAGTGGTGGCGTCTCAGCGCGGACCCCGCACCACTGGGCAGGGAGCGTCATCGCCCACCCTGCCAACCCAGGAGCCGATCACCAGCCCTATGCCGGTCATCACCCAGGAGGCGCCGCCTCCAGCGCCAACCGCCGTCTATCCAACCTACACGCAGCCGCCAACCACTCATCCGACCCCACCCTCGCAGCCGGCTATGCAGGTCGCGCCGACGGCACCGCCCGCCCCGAGCGGACCGCAGCGGGACTGGTCACCGATCGTGTCCGAGCTGCAGGCGATGGCAGAGGATGCGCTAGGCAACCGCGCTCGAAAGGTGAAGGACATCCTCGGCGGCGCCGACCCTTCCGAATCGGGCATCGAGGGCGCCATCGACCAGATCCCGAGCATCTCGCTGCTCTTCGTCGACTCCTCGCGCCTCGAGCAGCTGGCGCACGAGATGAGGGCGCGCCTCAAGTCGCACCTCTAGAGAGGGTGGGGACGCAGGGTCCCCCGGTGGGAAGGTGAGGCTCCTCTCGTTCGGCGTTGGCCTTTTCGTGCTGATGTCGATTGCGGCGTGCGGTGGCAATCCGCCACAGATCGTCGATTACGCGCCGGAACGCGGCGCCAAGGACGTCTCCACGGCGGCGCCAATCCGGGTCACATTCGATCACGACGTCGACACGCAGTCGGTCGAAAGCCGCCTGCATTTGGAGCCGGCAACCGCCGGCAGGCTGGTGTGGGTCAACGCGAGACAGCTGGCGTACGAGCACCCGACACTCGCGCCCAACACGGCATACCAGGTGGTGCTCGAAGCCGGTTACAAGGACCCGGAAGGGAACACCGCTTTACTCAGACATCACTGGTCCTTTGTGACGGAGGGACCTCCCACCCTGTCGGGATCTGCTCCAGGCAACAACGAGGGGGGCGTCGACCCCGCTTCTTACCTCGTCCTCAACTTCTCACGCGATATGAACGGGCCGAGCCTTGGCGGTGCGATCGCGATCGCACCATCGCTGCCTTTCACCGTGCGTCTCGACCCAGCTGACGGACGGCGCGCCATCATCGCCCCGGCAACGCTGCTCAAGCCCACTACCGAATACACGATTGCGGTGACGCGTGCCGCGTCGGATGTAGACGGTAATCAGCTGGCCCAAGCAATCAACGTCACGTTTACGACAGGCCCGATTCGCCAGCTGCGTCATTGGGTGACTTTCACGACTTCGAGCGCGGACGGCACTTTTGGAGGTCTGTGGATAGTCAACGAGTCCGGCTTCCCGCGCAAGCTGTTCAGCGACGGCGCCGTCCACACGTTCAGCTGGTCGCCCGAAGGAGACAGGCTGCTCGTGCAGGGCGAAGGCCAGACGTGGTCGGTGCTGACGCCAGGCCAGGCGCCCACCCAATTCGGGTTCAGGGCCACGTGGGCCGCGGCGCTTGCCGCGGGCTCGGGTTACGTGTACATCGACGACGCAGGGGCACTTCACCACCTGTCATCAGGCGGAACCGACGACGTGATCTCGGCTTCGGTCAGCCAGGCGGCTGTCGGCCCGGGCGGCGGGCGCCTCGCCTTCGTCGAGTCAGGACCTCAGTCGAGCGTGATCTGGGGATACGACGTGGGGCTCAAGGCTCGCTACCAGCTGGCGACCGAGACTGCGCCCGTCAGCAGCCTCAGCTGGGCACCAGCCGGTAACCGTCTCGCCTACCTTCGCCAAGACTTCGGGACGACCATCGTGAAAGTCCGCAACCTGACAGGGCCGGGCGCGACAACCACCATCGCGTCCGGTCCGGATATCGGGGCGCCGGAGTGGCTTCCCGACTCGGTCCACCTCGTCTTCGCGGCCGCGGTGGAGACGGCCGCCGGGACCGTGCGCAAGGCCTTTGTCGTCAGTGTGATCGCGCCGCCGGCAGCGCTGGCCCCAGCGCTAGGGCTGCCCGCCGATCCCACTATCAGTGTCACGAATCCTGTCCCGTCACCCGACGGCCATCAGCTCGCCTTTTTAAATGGAAACCAGATCTGGCTGATGAATGGTGATGGGACGAGGCCGACTCCGCTGACGACTTTCGACGCCGAGTCGTTTCCCTACTCGTGCCGCACGCCGGCCTGGACGCGCGCGTGACTGCGTTCGATCACATTCTCGAACAGGCCCTCGAGCCTGTCTGCAGTGCGAGTCCACGAGAATCTCTGCGCCAACAGACGGCCTCGCCGACCCATCTGTTGAGCGAGCTCTGGGTCCGCAAGCAGGCGGCCGATCCGCTCGGCGTAAGCGGCCGGGTCGTGACCATCGATGAGATAGCCGCTGACCTCGTCGCGTACCACTGAGCGCAGGCCCGAAACACCTGAGGCGACCACCGGGCGGCCGCAGGCCTGGGCCTCGAGTGCCACCAGTCCAAACGATTCGCTGTAAGAGGGCATCACGCAAACATCGGCTGCCGCGTAGAAGTACGGCAGCTCGTGGTGGGCCACCGAGCCGAGGAAGTCGACACGATCGCGCACGCCAAGCGCGGATGCAACCGCCTTCAGTCTCTCCTTCTCGCTCTCGTCACCGTCACGTACGTCTTCGCCAAGCACGATGAGCCTCAGGTCGTCGTGGGCGCGGTCCCGCAACAGAGCGAGCGCCTGGATGGCCGTCTCGACTCCCTTCAGCCGCTCCAGCCTTCCGACGAAGAGGAGCAGCCGGCCGGGCCCATAGCCAACCTTGCGGCGAGCGTCGGCTCTATCGAGTGGCTGGAAAGTGCCGAGATCGATGCCTGGCGCCACCACATAGACGCGTTCGGGATCGGCCTTGTAGGACTGGATCAGGTCCTCGGCTTCGTCAGTGGTGGAAGCGATCAGCAGGTCCGCCTGCTGGGCGACCTCGCCTTCGACCCGGATCCTCAGAGCCGGCTCAGGCCGAGCGCCGCTGGCGAGCGTGCGGTTCTTGACGAGCCCCAGCGTGTGGGCGATGTGCGCCCAGCCCGCTGCCATCCCCGGGCGCAGCAGGCACGCGACTTCGCCCGACAGCCAGTAGTGGGAGTAAAGCAGGTCGTATTCGATCTGCTCGCGGTCGGCGAAGGAACGAATGCCGGCAGCAAACGCAGGCACCTCGTTGTAGAGCGAGTATTTGTCGAGGCTCTTGCCGGCAGGTAGATAGATGACGCGCGACAGGGGCGCCAAGGCCTCGATCGCGGGATCGTCAGGGGTCTGCCTCCGAGTGAAGATGTCGGTCGCGATGCCCCGCTCGCTGAACGAGCTCGCCACCTCGCGTACGTAGACATTGAGGCCGCCGTTGCCGTTCTGGCCCAGAGAGGCCGTCGGCGAGGTATGCATCGATATCACCGCGATCCGCCTCCGTGCGGATCCGCGGTTGGAGATCGGTGAGGTCGCCTCAGCCACGGTAGGCCGATCTCGCGTCTAGCCAGCGCCTCGATACGCAGCAGAAAGCCGAACGTGAGACCGGAGAGCATGACGCCATATCAGATGTAAAAGCTACGAGCTTCCCTCCTATTCCCGCTCGGGCGCAAAAGACCGGCAGGTTATGATTTGGCCCGCCATGCGCCTGCGTTCAGTTAGGCCCATCCTGATCGCGCTTTCGCGGAAGAAGGGTTTGAAGCTGTCCGTGCTGCTTGCCGTGGCGGTGCCGGCTCTTGTGGCGCTGACCGCGATCAGCACCCTGGCGGACAGCTCTCCATCACCTTCGGGCAGCCTGCCGCCGCTGCCTGGCGACCCGGTGGCCGGTGCAGCCCTGTACGGCCCCAAGTGCGCCACCTGCCACGGGTCCGCCCTTGGCGGCGGCATCGGCCCGGCCCTCAACCCGATCGAGAAGCTGCCCGGCGTGCCGGATTCCCTCGACCCGGCTTTCCTGATGGACATCATCACCAACGGGCGGCAGCCTCAAGCTGGCGATCCAAGACAGACCCAGATGCCTCCCAAAGGAGGTCAGGACCTGACCGATCAGAACATCAAGGACCTGGCTGCTTTCATCATCGATGAGAACCGGAAGGGTGAGCCGGCGCTGTCCGCGAACGAGCTCGCCAAGCGAACCATGCTGTGGGTCGGCATCGGCATCGCCGGCATGGTCTTCATCACCCTTCTTCTTTCTCAGTACAACATGCGTTGGATCGCGCGCCGGGCAGCCGCGCGACGGAAGTAAGCGCCCAGCCGGCGGACGCTGGTCCCCTCCCGGCACCGCCTCCCGTCCCAACGCCGGTCGGCGGCGCACCGAGAGTCCTGATTCTGTTCAGTGACACCGGGGGCGGCCACCGAGCCGCCGCTCGCGCGCTAACCGACGCCCTCAAGCTGTTCGATCCGACTTGCGTCGTGACAGTGGCTGATCCGTTGATGGCGCAGGGTCCTTCCACCGTACGCAGGCTCGCGTCGCTCTATTCGCCGATGATCCAGCGGTCGCGAGTTGCATGGGGCGCCGTCTATCACTCGAGCAACACGAAGCCGACGTTCGCCGCCATTCGCGCGGTCTTCGGCCGTGGCGTTCGCAAAGTCACTGTCGAGTTGATCAAGCAACACGACCCCGACGTCGTGCTCTCAGTGCACCCACTGCTCAATCACATGACGTATCAAGCGATCCAGAAGAGCGGCCGACCTCGTGCTCTGATGACGGTGATCACAGACCTGGTCGACTTTCACCGCGGCTGGACCTTCAGCCAGGCCGACCTTGTAGTTGCGCCGACCGAGCAGGCGCGCAAGGTGGCGATTCGGCGAAGGGTCCCACCTGACCGCGTCAAGCTCCTCGGCCTGCCCGTCGACCTTCGATTTCGTCCTCCCGCACCTGGCGAGAAGCAGGCGCTTCGCCGCCGTTTTGGCCTCGACGAGAAGCGATTCACGATCCTTGTCATGGGCGGTGCGGCGGGCGCAGGAAGCCTTTTGAAGCAGGTGCGGATGCTGGCCTGGGAGCCCCAACAGTGGCAGGTGGTCGCGGTCTGCGGCCGCAACGAAAAGCTGCGCAGCCGGCTCGCTCGAGTGCGCTTCGCCACGCCGACGCTGATTCTGGGCTTCGTCGATTACATGCCAGAGCTGATGCGGGCTTGCGACGTCACAGTCACCAAAGCCGGTCCTGGCGCAATTGCGGAGGCGCTTGCCACCGGCCTTCCGCTGGTCATCACCGGCTTTCTGCCCGGCCAGGAAAGTCCCAACGTCGATTTCGTCGTCAGGTCGGGCGTCGGCAAGTTCTCCCCCAAGGAGGACGACCTCCTGGAGGAGATCCGCGTCCTCGCGGAAGGCGGACCCACCTGGCGCGATATGTCGCGCAAAGCGGCGGAGCTCGCGCATCCTTATGCGTCGTCCGACATCGCGCGAGAGTGCCTGCTGCTGGCCGCTCGCTACAGGGCGTCGGGGCAGACGAGCCTGTAAGGACACTGCCGGCAGCGCCTCCGCTCGGGCCGCGCCTCGAATCTGCCGGCCTTGGCGCCTTCGGCAACTTCGGCGCCCTGCTTCTCGGCTTCTGCCACCAGAGCTTCGGGCCGCTCCAGGTGCAGCGTATCGCCGGACGCGAGGTAGACGACGTCAAGCTCGAGGTTCTGGGGGACGTCTCCGTTCAAAGAGGCAGCGCCAATCGCGTAGAGCGCCACCTGGAGATCGCGGCGGCCTCGGGCCACCGGTCTTCCGCTCTTGTAATCCAGAATCCTCCACCCCGTCTCCGTGCGGTCGACCCTGTCGATCACGCCCCGCAGAGTCCATCCGTCGAGATTCGCGATGAACTGTTGCTCGAGGTACTCAGGCCTCGAGTCAAAACCACCTCGATTCCTGTAAGCCTCGAGCTGGTCCGCGCCGTTGCGTTTGAAAGTTGGCGCTCGCCGCGCATCAGGAAAAGGCGTTGCACTCCAGACCTCCGAATGGAGGGAGCCCAATAGGGCGGCGGTGACCTTACTCCCGCTCTGCCTCACCCCTCCGGCGCGGCGCAGCACCTCGTGGAGGATCACGCCATGCACCGCCTCGGCGCTCTGCACCACCGGCAGCCGCTGCTCGTACCTGTACCAGTACTGCTTCGGGCAATCGCGATACGCGGAGATTGACGAGTACGAGAGAACGACGTCCCCCTCTTCCCTGCCGGGAGACGGTTGGGGAGCCGGGCGTAGGCTGGCAGCCACCTCACGTTCCACGACCGTTCGCCCGCCAGCCGCCCGCACCTCGGCAATGAAGCGTGAGTCTCTCCATCGCCGGCCTCCCTCATAGTGCGACGCCCTGGTGAGGTAAAGACGCTGGCGCGCGCGGGTCATCGCGACATACAGGAGTCGCCGTTCCTCTGCCAAGACATCCTCGCGTCCCCGCACCAGTGGTTCCAACACCGCCTGCGGCAGCTCGAACCTCGGCGACCGTCCCGACTGCGGCAGACGGCCCTCCACCAACCCAGGCACGAAGACCGCTTCGAACTCGAGACCCTTGGCCTGGTGGATTGTCATCACCTGGATCGCATCGACCAGGCCTTCGACTGCCGCAGGCTCCTCGTCCTCACCTGACAGCAACACCAGGTCGAGATGCCGCATGTACGCATCGAGCGATCTATCGGTTGAGGTCTCGCAAAACTCCGCGATCATCTCGGCAAAACGGCTGACATTGGCGCTCGCTCTGCCCGCCTCGCTTGCCTCCATTCCTGCGCCAAGCACGTCGAGGTAACGGCTTTTCTCCATCAGATCGAAGAACAGATCGCGAACGTCAAGGGTCGCCGCCTGGTTGGAAAGTGTGCGAAGGAGGGAGGCGATGCCGGCTGCCGGCGCCCAGCGCTCAAGCACATCGAGGGGCGACTCGCCGTTGCGGTCCCGCAGCCGGGCCAGCGCTGCGGGGGGATCGAGATTGCTCGGCGGGCGGGTCAGGGTGCGCGCCAGCGCGATCACGTCTGTCGGGTCCCTGAGCACTCGCAGGAGCGCAATCACATCCTTCGCCTCGGGCGTGTTGAAGAAGCCGTGGCCACCGATGACTACGTGTGGAAGGCGTAGTCCCGACAACGCCTTGCCGATCGGACGCGCGATCGCGTTCGTCCTGCACAGCACCGCGACCCTGGACAGCGGCATACCGGCGGCGACAAGACGTCCGGCCTCGGCCGCGATCGCGCTCGCTTCAGTGTCCCCGTCGGGGCAAAGCCACAGCTCAACCCTTTCCCCGGCCTGGCCGGCCTTGAGCTCTTTGGGCAGGCGCTCGGGATTGTTCGCGATCAGCGCGGAGGCGGCGGTCACGATCCGCCGAGAGCTTCGATGGTTGCGGCCGAGGGTGACTGTCAGGGCAGCCGGAAAGCTGGTCCGAAAGCGCTCTAGGCTTGCCCTCGAGGCTCCCCTGAAGCGATAGATGCTCTGGTCGTCATCCCCGACGATGAACGGCTCGCCCCCTTGTGCAATCAGCTCCACGAGGCGCTCCTGCGCAAGGTTCAGGTCCTGGTACTCGTCGACCAGCACATGGGGATAGCGCGTGCTGTACGAGCGAAGCAGCGCAGGCTGCTCCTCCAACATCCTCACCGCGTACGTCAGGAGATCCTCGAAATCAAGCAGCTTCTTTTTCCGGCATGCCCGCTCGTACGCCCGAAAGAGCCTGACACACGCCTTCATCAGGTCGGCTCGCTCTTTGTCGTCTGTCGATTCGGCCCATGCAGCAAGCCTCGTCAGCGGAACAAGCTCCTGTTTGAGCCGCTCCAACATCTGCAGTGCAGGCGACACCAGGTCGTCAGGCCTTTCGTCGCCGGTGAGAGCGAGGTCGCCAAGCTCCCACATGAGCTCTCGCGCAAGGATCCACCGGTCGGCGCCGGCCAGGATCTGGAACGCGGGCGGGACCCCGACCAGGCGGCCGTCCGCTCGCAGCCAGCCGAGCGCGATCGAATGGAAGGTGCCCACCGCGGGCGCCGGCCCGCCGACCAGATCCTCGATTCGCTGGCGCATCTCGGCGGCGGCTCGATCGGTGAAGGTCATGACGAGTATCGAACCTGGCGAGGCGCCGCCCGCGACAAGCCTGCGGAAACGCTCGGCGATAACTGCTGTCTTTCCAGTGCCGGCTCCTGCCACGACGCGCACAGGTCCATGACCGATCGCCGCGGCCCGCGCCTGCTCGAGTCCGAGCTTGATGCCAGTCAATCTGAATGCGTGGAGCGGCCGATTCGGACACGAAGCGTGCGCACCTTCCGGCCGAGATCGAGGCCGTTCAGACGGGCCACAATGGTCTCCGAATCGAGCCTCAATTGGTGAGCCAGCGCCGGGCTGGATGTGGTAACGACGAGCGTCCCGGAATGGAGTTCGACCTCGTCACAAAGCGTGGCGGGTTCACCGCCGATCAGCGCCCGAAATGCTGACGCCACCTGAGTGCCGAGCAGGCGCCCTCCGCCTGGTTGGCGGCGCAGCACGCGGGGGAGGATATTGCCCAGTTTATCCACAGGCCTCGATCTCGCCTCCGACCACGCTCCAGACCCGCGCGCTGGAGATGAGGTCGGGCGGAAACGGCCCAGCTTCGACCGACGTGATGATGACTTGGCCGGCTCCAGCCACCTGCCGCAGGAGCGCCGCCCTCCGCTCCCCGTCAAGCTCGGACAGGACGTCGTCCAGCAAGAGCACGGGCCGCTCGCCAGTCCGCCCGGCGACCAGTGCGGCTTCGGCCAGCTTCAGGCTGACCACAGCCGTCCTCTGTTGACCCTGTGAGCCGTACGCCCTCGCCTCGCGGCCGTCGAGCATGACCCGCAAGTCGTCTCGATGCGGCCCGATGCTGGTGGCTCCGCGCCTGAGGTCCTCGGCAAGGGAGTTTTGCACAGCTTCGGCCATATCTGCAGGCGGGCCCAGGTACTCGATCTCGAGGAGCTCGCCTGACGCAATTTCCGCATGGCATCGAGCCGCTTCCGGCTGCAGCTCGCGAACTGCGCGCAGGCGCGCTTTTGAGACCTCTCCGCCGATCCTGACCAGCTCTTCGTTCCAGGCCTCGAGGACGTCGCCGCCACCCTCGCCTGAGGCCATCCTTTTGAGCAAGCTGTTTCTCTGCTCGAGGACACGTTTAAGGCCGGCCAGGGCACGCGCGTAACCTGGCTCGACCTGCACAAGCATCTGGTTCAGGAAACGCCGTCGAAGCTCGGGTCCGGCCTTCACGAGGCCAAGGTCGTCCGGCCAGAAAAGAGTCACGCGGAAGTGCCCTGGCAGGTCGAACGCGCGTCTCCGTGCGCCGTCGACTTCGATGACGCGGTGAGCCCGGTCGCCTTCGATTGAAAGCGCTATCGCGAGCTCGACCACCACACCGCCCGTTTCGACCTCGGCCTCAATCCGGGTGGCCTGAGCCACCGGTCCGACCACCTCGATTTCACGACGCGCGCGAGGGGAAGATGACAGGGCCAGCATCGCCACCGCCTCGAGCAGGTTGGTCTTGCCCTGGCCGTTGGCGCCAATGAACACGTTCACGCCCGGGCCGGGCGTGAGGTCTAAGTGAGCGTAGTTGCGGTGGTTTCTAAGTTGAAGGCGCCGGAGGACCAATCAGCTAGGACATCGCCACCCGCACGGGCATGATCACGTACAGGTAGTGCTCCTTGCCCGGCGGCCGTAGCAGTCCAGGGCTGAGCGGGCCGTCAAACAGCAGCTCCACCTCGTCCTCGGCAATCACGCCAAGGGCATCCAGGACGTAGCGGGCGTTGAACGCGATCTGGATGTCTGATCCTTCGACATGCGCCGCCATCTCAGCCTTGCTGTCCCCCACCTCGTTGGTCGTAGCGGACAACACCAACGCCCCGGCCTGCGCCTTCACGCGGATGACGTTTGCGCTGTCTCGGGCGAAGAGCGAAACCGCCCTCACGGTCTGGGTCAGCTCGGCTGTGGAGACCCTGACCTTGGTTGAGCTTTTGCTGGGGATAACCTGTGCGTAGTTGGGATACTTCCCATCGATCAGCCTCGAGGTGAGCTCGGAGCTGCCGGCCTTGAAGAAGACCTGGTTTCGAGCTTTCGAGATGATCACCTCCACTTTCCCGGGCTCGCCTTTCAGAACCCTCGAGAGCTCCGCGAGCGCACGCGCCGGCACGATGAGGCTGGCTTCCAGGTCGGCTGGTCCCGTTGCCGCAAGCTTGCGAACCGCCAACCGGTGGCCGTCAGTCGCCGCCATCGTCAGCGCCCCGCCTTGAATCTGGACGAGGACTCCAGTTAGCACCGGCCTTGCCTCGTCGGTTGAAGCCGCCATCTGCGTCTGTTCCACAGCGCTGACGAGCTCGTCAAGCGCCACCTCAAGGCGGTCACCTTCATCAGGACGCGGCCCAGGCGGAAATTCCTCGGCCTCGATGCATTTGATGTGCGTGTCGAATCGGGCGCAACGGAGGTTGAGGGATTGTGTGGAGCCGTCGAGGGTCATCTCGAGGTCCTCGTCCGGCAGCGTGCTCACAAAGTCGGTGAGCAATCTGGCTGGTGCTGTAGTGCCGCCTTCCATCGAAACCTCCGCCGGCACCAGCTTTCGAATCCCGATCTCGAGGTTGGTAGCGGTGAGGGCGAGGCCTTCTGAAGTGGTCTCGATGAGGATGTTGTTGAGGATCGGCAATGTCGTCCGGCTGGATATTGCGCGTGACACGACCTGCAGCGCCTGGCTCAAGACCGACGGCCTGCACGTGACCTTCATTTGCGAAGCAATCACTTTGGCATTCAAGACAGTTGTCCCCCGTTGTAAGAGTTTCTCTTAATTGAAATCATCAGTAGTCCATAACAGTAAGCGCTGTGCAGACTGTGGATGTCGAGATCATTTACAGATCGACTTGAGCCGGGGATAAGGTCTGGGCAACCATGCACGTTCCGGCTGAGTCCTGTGGTCAGGTTGGGGAAGAAACCTCCGGGTGCCACCGACGCGCTGTCTCTCCCAGCCTCAGTCCAACAACTTGGGGAAAGACCCATCACTGGACGTAAAGACGCTCGCGGATGGCCTGTACCTCGTAGCGCAGCCGCTCGTCTTCTTTGAGCTCGTTTGCGATCTTCTCGATAGAGTGCAGCGCGGTCGTGTGGTCACGACCCCCGAACGCCTTGCCGATGGCCGGCAGCGATGAGGGCGTTTCCTCGCGGACCAGGAACATGGCCACCTGCCGAGGAAACACAATGTGTTTGTCGCGCCGCTTGCTCTTCATGTCATCGAGCGTGACGTTGTAGTAGTCGGCGACCAGGGCCTGGATGCGCTCGACATTGATCGGCTTGCGCGTTCCGGCCGGGATGATGTCTGCAAGAAGCCGCGCGGCCTCGTCTTCGTCGACTTGCCGTTGGTGGACGGCGGCGAAGGCCTGAACCCGGGTCAGGGCCCCTTCCAGCTCGCGAATGTTCCGCTGGACCTTGTGAGCAATGAAGCTCAACACCTCTTCGGGAACCAGCGCGCTGTTGTCGCCAAGCTTGGAGTGAAGGATGGCCAGCCTGGTCTCGAAGTCCGGGGACTGGATGTCGGCGATCAGCCCCCACTCGAAGCGCGACCTCAGCCGGTCCTCGAGCGTCGGGATCTCCTTGGGCGGTCGATCGGACGAGATCACGATCTGCTTGTTGATCTCGTGGAGCGCATTGAACGTGTGGAAGAACTCCTCTTTGGTGCGGTCCTTGCCGGCGAGGAACTGCACGTCGTCGATCAGCAGGACGTCCACCGTCCGGTACTTGTGCCGGAACTCACCCATGCGCGCGGTGGCGATGGAGCTGATCACCTCGTTGGTGAACTGTTCTGAGGTGAGATAGACAACCCGCTTGCGAGGAAAGCGGTCGTGCACCTCGTGTCCGATGGCGTGCATGAGGTGTGTCTTGCCAAGACCCACGCCTCCGTAGAGGAACAGTGGGTTGTAGCTGTCGCCCGGCGCCTCGGCCACTGCTTTTGCCGCCGCATGCGCGAACTGCGAGTTGTGGCCGACGACGAACGAGGAAAACTTGAAGCGAACGTTGAGCTCAGAAGGCGCTATCGACTGGCTATCCGGCAAAGAGTCGACCGCGTTGTCGTGCCCGTTCTCGTGTGGTGGGCTCAACGATTCGACGTCAAGCACCGCCACGGCCGGGCGGTGCCCTGTCGGCGAGATCACGAAATCGATGTCGACGTCCGACCCCGTGACTGCCTGAAGGGTTTCCTGGATCAAGCCGGAGAACCGGTCGGCCAGCCAGTCTTTGGCGAGCTTGCTGGGAACACCTATCCGGTAGGTGTTGTTGTCGGTGGAGAGCACCGAGGTGTTCTTCAACCACATGTCGTAGGTCCGCTTCGCCAGCTGAAACCGCAGCTCCTCCTGGACCTGTGACCAGATCTGGTCCTGGTTCAACTCATGCCTCCTTCTGACGCGCCGGAGGGCCGGAAACGCGGGCCGGTCAGCGCGTCAACGCCTGTGGACTGGCGCCCCCTCACCTGGGGAAAGTCGGTGCCTGGGCTCTGCAAATGCTGTGAACAACTTGGGGCCAACTCCATTCCATCCTTTCCCGCTCCCCCGTCCACGAAGCCATCCCGGCATCGCATCAACGGCGCCGCAGGTTCAACCGAGGCTTCATGACCATGAGCCCCGTGTCACTTGGTGCCTGTGGAAAAGAACGGACCGGATTTCCACAGGTTGGCGACGCCGACCTGTCCGAAATCCCCCATCCGGTCGATCCCGAAATATGGAAGCGGTATTATTACGTTTACTGTGGGCTGGATTGTTGCGTTATTCGGACCGGATGGTGCGACTCGTACTGGATTAGAGGCGATGGCCCTACCCCGGCTGCTTCCAGGCGAGGAGTGTAGCAAAGGCTTAACCTCTTCGCAAGGCATTTGGCCCCCCGATGAAGTTATAGTTGCGATGTCATGATCGCGAGGAGCTGCGTCCGATACACTACCGCGGTTCACATCTACGTTTCGGCAGCAGGGGGATCCACCATCAAGCGAACCTTTCAACCGAAGAAGCGCTACCGCCGCAGGGTGCACGGCTTCCTGCGCCGCATGAGCGCACGGGGCGGTGTCCGCGTCGTCCAGAACCGCCGTCGCAAGGGCCGCCTGCGGCTTAGCAGCTAACCCGCCTCGAGCGTGAAGAGGCCCTACCGGCTCCGCCGGCAGGCGGAGTTCCAGTCTGCGATCGCCGGCAAGCGCGTCTACAGCGGCCGCGCGCTGGTCGCGTTCGCAATCCCCAACGCCGGCGAGCGGAATCGGGTTGGCGTAACGGTCAGCCGGGCGCTCAAGAGCTCGGTCGACCGCAATCGCGCAAGGCGCCGGCTACGCGAGCTGGCGCGTGTCGTGCTGCTCAGCCCTGATTCGCCGTTGACCAGCCTGGGAATACGATATGACGTGGTCCTGATCGCCCGCCCGGCGGCGCTCGAGGTATCGTTCGCCGACCTGAGCGCGGAGGCCGCGCAGGCTGCGGTCAGGCTCTCGAAGCTGAACCCATGACTAGGATCCTGCTCGGCCTGATTCGCGGTTACCAGATGACGTTCTCCAGAATCCTTCCGCCATCGTGTCGCTATTACCCGTCGTGCTCGCACTACACGTATGAGGCGGTGGAGAAATACGGATGGTTGCGGGGCAGCTGGATGGGGGTGGCGCGGATCGCGCGGTGCCATCCGTTTGCCAAGGGCGGCTACGATCCTGTTCCCTGACACCTGCTTTAACCACCTAGTTTCACTGGAGACCTGAAATCTACTTCGAGTCACCGTCGCCTGTGCCCTCGCCCGGGCCCGCGCCCGCGGGGGGATTTTTCGATTTCTTCCTGCCAATCCAGCACCTGTGGCAGGCCGTCTTCGTGGACAACCTGTCCGCGGTCTTGACCTTCCTCTACGTCCACTTCCAGGCGGCTCCGGCCCTAGCCACGATCGGCGCATACGGTATTGCCATCGTCGTGTTGACAATCGGCATCCGTTTGGTCCTGTCCCCGCTTCAGCAGTTCCAGCTCGTCACCCAGAGGAAGTCGATGCTCGAGCAGCGCAAGCTGGCGCCGCAGGTGTCAGAGCTGCGCAAGCAGTTCAAGAAGGATCCCCAGCGCCTCAACTCAGAGATGCAGAAGCTCTACGCAGAGCATGGCATCAATCCTTTCGCGGGGCTCGTCGGCTGCCTTCCGCTCATCGTGCAGATCCCGATCCTGACCGCGCTCTACTACGTGTTCATCAATTTCGCGCACGGCGCCAAGGGGCCGGCGCATTTCCTGTTCATCCCCAACCTCAACGACAATCCTCTTCACCACGTAATCATCACGCTGCCTTTCTTCGGCCTGGGCATTCCTTCGCCTGAATACCTGGTCTTTCCGCTGCTCGCCGGCGTGACCACTTTTGTCCAGACCAAGATGCTGCAGATGCCCCCGATGCCGAATCCGACCGAGCAGGAGTTGCAGACGCAGCAGATGCAAAAAATGATGGTCTGGATGTCGCCGCTGATGATCAGCTACTTCGCGCTCAACGTCCCCGCCGGACTCGGGCTGTATTGGTTCATCGGTAACTGCGTCGGTATCATTCAGCAGTATTTCGTCGTCGGCTGGGGCAACCTGTTGCCAAAGCGAAGCGATCCCGGCACGGCGGCAATGGTTGTGAAGAGTGGGGGCGGAGGTCCTAAACCAGGACCCGCCAACATCGCCAAGCCCGTTCCCGCGAATGGCCCGCGAAACGGTCCAAGAAACGGATCCCAAAACGGGCGCAATCGCAAGAAACGAAAGAGATGAGGTGGGTGGGATGAAGTCTGCAGAGGGCCGGGGCCGCACGCTGGATGAGGCGGTCGACGCGGCATTGATCGAGCTTGGTGAGAGCCGCCGAAACGTCGACGTCAAGGTGCTTAACGAAGGTGCTGAAGAGACGGTCGTCGAGGTAACTGTGATCGACCACGCTGCGTCTGGTGCCGAGGCCGTCCCGGTCGACGGCAAAGGTGAGGTTGCTCGGAGCCTCGTGGAGGGCCTGCTGAAGCACATGGGCATTCGCGCCCAGGTGACAGCCCGGCCTGGCAGCGATCCACTCACCCTAGACATCAGCGGCAGGGACCTGGGTGCCCTCATCGGCTGGCGCGGCGAGACGCTGCGGGCTCTGCAGTCGGTGACCAACGTGATGGTCGGCAGGCACCTCGCTGAAGGCGAGCGAATCATCGTCGACGTCGAGCGCTACCGACAGCGGCGCGAGCACACAGTGCGCGAGATCGCGCTTCGCGCCGCGCGGCAGGTAAAGATGACAGGCGACGCAATCACGCTGGACGCCATGCAGGCTTTCGAGCGCAGAGCGATCCACCTGGCGCTGGAGGGCGATCCCGAGGTGACGAGCTCCAGCATCGGAGAAGAACCCGAAAGGCGTGTCGTGGTCGGGCTCCGGAAGCCTGCCGCGGGGTAGCGGGGAGCCATGTCCGGCCGGGCCGCGGCGGTGCGGATCCGGAAAGCGATCGCCCTGATCAACGCGGTCGAGGACGGCGCCGGCGACGAGGAGATCACCCCGACCGAGATCGCTGAAGCGATCCGGGACTGCCTGGAGCTTGGAGAGGTGGACCTAGTTCCCAATGTTCGCCGGTATCTTGGCGAGGCGCTCGACGCCGTTTCCGACGGCATGCCCGCCGACTTCGTGGCGATGACCCTTTACGCGGCGCTGGGTGCTTTGCAGGAAGGTGGCACCGCTAGCTGACTGCCCCCACCCGGCCACGCTAAGGCGTGGCCGGCCTCCCCGCGACGCGGGGAGGAGAACGGTCGGGCCCATCGCCCGGCCTGCCTATACTGGCGCTCCCATGGCGGTTCCCCAGAAAGTACACGGCCTGCCTGGAGGGGCAAGGTTGGTCATGGCCCCGATGCCAGAGCGACTGTCCACCAGCCTCGTCTTCATGTTCGGCGGGGGATCGCGCCTGGAGGACGAGCGCCTGGCAGGTGTCTCACATTTCATCGAGCACCTCTTCTTCAAGGGCACGCAACGCCGGCCCACTTCAAAGGAGATTGCCAACGCCATCGAAGGCGTGGGGGGATTCATCAACGCGTCGACTGACAAGGAGCTGACCGCTTACTGGACCCGCGTGCCGGCAGAGCACCTTCCCCTGGGACTCGATGTCCTGTCTGACATCGTGTCGAACTCGAAGCTGGCGCCAGACGATGTCGAGCGCGAACGCCTGGTGATCCTCGAGGAGCTGAAGATGTACCAGGATCAACCGCAGGATTACGCGCTCAACCTCCTGGAGGAGATCATCTGGCCGGGACACCCGCTGGGGCGCGACATCGCCGGGACCCTGGAGTCGGTGGCCCGGCTTACCCGCGACGACATCCTCGAATACGCCAATGCCCACTACCGGCTGCCCAACCTCGTCATCGGTGTGGCGGGCGCGATGGACGAGCTCGCAACAGTAGCGGCGGTGACGTCTCAGCTCAAGCTCCCCTCAGAACGGAACGGTCAGCTCGCGCCGGAGGCGCCCGCGCCGTTGGAAAGTGCACACGTCGCGCTGCGGCGGAAGCGAACCGAGCAGGCTCACATCTGTCTTGGCGTTCGCGCTCAGAGCTATCTGCATCCCGATAGGTACGCGCTCGATCTCCTCAACACGGTGCTCGGAGAAGGCATGAGCTCGCGGCTCTTCCTCAATATCCGCGAACGCCTGGGTCTGGCCTACGACGTCCACAGCTTCACGCAGAAGCATCGCGACACAGGCCACCTCGGCGTTTATCTCGGCGTAGACCCGAAGAAGGCTGTCGAGGCGATCCGGGCTGTGATTGCTGAGATCCACACGTTGTGCGACAACGACCTACCCGATGAGGAGCTCCAGCGGGCGAAGGATTTCACCAAAGGGCGGTTGCGTCTGGATCTCGAGACCACCAACGGCGTGGCTTTCTGGCTGACCTACCAGGAGCTCCTGATCGGAGAGATCCGCAGCATCGAAGACGAGCTGACCCTGGTGGATGCTGTCACCGCCGCAGACATCAGGCGGGTCGCAAATTCGGTGCTGCTGTCGCCGATGCAGCTGGCAGTCATCGGACCTTTCAGCCGCGAATCTCCCTTTCGTGCCGCGATCGACGCCTAGCCCGCGCTTACCCCGCCGTGACGGTGCCCGTCTCCAGGACTGGAAGCTGAGAGTAGATATTGCCGAAATGGTTCAGCGGCCAGATTCGAAACCAAGCGCGCCCATCGATGCGATCTCGAGGGATGAACCCGATTACGCGCGAGTCCTGCGACCGGTTGCGGTTGTCGCCCATGACGAAGTAGCTGTTCGCAGGCACTAGCTCCCCGTCCGGGCCGCCCCAGTTGCTGAACGATGTCCATGCCTCAGGCAGATAAGACTCATCGAGCTTGTGCCCATCGATGTAAACGAAGCCATCGGCGATGAGGATGCGCTCGCCTGGCAGCGCGATGATGCGTTTGATGAAGTCCTTGGAGTTGTCGGCCGGCGGGCGCAGGATGATGATGTCGCCACGTTGCGGCGCGTGCAGCCGGTAGTCGATCTTATTTGCGATGAGGTAATCGTTGTCGTCGAGGGTCGCAAACATCGAAAGCCCCTCGACGTGCACTGCCTGGACGGCGAAGCTGATGCCGAAATACAGGATCACCGCCAGGACGACGACCTCGGCCAGCTCGCGTAGAAGCGATCCTGCGGTCGAAGCTCGGGCGGGCGGGTTTGAGGCCGCAGGCTGGGGGAAGGCCATACGTGTTACCGAACGAGCTTAGCGCACACCCGTTCCAGCTCTTCACGACTGGCGTATCTGAGCTCAAGCTTGCCGCGATTGACGCTACCTGTGATTTTCGTCGGCAGGCCGAGCTTGATCTCCACCTCTGCCGCGAGGGCGCGAATCTCTGCGGAGGCGTCGGTTCGCGGTCTGCGCCGCGGCTTGTACGTACGAACCCAGTTCTCGGTCTGCCGGACCGACAGGCGGCGGGCCATCACCACTTTCAGGCCGTGCTCCTGCGCTGTCTGTGACTCGAGGGCGATCAGCGCGCGAGCATGGCCCGCGCTGATCACCCCTGCCGCGACTGAGGACTGGATGGCGGGGCAGCCATTGAGCAGGCGGAGCGACTGGGACACCGACACTCGATGTTTGCCGATGCGCTGCGCAACCTCCTCATGGGTCAGGCCAAATTCTTCGGTCAGGCGCTTCAGGCCCCCAGCCTCCTCGATAGGATCCAGGTCCGAGCGCTGAAGGTTCTCAATGAGGCCGAGCACCAGCTGCGCATCGTTGCCGGCGTCTGAACGGACGACCGCCGGTACCGCGGTGAGGCCGGCGAGGCGAGCTGCGCGCCACCGGCGCTCCCCCGCAATCAGCTCGTAGCCGTCGGTCAACCTTCGCACGAGGAGAGGCTGCAAGACGCCATGGCTGCGAATTGACTCCGCCAGCTCGCCCAGAGGCTCTGCGTCGAAGCGCGTGCGCACCTGTTGATGGGACGGGCGGATCTGGTCGACAGCGATCATCTGTGGCACCATCGCGTCTCCGTCGCGGGACATCGGGATGAGTGCGTCGAGGCCGCGACCCAGGCCGCGCATGCGTTGCTTCATTGTTCCAAGAGCTCCTTTGCGAGGGCGCGATATGCGGCTGCGCCGCGGCAGGTGGGGTCGTACTGGATCACCGACTGACCGTGGCTTGGCGCTTCGCTGATCCGGACGTTGCGTGGAATGAGGGTCTCGAGAACGTGGGCGGGATGCGATCGGCGCACCTCACGAAGTACGTCCCACGAGAGCGTTGTGCGTGCGTCAAATTGCGTCATGACGATTCCCGCTATGCCGAGTTTCGGGTTGAGCCGTGAGCGCACGAGCTGGTGCGTGTAAAGCAGATGACGCAGGCCTTCGAGGGCGAAGAACTCGCACTGCGTTGGGATCAGCATGCTGGTTGCGGCGGTAAGGGCATTCAGCGTCAGGAGGCCGAGCGAAGGCGGGCAGTCGATGATCACGCAGCCGACACTCTCCGGGACCGATTCGAGCGCCTCGCGCAAGCGCGTCTCTCTCGCGTTCATCGTTGCGAGCTCGATTTCCCCTCCTGCCAGGTCGATGTGCGAAGGCACGAGCTGCATCCCCGGCACGCTGGTCGGCACCGAGGCCTGTTGGATCGAAGCCTCGCCAATAAGCAGGTGATAGACGTTGATTCGAGCGCGAGCCGGATCGAGGCCCAGGCCTGACGTCGAGTTGGCCTGCGGGTCGAGGTCGATGAGGAGAACTGAGTGGCCGATCTCCGCCAGGGCAGCGCCAAGGTTGATGGCAGTGGTCGTCTTGCCCACGCCCCCTTTCTGGTTCACGACTGCAATGATTGGTGGGTCGGTAGTCACCAATATCTGGGGGTTGGCTGCCGGCGCTGCTCCTATATCTGGTGTCACTGGGCCGATTCTAGCCGAGCCCGGCCATTTTGCCCACCCAGCTTGTTAACTGCGCCGCCTGGCGGCGCGCCGGTTCGACCACAGTGCGTATCCAGAAAGTGCGATCAACCCGACCTCAACGCCGGCCGCCACCCCTGTCAACCCGCCGGCCACCCCGATTTCAGCCAGCAGGTTGTAGCTCACGTGGCACATGCACGTGGTCGTGGTGGTGGTGTACTTGCGCAGGACCCCCAGCCCGATCGCGACCACGAGCACAGCCAGCGCGTCGAACGAGAGGCCGTATTGAGTGTGGATCGACGCAAAGAGGGCTGCCGTTGCGAACAGGCCGATGCGAGGCTGCAGCGCACCACGAAAGAGGACCTCTTCGCAGATTCCAGGCAGGAGGGCGAGCGCCGCGATCCCGATTGGATTACCGAGCCCGCCGAAGACGTGCTCCGTTGTTTTGTCGACCTGGCCGGCCACCTGTGGCGTCAAGACATGGCTCAGATGGTCGGCCGCTTGAGTAAACGCAAAGAAAGCGCCGGCGACCGCCAGGGCGATTGCGATGTGCCACCATGCCGGCCGAGTCACGCCCAGCCGGTCCGCCGCGCCGGCGGGAGTGCGGCGGATGTAGAGGCCGATGCCGGCGAGAGCCAAGATCAGGAACTGCAGCTGATTGGCGGCGAGGTCGACCAGGGTCGCCGGAGGCTGCGCTTGAACGAGCGCGAGGATGTCGACAAACGCGATCGTCGCCAGCTGTGAGCCAAAGAGGATCACCGCGAGAACGAGTGCGAGGGCGTGAACCGGGCTTTCGGGATCGATCGGCACCAGGCGGGCGACTCGCCGGCGCACTGGTCTGGAAGCCAGGGTCGCTGCGACGACCCCGGTGGCCATGATGCCGACGTCAAGGCCTGGTGATTGCACGCCCGGTCCCGCAATCACCAGGCCGGCGCCGGCCAGGTCGAGGGCGCCGAGCAGGAAAGTGGCACCCGCGATCGCGCCGGCCAGGATTGCCGTGGCCTGGCTCGCCCAAGGCTTGCCCACCGCGACGTTGGCGGTGATAACCATTGGCAGCAGCACCAGCACAACGAGCAGGGCGCTGCTCGCGGCGAGAAAGATTCCGGTCAGTCCGACTTGGGGCCCTGCTTCGGCAGCGACGGCGCGGGGGGCCCATCGCCGGGAACCCTGGGGATGATGTCCAGGATCGGGCGAATCAGGTCGATCGGGATCGGGAAGACGATCGTGGTGTTCTTCTCGTACCCGATCTCAACCAGCGTCTGGAGGAAGCGAAGCTGTAGTGCGCCCTGCTGAGACGAGATCACCTGGGCCGCGTTGGCCAGGGTCTGAGATGCCTGGAACTCGCCCTCGGCATTGATGATCTTGGCCCGCTTCTCGCGCTCGGCCTCCGCCTGCTTGGCCATCGCCCGCTGCATGGTGCTCGGCAGCTCGACGTCTTTGATCTCGACGACCGCGACCTTGATTCCCCAGGGCTCGGTCTGCTCGTCGATGATTTTCTGGAGGTTCTGGTTGATCTTGTCCCGATTGCCCAGGAGGTCGTCGAGGGTGGCCTGACCGAGCGCCGCGCGCAGCGTGGTCTGAGCGATCTGAGAGGTGGCGTTGATGTAGTTCAGAACCTGCGTGACGGCCTTCTGAGGGTCGATCACCTGGAAGTAGATGACTGCATTGACCTTGGCGGTGACGTTGTCGTTGGTGATGATCTCTTGGGGCGGGACCTCGAGAGTGATGGTTCGGAGGTCCATCTTCACCAGCCTGTCGACCCCAAAGGGGATGATGAAGTTCAAGCCGGCGGTCTTCAGCGCAATGAGCCGGCCCAGCCGGAACACGACGCCGCGCTCGTACTCGTTGATGATGCGGATGCTGGAAATGGCGATTACCAGGGCCAGGAAAACGATGACTGCGAGGATGGCGTATGAGCCAAAGTCCACTAGTTCTTCTCCTTCATCGCTGGCTCGCCGGCGACCACCTCCAACTGCAGGCCTTTGCGGCCGACCACCTGCACCGGGCTGCCGACGGGGATGGCTCCACCAGATGCGACTGCCCTCCACAGCGCCCCGCGCACAAAGACTAGCCCTTCCGGAGCCAATTCCTCCCGGGCCTCGCCGTTTGCGCCGATAAGGACCTCTGAGCCGGCGGCGAGCGGGCGCTTTCGTGCCGCCACCACCCGTTGCACGAAGAAAACAAAGAACCCAAAGCTCACGACGGCGGCCAGGGCGATGGCGATTGGGTTGACCCCGAGCCCGACCGGCCCTGTGTTGACGAGAAACGCCATCCCCAGGACAAGGGCGAGAACGCCCCCGACGCTGAGTATCCCGTGCGTATTCGCCTTGAGATCGGCAAGAAAGAGGATCAGGGCAAGCAGCATCATGAGGGCGCCGGCGATGTTCACAGGCAGGTTGGCGAGCGAGACGATGGCCAGGATCGCGGCGATCCCGCCCACGACGCCGGGAAGGATGGCTCCCGGAGTCGAGAGCTCAGTGACGATTCCATAGCCCGCCAACACGATCAGCAGGGCGGCGATTGTGGGGTCGATGAGGGCGTTGAGGAACACCTGCCAGAAGGGCATCGGGAAGTCTTCGATGCGGGCCCCGGCGGTGTGCAGAACCAAAGTGCCGCCGGTTCGCGGCAGGGAGCGCCCGTCGATCGCGTTCATCAGTCCGGCTGGGTCGGCCGCCTCCAGATCAGCCACGTGCAGCCTGACTGCTTCCTCTGCGTTGATGTTCACGCTGTGGCGAACTGCGTCCTCGGCCCAGTCGGCGTTCCGGCCGTGCATTGTGGCGAGCGTGCGTACCCTCGTCACGGCGTCATTGAGCACTTTGGCGCCGAGATCGCCAGCCAGATCCTCGCCAGTGGCCTGGATGGGATGGGCAGAGCCGATATTGGTGCCAGGTGCCATCGCCACGACGTCCGCCGCCTGCGCGACGAAGAGGCCGGCCGACGCTGCTCGTGCGCCGCTCGGATAGACATAGACGATCACTGGGACTTTCGAATTCAGAAGGCTCGTGACGATGCTGTCCATCGAGGTCGAGATGCCGCCAGGTGTGTTCATCACGACCATGAGGGCATCAGCCCGGTCGGCCTCGGCTCGGCTCACCGCCGTCTCGATGTAGGCGGCCGTGATGGTGTTGATGTCGCCGACCAGGTCCGCTTGTTCGACGTGAGGCGTTGCGGCGGAAGCGTGGGCCGAGAGGAGCAGAGCCGCCCCACCCAGCAACATCCCGAGTCGCAGCGCCTTACCTGCGCGCACGCTTCGAGTATGGCAATCGCGAGTCATGAATGCAGATGTAAAACGTGGAACATCGGCCTTTCGTTGGCAGCCGGAATGGAGCCGGGTGCGTCGTAAAATTCAAGGCATGTCGGCCCAATTCCAGCCCGAACAGCCCAGAGGATCGAATCCGCACCTCTCAATCGAGGAGGATGCGCCGGCTCTGAGGGACCTGGTCCGCCACGTGCAGCTGACGAGACCCCTCCAGGCAGGCGAGGAGGCGTCGCTGCTCGAGCGCGCGGCGCTCGGGGACCGGCCCAGCGAGGACCGCCTGGTCGCGGGCCACCTCGCGATGGTGATCCGGCTCGCAGGCGAGCGGGGAGACCATGGCCTCTCGGTCGCCGACCTGGTCCAAGAAGGCTCAATCGGCCTTGTGATCGCCGTGCGCGAATTTGTCGCCAGCGGGCAGCCCGACTTCGCGATGTTCGCTGAGACGAAGGTTGGCGCACAGATGGATTCAGCGATCGCCACCGAGGCGGCCAGCATCCGCGACGAGCAGCTGCTGGTGGCGGCCGCGACCGACTACGAGCGCACTGAGCTCCTGATGCGCTATGAGCTCGGTCGCCGGCCGACAGAGGCTGAGCTCTCAGAGAAGCTGGAGTGGACAGTCGATCGCACTCGCTATGTCGCCCAGGTGGTTGCCGACGCCCAGCGCCGTCACGACGAAGAGATGCTCGCCTTCATCGACACCGACGCCGTCGAATTCGAGGACGACGACGAGCGCGCCCAATTTGGGGAATAAAGCACCCAACCGGACTCCGCTGTACGAGCGCCACGTTGCCCTTGGCGGCCGCATGGTCGATTTCGGCGGTTGGGAGCTCCCCCAGCAATACACATCCATTCGCGACGAGCACTTCGCCGTCCGAAAAGCCGCCGGCCTATTCGATGTCTCGCATATGGGCCGGTTTCGGGTCACAGGCAATGACTCCTTCGATTTCCTGCAAAGTCTGGTTACGAACGATCTCGGCCGTATCAGCGAGGGCCACGCTCAGTACAACCTTCTCTGCAACGACGAGGGAGGCATCGTCGACGACCTTGTCGTCTATTGGGGGGAGGAAGGATTTTCGGTCGTCGTCAACGCCTCGAACCGGGAACGTGATCTGGAGTGGATGCGCCAACACGCACCTCCGGCCGTCGAGGTCGAGGATCGGACACTGGAGCTGTCGCTGATCGCATTTCAAGGGCCCAAGGCGGAGGAACTGCTGCCGGCCGGCGGTCTTGCAGACATCCCGTACTTCGGGTTCCGAGCCGGCGAGGTCGCCGGCGCGAAAGCGATGATCTCGCGCACCGGCTACACCGGTGAGGATGGTTTCGAGGTGTTCGTCAGCGCAGACCGGGTGGGACATGTCTGGGACGCGATTCTCGAGGGAGGGCGTGACGCAGGGGTCCTGCCGGCAGGACTGGGAGCTCGAGACGCGACCCGCCTGGAAGCCGCGCTCCGCCTTTACGGCAGTGACATGGACGAAACCGTCAATCCATACGAGGCTGGGCTGGGTTGGACTGTGAAGCTGGACAAGGGCGAATTCGTGGGCCGGAGCGCCCTTGCCAAGGTCCGCCAGGAGGGCCCTCGTCGAAACCTGATCGGCCTCAAGACCGAGCCCGGCAGCATCCCCCGGCATGGAGCCGCGGTGATCGGCGACGGACGTCGCGCAGGCGTGGTGACAAGCGGCACTCACTCCTTCTTTCTCGGTCACCCCATCGCGCTGGCAATGGTGGAAGTCCCATCATTTCGAGTGGGAGACAAGATTGCGGTGGAGGTCCGGGGCCGCGAGGCGCCGGCCGAGGTGGTCAAGCTGCCGTTTTATCGCGGCACGGCTCGATCTGCGGCGCCACCGGCCAAGTCGTGAGCCACATCAGCATTCAGAGGAGGAAGGAGTCGCATGGCCGAGCGCCGCTACACCAAGTCTCACGAGTGGCTCATCGTCGACGGTAAGACAGTCACTGTCGGCATCACAGACTTCGCTCAATCTCAGCTTGGAGACGTCGTCTTCCTGGATCTGCCGGCTCCTGGCCGCAAGCTGGTGGCAGGCGAAAGCTTTGGCGTCGTCGAATCGGTGAAAGCCGCCAGCGACCTGTATGCACCAGTCTCGGGGCGCATTGCGGCGGTCAACGAAAAGCTCACCGCTCGGCCCGAGCTGGTGAACTCCGACCCATATGGAGATGGCTGGATCCTGAAGCTCGAGCTTTCGGGCGAGCTGCCCTCCGACCTCCTCGATGAGGCGGCCTACAAGAAGGTCGCAGGGGCCTAGCACCCGGCTTGCCCTACCTCGTCCACTCCCCTGAGGATCGCGCGGCGATGCTCGCCGCGATCGGCGTTGGGTCTATGGACGACCTCCTCGTCGACATCCCGCAATCCCTGCGCATAGCGGCCCTCGAGCTGCCGGCGGGCCTTTCCGAGTTCGAAACCATGGCTCAGATCGAGTCACTGGCTGCCCGCAACCGGATCTTTGCCGACCGGTTGACCTTCCGGGGCGGCGGCGTGTACCGGCGGTTCATTCCCGCCGCGGTGGCTGCGGTCACCTCCAAGCCCGAGTTCTACAGCGCATACACGCCGTACCAGCCAGAGGCGAGCCAGGGCACGCTTCAAGCCATCTACGAGTTCCAGACCCTGATCTCCGAGCTGACTGCGCTTGATGTGGCAAACGCGTCGATGTACGACGGGGCGACGGCCGTCGCGGAGGCGGCGATGATGGCTCACATTCACACCGGCCGCAACGAGGTGGTGGTGGCCGGCTATCTACACCCCGAGTACATGGAGGTGCTGCGCGCCTTTAGCGAGGGTCGCGGGATCAAGGTGCGAAAAGGCACCGAGCCGAACTCCAAAACTGCGGCCGTCGTGTTTCAGCAGCCCGACTTCCTGGGCCTCCTGGTGGACGCGGCAGGGCTCACCGAGACGGCACACAAGGCCGGGGCGCTGGCGATCGCGTGCGTCGACCCCATCAGCCTTGCGATCGTCGCCCCGCCTGGCGAATACGGCGCGGACATCGCCGCAGGAGAAGGCCAGCAGCTGGGATTGAGCCCGAGCTACGGAGGCCCGCACGTGGGCTTCATCGCCTGCCGAAAGGAGCTCGTCCGGCGGCTGCCAGGCCGGTTGATCGGCAGCGCACACGATGCCGAAGGACGCCGCGGCTTCGTGCTCACGCTCACTGCGCGCGAACAGCACATTCGTCGCGAGCGTGCCACTTCCAACATCTGCACCAACCACTCGCTTTGCGCGCTGGCCGCCAGCGTCTACATGACTTACATGGGACCCGACGGCATGCGCCAGGTGGCGGAGGTGGGTTTCAAGCGGGCTCACTCACTCGCGGAGCGGCTGTCAGCGCTACCCGGCTGGGAGATGGCGTTTCCCGAGCGCCAGTTCCTTAACGAGTTCCCGATCCGCGTGCCAAAGGGCCCTTCGGTGATCAGGAAGCTGGCGCGAAAGGGAATCCTGGGTGGGCTCGATGTGCACCGCTGGTTTCGCGAGCTCAAGGGGGTGGTTACGTTCACCTGTACCGAGGTCAACGACCCTCGCGCTCTTGACGAGCTGGTGGAGGCGTTGGCGAAGTGACCGAGCTTCTCAGCTTCGAAAAGAGCCGGCCGAATGCTCACGGCCCTCGCCTGCCGGAAGCTGATGTGAAGGCGGCGGGGCCCTCGGAAGTGTTGCCACCAGAGCTCCTGAGGGCCCGGCCGCCGGGGCTTCCGCGACTCAGCGAAGCAGAGATCATGCGGCACTACAGCCGGCTCGCCTCGCTGAACTACTCGATCAGCGAGCAGTTCTATCCACTCGGCAGCTGCACCATGAAGTACAACCCCGTCGCCAACGAGGCGGCGGCCGCCCTGCCCGGCTTCACGGACCTCCACCCCTACCAGGACGAGGACACCGTCCAGGGCGCCCTTTCGCTGATGTGGCGGCTTGAGCAGGCCCTGTGCGCGGTCGTGGGGGTGGACAGGGTCACGCTGCAGCCGGCGGCCGGCGCACACGGCGAGTGGACGGCCCTCAAGATGATCCGGGCCTTTCATCACTCGAAAGGCGAGGCTCGTACCGAGGTTCTCGTCCCGGACTCGGCGCATGGCACCAATCCCGCAAGCGCCGCCCTGAGCGGCTTCCATGTGGTCGAGGTCAAGTCCGGTCCCGATGGGCGGATCAGCCTGGCCGACCTGGAGTCAAAGCTGTCCCCGAAGGTCGCTGCCCTAATGCTCACGAACCCCAACACCTTGGGGTTATTTGAGCGCGAGATACTGGATGTTGCGGAACTTGTGCATGCAACTGGAGCCATGCTCTACTACGACGGCGCCAACCTGAACGCCTTCATGGGCATCTGCCGGCCTGGCGACATGGGCTTTGACGCAGTGCACATGAACCTGCATAAGACCTTCACCACGCCGCACGGCGGGGGAGGTCCTGGGGCGGGCCCGGTCGGGGTCAAGGCCGATCTCGTCCCGTTCCTACCCACGCCCACAGTCGAGCGCCTCAACGGCCACCTGAAGCTCGACTTCAAGCGGCCCAAGTCGATCGGCCGAGTACGCAGCTTCTATGGCAACTTCGGGATGCTGGTGCGGGCCTACACCTACATCGTGGCGATGGGAGGGGACGGCCTGACACAGGCCTCGCATGACGCGGTCCTTTCGGCTAACTACCTGAAGAGCCAGGTCGACGGCCTGCTGGACATGCCTCATAAAGGGCCCTGCATGCACGAGTTCGTCGCCAGCGCCCACAACCTCGCCCCCCAGGGGATCAAGGCCCTTGACGTCGCCAAGGGGCTGCTGGAGCGCGACTTCTACGCTCCAACCATCTATTTCCCGCTCGTGGTCCCGGAAGCCCTCATGGTCGAGCCCACAGAGACGGAGAGCAAGGCAACCCTTGACGCCTTCGCCACCGCGATACGGGAGATCGTGAAGCAGGCCAAAGAGTCGCCTGAAGAGCTGCACCAGGCGCCCCATGGGCTGCCTGTCGGAAGGCTCGATGAGGTGGCCACCGCGCGCAAAATCAACGCCTACCTGCAGGGCCAGAGCGAGGACCCGATTCTGCGCTGGAAACCGGCACCCTAAAGACCCCCTGTTAAGGCCCTTCCGGAGGCCATTTCGAACTCGAAATCCGGTAGAATTTAAACCCTGAAACTCTGCCCAGTTGTTCTCTACGACTTCTCCAGGCTGGGAGGGCTGCAATAGCCGTGAGCGAGGCTCGAAATCTCCTCCCGGACCGCAAACGCAGGCCCCAGCCTCTAGGCGCCGACGTGGCGTATACCGCCGAGCAGATCCAGGTCCTCGAAGGCCGGGAGCATGTGCGGCGGCGTCCGAGCATGTACATCGGCTCGACCACCACCACGGGGCTTCATCACCTGGTCTACGAGGTCGTCGATAACGCAGTCGACGAGGCGCTGGCGGGCTACGCCACCGAGATCACAGTCACCCTTTTTGGTGACGGCAGCGTCCAGGTCGAGGACAACGGAAGAGGCATCCCTGTCGACATGCACAAGAAGGAAGGTCTTTCCGCCCTCGAGCTTGTGCTCACGCGGTTGAACGCCGGCGGCAAGTTCGGCGGGGGCGGCTACAAAGTATCTTCGGGACTGCACGGAGTCGGCGTCTCCGCGGTGAACTTTCTGAGCGAGAAGCTGCAGGTGTGGGTTCATCTGGGGGCGAAGGTGCACCACATGGAGTTTGAGCGAGGCGTGCCCAAGGCCTCGGTCAAGGTGGTGGGCAAGACGGACCACACCGGGACTGTGGTGCGATTCTGGCCCGACCCGCAGATCTTCCCCGACACAACGTTCGACCGCGAGGTCATCCAGCGCCGCCTTCGCGAGATGGCATATCTCAACAAGCGGCTGGAGATCGCGCTCGCGGACGAGACCCTCGGCTTCACCAACACCTTCTACTTCGAGGGCGGCATCGTCTCGTTCGTTCGCGCCCTTAATCGCGATAAGTCGGTCATCAACCCCAACCCCTTCTACGTCGATCGCGACGTGGAGGGCACGCAAGTCGAGATCGCCCTCCAGTACAACGACACGTTTGTCGAAAATGTCCTCGCCTTCGCCAACACGATCCACACCATCGAGGGCGGCAGCCATTTGACAGGCTTCCGTGCGGCCCTCACCAATGTCCTCAACCGGTACGCGCGAAAGGCGGGCATCCTCAAGGAGCAAGACCCCAACCTGACCGGAGAGGATGTTCGCGAAGGCCTGACGGCTGTGATCAGCGTCAAGGTCCTGGATCCGCAGTTCGAAGGCCAGACCAAGGGCAAGCTTGGCAACGCTGAAGTCCAGGGCCATGTGTCAATCGCTTTGACCGAGGGCATGACGCAGTACCTGGAGGAAAACCCCGGCGACGGGCGCCGCATCGTCGAGAAGTCGCTCACCGCGGCCAGGGCGCGGGAGGCGGCACGTAAGGCTCGCGACCTTGTGCAGCGCAAGAGCCTGCTCGAGTCGAGCACTCTTCCGGGCAAGCTCGCGGACTGTGCCGAACGCGACCCTGCCCTGTGCGAGCTGTATATCGTCGAGGGTGACTCGGCAGGCGGCACCGCCAAGGGCGGGCGCGATCGCCGCACCCAGGCCATCCTGCCCCTGCGCGGAAAGATCCTGAACGTCGAAAAGGCGCGCCTCGACAAGGTGCTCACATCAGACGAGATCCGCAACCTGATCACAGCGATGGGCGCGGGCGTGGGCGACAACTTCAACATCGAAAAGATGCGCTACCACCGCGTCATCACGATGACTGACGCTGACGTCGACGGCAGCCACATCCGCACGCTCCTCCTTACCTTCTTCTTCCGTTACTTCCCGCAGGTCATCGAGAAGGGCTACCTGTACATGGCGCAACCGCCGCTCTTCAAGGTCTTCAAGGGCAAGCAGGTGGTCTGGTGTCACTCGGAGGGCGACCGCGACAAAGCGATCCGGCAGCTTGGCAAGAATGCCGAGTCGGCGCGCATGAAGGGCCTCGGCGAGATGAATGCGGAAGAGCTGTGGCAGACGACGATGAACCCTGAGACGCGCGTGCTGCTGCAGGTAAGGGTTGATGACGTCGCAGCAGTCAATGACACATTCGAGAAATTGATGGGGCCCGACGTCGAGCCCCGCAAGAAGTTCATCCAGGCGCACGCCAAGAGCGTCCGCAACCTCGACATCTAAGAGACCGGTTTCGGAATGCAAATAGCAGTAGACGCCATGGGCGGCGATCACGCGCCGGCGCAGGTCCTACAGGGGGCGTCGGAGGCAGCAGCCGAATATCGCATCGACGTTTCGGTGGTCGGACTGCCTTCGGCGGTTCAGCCACTGCTCGATCAACATCCTTTGCTGCGCCTGGTCCCTTGCACGCAGACCGTCACCATGGAGGACCACGCCGCGCAGGCTGTGCGCTCTAAGCCAGACTCATCGATGAACGTTTGCGCGCGCCTGTGCAAGGACGGCAAGGCTGATGGCTGGGTGTCGGCGGGAAACTCCGGAGCGGTCATGGCGACGGCGCTGTTCGTACAGGGAAGGATCAGAGGTGTCGAGAGACCCGCCCTGGGTTCCATCGTGCCCACTCAAACCGGTGTCGCCTACTTCCTCGACGTCGGTGCGAACGTCGACTCCAAGCCCGAATACATGGTCCAGTTCGCCGCCATGGGCGCGGTCTACGCTCGCCAGATGCTGGGCCGCAACAACCCCCGCGTCGGCCTGTTGAGCAATGGCGAGGAAGAGGGCAAGGGAAGCGAGCTGGTCAAGGAGACCGCCCGCAGGCTCAAAGGCTCGATGCGCTGGTTCGTGGGCAACATCGAACCGAAGGACATTTTCGGGGCCAAGGCTGACGTCATCGTCGCCGACGGGTTCGTCGGCAATATCGCGATCAAGATGGCCGAGGCGACGGCTGACTTCATCTTCCGAAATCTGCGTGACGAGATCCCGAAGACCACACGCGGCAAGATCGGCGGTCTGCTGATCACCGGCGGAGTCCGCAAGCTCCGTGCGCGCATCGACTGGCGGGAGTTCGGAGGCGCGCCATTGCTCGGCATTGACGGCGTGGCGGTGGTGGCGCACGGTCGCTCTGACGCGCGCGCCATCAAGAATGCGATCAGGGTCGCGAAGGAAGCGGTGGAAAACGAGCTCGTGAGTAAGATTCGGGCTGAGGTGGGGAAGTCATGAAGAACGGTCGGACGCGTGTCGTGGTGACCGGGATGGGCACGGTCAACCCACTCGGCAAGAATCTCGACGAGTACTGGGACGGTCTCATCGAGGGACGCAGCACCGCGCGCGTGGTCGAAGGCGCTTATCCGACCGAGAAGCTGGCGACGAAGTTTGCCTGCGAGGTGCACAACTTCGATCCACAGGAGTACATGGACCGGAAGGCGGCGCAGCGTATGGCGCGCTTCTCGCAAATGGCGGTGGCGGCCTCGGGCATGGCCCTGGCGGACTCCGGCATCGACCTCGCCAAAGAGGACAGCTTCCGAGTCGGCGTGGACATGGGCACCGGAATCGGAGGCTTCATCGAGATGACCGCGGGCGCGATCTCGTACGCCACGAAAGGTCGCCTCAACCCGCTCTACGCGCCGATGATCATTCCCAACATGGCAGCCGCGTCGGTGGCGATGAACTTCCACCTACGAGGGCCGAACACCACGGTGACGACCGCATGCGCGGCCTCGACGCACACCCTGGGCGACGCCGCGCGGATCATCCAGCACGGCGACGCGGACGTGATGCTGGCCGGCGGATCCGAGGCATCTCTGTGCGAGGTGGGCATCTCGTCCTTCAACTCCATCCGCG